>WYBK01000017.1 GCA_011525905.1 Acidobacteriota bacterium
GCCGGCGTGCCGGAAGCGCCGGCCTCGGGCGCGGCCGCCGCCGCGGGTGGCGGCACCGCCGCCGGCAGCGGCGGCTCGGGCGCGCTCTCCTGCGCCGACGAGGCCCCGACGGTCTCGGCGAGCGTCGAGACCGGGCCCAGGTCGGCGGCGAGCGGGGGCCGCGGCGTCGGGGTCGGCGTCGCGGCCGCGGTGGCCGTCGCGCGCGGCGCCGGCGAGTCCGGGCCGAGGCCGTAGCGCCAGACCGCCCAGCCGCCGGCGGCGACCAGGACGAGGGCGGCCGCGCCGCCGATCCAGAGCATCGCCGAGCCGCGGCGAGTCGAGCCGGCGACCGCGGCGCCGGCGATCGACGCCTCTTCCTCGAGCGCCTCGCGGACCATCCGATCGATCCGCTGCTCGTCGGTCTCGGCCGCGGGCGGCGAGATCTCCTCGCTCTCGGCGAGCTCGAAACGGGGCGGCGTCGGGGCCGGCGCCGGCGCGCTCGGCCGCTCGTCGAACAGCGACGGGCTCGTCTGTGCCTCCGGCGGGCGTGCAGCCTCGGCGACCCTCTCCTCCGGGAGGTCGAGCTCGCGCACGGCCTCCTCCGCGGCCGCGATCTCGCCGGCGTCGATCCCGAGCTCCTCGCCGGCGCGCTGGATCAGCTCCTCGCCGAGCGAGGCCTCGAGGTACTCGAAGAGCGCCTCGGCGATGTGGTGCCGGCTCGCCGAGTCGACCTGGGTGAACTGGATGCCGATGCCGGCGGGCCGCCCCGGACCCTCGTAGCGGTCGCGGGCCCAGGCCACGACCCCGGCGCCCTGCACCGGCCGCCGCTGGCTGCCGAGCACGAACTCGAAGACGAGCCGCGTCCCGATCGGCGGCGGGTCGGGGTGCTTGACGAACATCCCGGTCGCCGAGACGTTCGCGGCGAAGCCGTTCTGGTAGGCGACCGTCCCCTCGAAGTGGAGGCGGACGACCGCGTCGAGCGGCATGCGCGTCGAGCGCTTGAAGCCGCCGGAGCCCTCTGCGTCGAAAGTCGTCATCGTCCGGCCGGCCTCAAGCCGTCATCTTCTCCCAGTCGGAGTCGTCGGCGTCGAGGGCGATCGACAGGCAGCCGGCGGCGCCGGCGAAGACCGGGTCCTCGACCGCCGAGACCTTGCCGCCGCCCAGGTCGGCGAGCGCCTTCTCGAGCTCTCCGGCGAGGCCGCGGATGCGCGAGCCGCGCCCCGCCAGGATGACGTTGTGGCGCACCCGCTCCTGGTACTCGGGCTCGACCGCGGCGAGCAGGTCGAGCAGGGTCTCGGTGTAGGGCGCGATCAGGCTCTGGCAGGCGAGGCGGACCTCCTCGGTGATGTCGATCTGCGTCGCCTTGCCGTGCGACGGCGCAGTGACCACCACCTTGCCCTGCGGCTCGCCGACGAAGCCGTGCTGCTCCTTCCAGCCCCGCACCATGTGGATCGTGAACTGGATCGCGGGGTGGCGCTCGGCGACCAGCTTGGCCAGCAGGTCGTCGACCGAGTCGCCCGCCTTGGTGAGCGTGCGCTGATCCTCCTCGGTCGGGTAGCGACCCTTCATCACGCAGAAGTCGGTGGTGCCGGCGCCGCTGTCGACGATCATGGTGTGCAGCAGGGCTTCGATGCCGTAGGCGACCGCGAAGGGCTCCGAGACGATGATCAACGAGTCGACCATGCCGCGCATCACCTGGCGCAGCTGCTGCTTGTTCACCCGCAACGTCTCGGCCGGGACGCCGACGACCGCGCGCACCTTCTGCTCCTTGCCCCCCTCGCCGGCGAGGCCGATCAGATGGCCCAGGATCTCCTTGACCGCGGCGATGTCCTTCTCCGACCCCTCCTTGATCAGACCCTGCTCGAGCGGACGGTGCAGGTCGAGCAGCGAGCGGTTCTCGAGCGCTTCGGTGCCGATCAGCACCGGCTTCTTGATCACCTTCTTCGCCACCATGTCGACCGGCCAGCCGACGTAGCTGTCGACGACGTGGCGCGCGCCGGTCGAAGTGGCGATCGCGCTCTGCGACGTCCCCAGATCGATCCCCACCGAGAGCATCTGTCCCTTGCCGCTCATCTCTTCCCCTTCCTCATCCGCCTTTGCGGACGGAGTGCGAGTATGCCTGAATTCCCTCGAACAGCGCCTGCGCCAGCCGATCCCGATAGTCGCTCTCGGCGAGCAGACGCGCTTCCTCGTCGCTCGACAGGCAGGAGACCTCGGCGAGGATCGCCGGCATCTCGGTGTCGACCAGGACCAGGAAGGGCGCGGACTTGACGCCCCGGTCCGCGACCTCGGGCGAGAGCTCGCGCACCGAGCGCACGAGCCGGCGTTGAACCGAGGCGGCGAGCGCGCGCGACTGGTCCTGGCGGAACTCGGAGTAGACGCTCTCGAGCAACTGCTTGACGTCGGCCAGCGCGTAGCCCGACTCGAGGTTCTCGGCGCTCGCCAGGCGGGTCGCCCAGGGGTCGTCGGTCGGTCCGAGGAAGTAGGTCTCGATGCCGCGATTGGCCCGCCCGTCCTCGAACCAGTTGACGTGGATCGAGACGAAGAGGTCGGCGGCGCGCTCGTTGGCAAGGCGCGCCCGCTCGCGCAGCTCCAGCCGCTCGTCTCCCTGGCGGGTCAGCGTGACCTCGTAGCCGGCGCCGCCCAGCCGTTCGGCGAGGCGGCGGGCGAGGTCGAGAGTGATCTCTTTCTCGGTGAGGCCGGTGGGGGTCCTGGTGCCGTGGTCGCCGCCGCCGTGGCCGGGGTCGAGCACCACGCGCCGGACGACGACCGGGAAGACCGCGGCGGGCACGCGCGTCGGCGGCAGGTCGGGATCCGAGGCCGCGGCGTCGTCGCCGGCGCGAACTGTGGCGACCAGCGTGCCGGGCGTCGGCTCGGCGAAGTCCCCCCAGCCGAGGCGGGGGGCGAGCACGAGCGCGCCCGCGGCCAGCGCCGCCAGCCCGGCGAAGGCGATCGGCCAGCGCACTCGGCGCCGCCGGTACAAGCGGCCGGGCGGGCGGTTCTCGATCGCGCGCAGGTTGTCCTCGACCGCCCCGGAGAGGAGCCGCCGCTTCAGGCGGTCTTCGCGCCCTCCGAAGGGGAGGCGAGCCGATCTCGTCCCGACGCCGTCGGCCATGAACCGTTCCATGTTAGCAGCGCCGCAGCGCTCCCGAGCCGCTCAGCGCTGGGGGAGGCGCAGCTTCTCGAGCGCGGCGGCCATCGCGCCCAGGCCCGTCGAGCGCCGGCTCTGCTTGACGAAGGCCTGGTAGTCGGAGCGCGAGCCTTCGAGCGTCTTGCCCTCGATGGTCAGCGAGATCCGTCGCCGGCGAACGTCGACCTGGGCGACCTGGAGCTTGACCTCCTTGCCGACCGGGTAGACGCGGGCGACGTTGGCGCCGCGCGGCAGACCCATCTCCGAGTTGGGCAGCAGGCCGGTCAGGCCCGGCTCGAGCTCGACGAAGGCGCCGAAGCGCTCGACCTTCTCGACCTTGCCCTTGACGACCATCCCTTCGCTGTAGCGCCCCTCGACCCCCTGCCAGGGGTCGTGCGTCGGCGTCTCGCGCAGGGAGAGCGAGAGCCGCTTGCGCTTGGCGTCGACCTCGCGCACGAACCCCTCCAGCGTCTCGCCCGGGGCGAGGCGCGGATCTTCGGCGTTCATGCCGGGCTGCAGCTGCGAATGGTGCAGCAGTCCCTCGACCCCCGGCTCGAGCTCGAGGAACCAGCCGAAGTCGCTCTTGCGCAGGACCTTGGCGCTGAACTTCGCGCCCGCGGGAAAGCGTTCCGCGACTCCTTGCCAGGGATCCGGCTCGAGCGCGCGCAGCGAGAGCGAGACCCGATCGCCGCCGGAGGCGAGCTTGATCACCTGGGCCTCGACCTCCTGGCCGACCTCGAGCGCCTCCTTCGGGTGGGCGACGCGCTGGTGGCGGATCTCGGAGACGTGGATCAGCCCCTCGACGCCGCCGAGGTCGACGAAGGCGCCGAAGTCGGTCAGCGAGATCACCCGCCCCTTGAGCACGCTGCCGAGCGTCATCTTGCGACGCAGCTCCTCGGCGCGCTGCTTGCGCTCCTCGCGCAGCATCGCGGCGTGCGAGAGGACCAGCCGGTGGCCCTTGTCCTCGACCCGCAGCACGCGGAAGACCAGCTTCTTGTCGAGGTACTGAGCGGGCTCCTTCGGGTGTCCGATCTCCATCGAGGAGCGCGGGCAGAAGCCGGTGACGCCGTCCACCGCGACGTGGAAGCCCCCCTGGTTCCAGCCGATCACGATCCCTTCGACCGGGTGCCCGGCCTCGACCGCGGCGCGCACCGCGTCGCTCGGGATGCCCGCGATCTCCTCGGGAGTCGGGGGCACGACCTCGTCCACCTTGCCCGGCCGACGCTTGCCGCGCCGACTCTTCTTCGCGCGCGGCGCCTTGGCGGGCGCGCCCTCGGCCTCGGCGGGCACCGGTTCGGCGGACTTCTCCTCCTCGGCGGCCTCGGCCGGCTCGGTCCCCGAGACCTGGGCGGCGACCGCGGCGGACGCGGCCTCGGCGGCCTCACCCTCGCTCGAGGGGATCGCCGGCTCGGCGGCGGCCGCTTCGGCGACCTCGGGTCGAGGCTCGACGGAGACGGTGGCGTTCTCGTTCTCGGACATGGCGGACTCCGACGGGATGTTCCGGATCGAACCGGCGGGGGCCCGGCGCGTCGCGCCAAGCCGGTCTGCGGAGGATATTACAGATCGATCCGCGGGGGAATCCGCCGCGCCCGCTCGCGGCTCAGCCGCCGCCGCGCCTCTCGGTGGGGACCGCGGCTCGGGCCTGCGCCGGAGGCAGCACCTCGGCGGTCGTTTCGAACGGATGAATCACTCTCCAAGCCCACGTACCGGGTGAGCCGCTCGCCAGGTCGACGCGGCGCCGCCGGCCGTCGATGCCGGCGGCCTCGACCAGCAGCGCGGAGAGCGAGGCGCCCGCGCGCGGCTCGGGGGCCGGCGAGCAGCCGCTCCAGATCTCGAAGCCCCGCGGCGTCTCGGCGTCGGGGAGCCGCTCGGCGGTGAGCACGGTCGCGCGCGAGGGAGCGCCGCTCGGGCGCCAGTGGAGATGGCCGAGCCGAGGCGCGCTCTCTCCCTGACGCAGCCCCACCGCGGCGCAGACGCGCCCCTCGGTCCAGACCACGCCGATCGCGCCGAGCGCCTGCTCGTCGCCGATCAGCTCGGCGGGGAGCCGCGTGACCGCCGGCGCGCCGGCGCTCTCGACGTGCGGGTCGAGGCCGAGCGGCAGCGTCACCGCCAAGGCGCGCAGGAAGCGAGCCATCCGGGTATCCCGGGCTTCGCGCGGGCGCGAGGCCGTCGCGCTCGACTCAGTTCGCCGCATGATGCCGGTCCATTGGCGGCTGCGAGATGCAAACTCCGTTCCGTGGGTAGACTGCCCCGATGCGCCGCCTCGCGGTCTTCGTCACGCCCCACGGCTTCGGCCACGCGGCGCGGATCTCGGCGGTCCTCGCGGCGCTCGCCGAGAGAGAGCCGGCGCTCGAGGTGCTGCTCTTCACCACGGTGCCCGGGTACTTCTTCGAACAGGCCTTGCCGTTGCGCTTCGAGCTCGTCGAGGCGCCGGTCGACGTCGGCGTGGTGCAGCGCACCCCGGTCGAAGAAGACCCGGCGGCGACGCTCGCCGCGCTCGAGCGGTGGGAGGGCCTCGTCGAGAGGGCGAGCGCCGGCTGGCTGGAGCGGATGCTCCGTTTCGGAGCGGAGGCCGTCCTGAGCGACATCGCGCCGCTCGGGATCGAGCTCGCCGCGCGCGCGGGGCTCCCCGCGATCCTCGTCGAGAGCTTCACCTGGCAATGGATCTACGAACGGGAGCGGCAAAAGGTTGCCGGGCTCGGCCGCTTCGCCGAGCGCTTCGCGCGGGCCGACGCTCTGGCGACGCTGCGCATCCGCACCGAGCCGTTCTGCGAGGGAGAAGTGGTCTACCCCCGCGAGCACCGGGTGCGACCGGTGGCGCGCCCGACGATCGCCGGTCCCGAGGCGGTGCGGCGGCGTCTCGGCGTGGGGTCCGACGAGCGGCTCGTGGTGGTGAGCCTCGGGGGCGTCCCCTGGTCCCCCGGTGGCGGGGAGACCTGGAGCCTGGGAGAGGCGGGCGTGGTCGCGGTGGTCGGGGGGGAGGAGCCGCCGCGGCGCGCCGGCTCGGTCTGGTGGCTGCCCCACCGCCTCCCCTGGCCGCATCGCGACCTCGTGGCCGCGGCCGACCTGGTGGTCGGCAAGCTCGGTTACTCGACGCTGGTCGAGGCCTGGGCGGCGGGGTCGCGCTTCCTCCACGTGCCCCGCCCGGGTTTCCGCGAGTCGGCGGTGCTCGCCGAGTGGGCCGCGGCGCGCCTGCCCACGGCGCCGACGACGCTCGCCGCGCTCGAGTCGGGCGCCTGGCGGGAAGCGGCGGCTCGACTGCTCGACCTGCCGCGGCCGGCGCCCGGCGTCGCTTCGGGCGCGGCGGAGGCCGCCGCGACGATCGCCGGAGCATTCTGGCGATGATGCCGTGGCGACGGCATGGACCGGACCACCCCGCGAAGCGGTGCCGGCTCGCGCCGGGCGGTGCAGAGTCCCGGCAGGTCCGGGGAAGCGATCGAGATCCCCTCGGTGTCGATTCGTGGCGTCGGGAGGTGTGGCGGCGATGGGCGCGAAGAAACTGCCGCGCCGGTCCGTCGAACGAAGCAGCGCCATGAGCCGGGACGTACGCTCGATTGCACGCCGCGCTCGACCGGCCGGCCCTCTCGGCCGGCCCCGCAGCGCGACGTCGTCGAAGCTCGACTGGCTCGACGAGCTCTACGAGGCTGCCGGCGATCTGACTCGCTGGAGTTGCGCGCTGTCCGCGCTCGCCGAGCACCTCGGCGCTTCGCGAGTCGCCCTCGAGGTGTTCGATTCCAGCCGCGGGGACACCCTCTTCGTCGCCGTCTCGCACGGCCGCGCCGGACGCCGGCCGGCCGCTTCCTCCGCCCGTCGCGGCGGGAA
>WYBK01000177.1 GCA_011525905.1 Acidobacteriota bacterium
ATCGTGATCCTGGGAGAATCGCACTGGATCCGGCAGGACGCCGAGCTGGTGGCGGCGCTGACGCCCGGGCTCGCCGCGCGCGGCGCCGTGCTCGCGATGGAGACGCTCTCCGCCGCGGACCAGGAGGCGATCGACGCGCTGCTCGCCGCTCCCGAGTGGCGTCCGGAGGCGGCGCTGGCGTTGCAGCGCTCCGCCGCCTGGCCCTATCGCGAGTACCTCGAGATCCTGCACGCGGCCTGGCGGGCGAACCGGAACGGGCCCGGGAGCCTGCGCATCCTCGCCCTCGGCCCGCCGCCCGACTGGCGCGAGCGGGGCCTCGACTACGACCGCTTCCTGGCCGACCGGGTCGACGCCGCGGCGCGCGACGGACGGCGCGTGCTGGTCTACTGCGGCGCGCACCACGCCTTCACCCGCTACCACCAGCCCGAGCTCGATTTGGCGGGACGCGCGACGGCGTTCATGGACCGGATGGGCAACATCCTGCGCCGCCGGTTCGGCGAGCGCGTCTTCCTCGCCCTGCTGCATCGGCCGTTCTGGTGCGGCAGCGAGCCCTGGAGCTACTGCCTGCCGCTCGACGGCGCGCTCGACTGCGCGGCCTCGCGGCTCGGCCGCCCGGTCGGCTTCGACCTCGCGGGCACCGAGCTCGGGGCGCTCGTCCTGGCCCCGGACGTCTACTACGCGCGCGGCTACCCGCGCCTGCGCCTCGACGAGCTCGCCGACGGCTGGCTCTGGCTCGGTCCGCTCGAGGGCTATCGCGACGTCGCGCCGATCCCGCTCGCCGAGCTGGCGCCCGACGACGCTTCGCTCGCCGAGGTCGCGCGGCGCAACCCCTTCTCCGACGAGCCGGGCCTCGACCGGGCGCGGCTCGAGACGCTCTGGCGCGAGGAGATCGAACGGCGCGCCGACCCTCTGACGCACCGCCGCTGGCGGCCTCTGCTCGGCTGGCGCGAACGCTGCCCCTGAGCGGCGGCGGCACAGTTTCGGGAACAGGGATCGGGGACAGGTAGAGAAACTCACCTGTCCCCGAAACTCTGTCCCCGATACTCGAAACTCAAGGCTCGTCGTCGAGCGGGCCGCCCGGGCGCTCGGGGCTCTCGTTCTCGCCGGCGAGACGGGCGGCGTCGCGCACGAGGTCGGCGAGCTCGGCGACGACCGCATCGCGCGGGAAGTCGCGCTCGAGGCGGCGGGCCACGGCGGCGAGCGTCGCCCAGCTCGTGTCCTTGGCCCAGTAGCTCTTCTTCAGCCGCTCGGCGAGCTCGGCGGCGACGGCGGCGAGGCGCAGGTCGCGGCTGGCGCGGTCGAAGCCGCGCGCGAGGTCGCGAGCATGGAGCTCCTGCTCGGCCTCCACGACGCGGCCGGCCTCGACGCTCTGCCAGCGCAGCCGCAGCGTCGCCAGCCGGTCGGCGGAACGCACGCCGGGGGCGAGGCGGACCTCGTAGAGCGCGGTCACGGCGTGGCCGGCGCCGATCTCGCCGGCGTCGACGGCGTCGTTGCGGAAGTCGCGGTCGGCGACGTCGCGGTTCTCGTAACCGAGCAGGCGCCAGCGCTCGACGCTCGCCGGGTCGAAGTCGACCTGCACTTTGGCGTCGCGCGCCACCGTCTGCAGCATCCCGGTCAGGTTCTCGACGAAGACCCGGCGCGCCTCCTCGAGCGAGTCGACGTAGTGGTAGGCGCCGTCCCCCTGGTCGGCGAGCCGCTCCATCAGCGCGTCGTTGTAGTTGCCCATGCCGAAGCCGACGGTGGTCAGCTCGATGCCGCGGCGCGCGGCCTCGCCGATCGCCGCGAGGATCGACTCGGGCCCGGTCGCGCCGACGTTGGCGACACCGTCCGAGCAGAGGATCACCCGGTTGATCGCGCCGCGCCGGAAGGCGTCGCCGGCGAGCCGGTAGCCGAGCCGCAGCCCCTCCTCGGCGTTGGTCGAGCCCTCGGGGACGAGCCGGGCGATGGCGTCGCGGATCGCCTCGTGGTCGCGCGTGTGCCCGAGCAGCACGCGCCCCTGCGAGCCGTATACGACGAGCGCGACGCGGTCGTCGGGCCGGAGCTCGTCGAGCAGCAGGCCGAGCGCGCGCTTGACCAGCCCGAGCCGGTTCTCCCGGTCCATCGAGCCGGAGACGTCGACGACGAAGGTGAGCACCGCGCTCTTGCGCTCTTCGGAAACGACCTCGCGCGCCTTGACCGCGAAGCGGACCAGGCGATAGCGGTCGTTCGAGACCGCCGGTGCGAAGGGCGAAGGGGCGCCTTCGGCGACCAGCGTGAACTCGCCGCGGCGGGGCGCCGGATCGCCGTAGCGCTGCGCGTTGACGAGCTCCTCGACCCGGATCGCCTCGGGCGGCGGCAGGGCGCCCCGCTCGAGGTAGGCGCGGGCGAGGCTCCACGACCCGGTGTCGACGTCGAGCGCGAAGGTCGACAGCCGATCCTCCGCCGTGTCGACGAACGGGTTGGTGCCGGCCGGGCGGAAGAACATGTCTCCGACCGGCTGATCGTTCGGCTCGGCGCTGCCGCCGGTGGACGGGGCGACGGCGTCGCGGCCGGCGAGCCGGGGCGCGGCGAGCGTCCGCTCGCCGGCCTCGGAGCGCGAAGCGACCTCGCCCTCGGCGACGGCGGCTCGCTTCGCGCGGCCTCCGGCTGCCTGCGCCGCCGTCGGCGCAGACGGCGCCATGCTGTCGGCCATCGCGACCCGAGCGCTCTCCTGCGGCGCTCGCAGGGCCGCTAGGTCCCGCTCGTTGCGATCGGGTGGCACCGGTGCCGGCCCCGCTTCGGAGGTCGCGGCTCGCACTTCGCGCCCGGCCTGCTCGACCGCGCCGACGGGACGCGCGCGGGCCTCTTCCAGAGAAGGGGGAGCGGGTTCGGCCTTGCCGATCTGGGCCGCCGCTTCGGCGCGGCGATCACTCACCACCCCCTGCGATGGAGCTTCTTTCTGCAGGGCGGGTCCGACCTCGACGGCCTGCTTCGGCTCGGGCTGAGCGTCCTGCGCCGCGACCGCGGGTACCTGGCGAGGGAGCTCCTGCGGCGCGGGGGCGGGCGCCGAAGCGGCCTCGGGCGCCGGGCGCAGCTCGAGCGTCTGCCAGGCGACGGTGGCGGCGAGGGCGACGACGGCGATCGAGGCGGCCATGCGGAAGAGCGGCGTCCGGTGCCAGGGGCGGCGCGGCGCGGGCCCGCCGCCCGGCTCGTTCGCGGCGGCCAGGTTCTCCGGAATCTCGGCCCGGATCCGGCCGAGCAGATCGGCGGGCGGCGGCGGAGCCGGGAGCTCGCGCAGCTCGCGCTCGAGCCGGCGACGCCGGGTGCGGTCGATTCGGGGGGTGCGATCGGGGCGGTTCATCGGGAAGGCTCCTTCAGGGCGGCGGCGATCTGTCGAAACGCCCGCGCCATCCGCTTGCGGACGGCGACCGGGGTGATCCCCTCCTCGAGGGCGATCTCGCGCACCGGGACGTCGCAGAAGTAGTGCGCGGCGATCGCGAAGCGCAGGTCGTCGGGGAGCGCGGCGACGGCGCTGCGGAGCCGCTCGCTCCGTTCGCGCCGCGCCGCCTCGGCCTCGGGGGAGGGGCCGGGGTCGGGCGCCGCGGCCTCCTGCTCCGGCGACAGCGCGACCACCAGCCGCGGGCGCCGGAGCTGCTTGAGATGGGTGGTGAAGGCGATGCGGAAGAGCCAGGTCGAGAAGGCGCTGTCGCCGCGGAAGCTGCCGAGCGACTGCCAGGCCTTGCGGTAGGTCTCCTGCACGAGGTCGGCGGCGCGGTCGGGGTCGCCGGTCATCCGGCAGCAGGCGGCGAAGAGCTTGGCGTAGCTCTCCGCCGCCAGCCGCTCGGCGGCCTCGCGCGCGCCCGCCCGGGCCTGGGCGACGAGCTCGGCTTCACCGGGTTCGGCGGCCGGAGCGGTCGGTCCCGCCTCGGGCGCTGGGGGCTCTCGTCGCATCGCGGTCCGCGCGGACGGTGTCGTCATGCCCCCTTGGACCCGCCGCGGGGCCAGGACGAAACCGCGCGCGCGGATGCTACTCGCGAGAGCTCGCCCGCATCTCCCCCCAGCGGTGCCGCTCGCGTACCTCGCGACCCTTCGGAAGGGAGCCGGGCGGTCCCGGCCCGAGTCGTAGACTCCGCAGCGCGACCGGCGTCGTGTGCGAATCGGAATCCCGTACGAACGAAACTGCTAGCGTGTTCGTATGGAGGTTCCGATGGTCAAAACCCTCAGCCGCACGGGCAACAGCCTGGCGCTCATCCTCGACAAGCCGCTGCTCGAAGCGACGGGAATCGACGCCGAGACGCCGCTCGAGGTGTCGGCCGACGGCGACGTGATCGTGATCGCTCCGGTGCGCTCGGCGGCCGACCGGAAGCGCTTCCGCGCCGCGGCCGAGGCGATCACCGAGCGCTACGCGGGTGTCTTCCGGCGGCTCGCCGGCTAGGAGCGGCGTGCGGTACCTCAGACTCGACGAGGTCCTGGCCCTCCATGCGGAGCAGATTCGCAGGATCGGCGGCTCGGCCGGGGTGCGCGACCGGGGGCTGCTCGAGTCGGCGGTCGCGGTTGCGCGAGCCACGTTCGACGGCGAGCCCCTTCACAGGACGCCGTTCGAGGCGGCCGCCGCCTTTCTCTTCCACCTCGCTCGCAAGCACCCCTTCGTCGACGGCAACAAGCGCTCGGCGCTCGCCGCGGCGCTCGTCTTCCTCTGGCTCGACGGCATTCGAGTGGAGGCGGAAGAAGGTGCCCTGACCGAGCTCGTCATCGGCGTCGCCAGCGGCACGGTCGCGAAGTCGGAGGCCGCGGTCTTCCTGCAGCGTCACGCCTTGCCGCTGGCGTGAGCTACTGCTCCTCGGAATCCTCGCACCACCAGATGAGTCTTCTCGAGTCGTAGTTGAGGAGCGAGCCAGAAGGCTCGCGGACTCGGAGGGGTGCGGCCACCGGTTTCACTCCAGTGGCCGAGGGGAGCGCGCGTGCCCTCCTCTGTTCCGATCGGCGTGGCCTCCCTGCCAGCGTGGGCGTGGCCGAGAGCTCTCTCCTCGGCCTCAGGGACAACGGCCCCAATGCGGCTTCCAGCCCGGGGTGACCAGTACCGAGACGGGGCCGTCCGGGAGCAGAGCCTTGAAGATGTTCTGGTTCCTCGCCGCGAAGCGCGCGAAGACGAGGCTCGAATCGTCGCAGGACCAGGACGGCAGCGTCCCGGCTTCCGTGCCCGGGACGAGGGTCACGGTGTCGGCGTCGTAGTCGAGCCGCCAGATGGCGCCGAGGCCGCCGATGGCGGCGTCGAGCGCGATCTCGTGGCCGAACCTCGCGGTCGCGCCGGACGACACCGAGATCTCCGTGGTCGGCCCGTAGACGGTCGTGAGCTCGCAGAGATGGTCGCCCCAGGGCGCGCCGAGATCGAGCTCGACGTAGCGGACCTCCGTCACGAACTCCGGACACGCTTGAGTGCTCACCACCCAGTTCGATTCGTTGAGGAGCAGGCGGCTTCCGTCGGGAGAGGGGCCGAGCAGACGCTCGAAGACCCACTCCGGCCAGTCGGGCGGCAGGTTCGTGCAGTCGGGCTCCGGCCAGCCCGAGCCCCAGTCCGGCCAGCGGCAGACCGTCTCCTCCTCCAAGGTCGCGAGCGAGAGAGCCTGCAGCCGGTCCGGCACGCCCGTCGGGTGCCCCGCACGCACGAAGTACACGTGGCTCCCGTCGGGGGAGAGGGCATGCTCGAAGAGGATGGGAGTCGGCTCTGGCGCGGTGAGCTGATCCACTCCGGTGACGACGATCGCGCCGTTCTCGACGGTGAATCGAGCTCTCTTCAACACCTCCTGCCACAGGACGGAGCGCTCCCCCTCGACGAAGATCACGCTGCCGCCGTCGGGGTCCGCCGGATCGCGGGGCGCGAAGCGCACGAAGTTGAGGTTCTTCTCTCTCGCGCCGGTGTAGACCGCGACCGCGTTGCTGCCGTCCGCGTTGCAGACCATGACTTTCGGCTTGGTCCCGGCGACGATGTAGGCGATCTGCGGATCGGCGGCCGGCGCCGGCGCCGGCGGCTTCTTGGCCGCCAGGGCGGGCGCGGCGAGCAGCGCGGCGAGCAGGGCGCAGGCCGCTCCGGCCCGCAGCACCCGAAGGGTCGTGCGAAATGCGAGTCTCATGATCCGCTCCTTTCGTGAAACGAGGCCGCCGCCCCGATCCGGGACGACGGCCTCCGAGGGTTTCGGTCAGCCGGAAGAGCCGGCGCCGTTCAGTTCAAACGAACCTCACCTTCTTGCGCGAGACTTCGGCGAGCACCGGCAGGCCGTCCTGGATCACCAACCGCTCGATTTCGCCGTGCCGCATCTCTCGACAGTGCCGGATCAGGGCGTTCCAGGCGGGGTGGAGGGGGGTCGGTCGAGCGGGCTCGGCCGCTTCCGGGCCTCGTGCGTCGCCTCTTGGAGCATCGGGGACTGCCAGCAAGTCGTGCGCGGGTTTCATCTCCGCTCCAACCTCTCTAGACGGACCGACCGGCGATCCTCTTCAGCCCGACCGTCCACGCGCGGCTCACGCCGAGGGCCGCCTTTCGGCAGCCCGGCCATCCTTGATCTCCAGATGAAGACGAGGACCCGCGGCTTTGCGCGCCTGGATTGCTCCAGGTTGGCCTTTTCGAGGCAACTTGACTGATGCCACCCAAGGACGTCGAAGGCAACCCGCGCCGGGGTGGCCGGATGCCCCCCCGGCGGGTAGGGTCCGGCGCGCCTAGGGCGCCACGACCAGCGGCCGCGGGGGGACCGGCGGCGCGGCGGGGAGCGTGGGCGGATCCCGCTCGATCTCGGCGAGGAGCCGTTCGATCGCGTAGTCGATTTGGGCGTCGCCGTGGAGCAGGCCGTCGGGCGGCAGGTCGAGCGGGACGTCGGGGTCGACGCCGTGCCCCTCGATCAGCCACTCCTTGCCCTCGGGATCCCAGCCGCCGAACTCGGGCTGGGTGACCAGCCCGCCGTCGCGCAGCGGCTTGTCGCCGCGGATGCCGACCCAGCCCCCCCAGGTGCGCGTGCCGACCACCGGGCCGAGGCCGTAGCGCTGGAAGCCGAGCGCCAGCGTCTCGCAGTCGCTCCCCCCCTGGCGGTTGATCAGCGCCAGCAGATGGCCGTGGAAGGCGCGTGAGGGCGTGGTGTCGACGGCGCCGTGGCGCGTGCCGCCGACCGCCAGGATCTTGCGGTCGAGGTGGGCGAGGATCATCGGCGCGACGAAGCCGCCATGGTTCCAGCGGTCGTCGACGATCAACGCCTGCTTGCGCCACTGGGGCGGGTAGTCGCGCGCGAACTGGCGCAGGCCCAAGCCCCCCATGTCGTAGAGGTGGAGGTAGCCGATCTTGCCGCCGCTCTTCTCCTGAACGTAGGCGCGGGTCTCGCGGACCCAGCTGGCGTAGCGGATGCGCGAGTCGTCGCCGACCGGCCGGACGACGACACGGCGCGCGCCCTCGAGCCTCGGCTGCGCGTTGATCGAGAGCTCGACCTCCTTGCCGGCGCGGTCGGCCAGCCGCACGAGGTAGTCCTCGCCGGGGGCGAGCGGGCGGCCGTCGATGGCGACCAGCCACTGGCCGGGCTCGATGCGCAGGTCGGCGCGGGCGAGCGGCGAGCTCCACTCCGGGTCGGGGGCGTCGCCCCGGTGGATCTTCAGGATCTTCCAGAAGCCGGTCGCCGGGTCGGGCTCGAGGTCGGCGGCGAGCAGGCCGACGCCGACCCGCTTGCCGCGGCGCAGGTCGCCGCCCCAGTGGTAGGCGTGGCCGACCGAGAGCTCGCCGAACATCTCGCCGAGCAGGTCGGCGAGGTCGTCGCGCGAGGCGATGCGCGCGGCGAGCGGACCGTACTGCTGCCAGACGCCGCTCCAGTCGACGCCGTGCATCGCCGGGTCGTAGAAGAAGTCGCGCTGCAGCCGCCAGGCCTCGTGCAGCATTTGGCGCCACTCGGCGCGAGGGTCGATGCGCATCGACCAGCCGGAGAGATCGACGCGTGCCTCCTTCGCCTCCTCGTCCTTGGGCGCCTTGGTGGCGCCCGCCTCGACGCGCGTGAAGCCCTCGGCCGTCCGGAAGACGAGGACCTTGCCGTCGCCCGAGACCTCGTAGGCGCGCACGCCGGAGGCGAGCGTCGAGAGCTTCTCCTTGTCGAGCTCGTAGGTCTGGAGCTCGGCGCCCCGCTCCTCGTCCTCCTCGTCGTCGCCGCCGGCCGGCATCATGCCGAGGTTCTCGCGGCGCAGCCAGTGCAGCTTGCCCTCGACCGCGGCGAGCGCCGAGAGGTTGCCCGGGGGCGTGGGCACGAGCACGATACGGCCGGCCAGGCCGTCGAAGTCGATCCGGATCGGCTCGACCTTCTCCTTTCCGTCCCCCGGCTTCTCGCCCTTCTCGCCGCCCTCCTTCTTCGCCTTCTCCTCCTTCGCACTGGGCGGATCGACGTCGCCGCGCGGCGCGAAGGGGAGGCGGACGTCGGCGCGCAGCGCGGCGACCACCGGCAGCGTCGCCTCGTCGAGGATGAAGCGCGCCTCGGCACGGTCGAGGAAGGGGTTGACGTGCCGGTCGGAGAGATAGAAGAGGTACTCGCCCTGCGGGTCCCAGGCCGGCGAGAAGGAGTCGAACATCGGGTCGCTCGCCGGGTGGGCGATCTTCGTCTCGCCGTCCCAGACGCGCACCTGGCGGAAGAGCGTGTCGAGCAGCCGGTCGTAGGCGAGATAGCGGCTGTCGGGGGACCAGGCGTAGCTCCGGATCTCGTACTCGCCGCGGTCGACCTCGATCACCTCGCTGGTCGCGACCTCGAGGACCTTCAGGCGATAGGTCTCGTCCGCGTAGGCGATCCGCCTGCCGTCCGGCGACCAGGCCGGGGGGAAGTGCCAGCCGGGGGGCGTCGTGCCGAGCTGTTTCGGCGGCGCGGCGGCGTCGGCGGCGTGGAGCAGGAGCTGCTGCTCGCCGTCGACCTCGGTCCAGGCTGCGATCGACTTGCCGTCGGGCGAGAAGGCCGGGAACTGGGTGCGCGCGGCGCTCGACTCGGTGATGCGGCGGATCAGCCCCTTCTTCCTGGTGCGCGCGACGAAGAGGTCGCCGCGCGCCTCGAGGGCGATCCGCTCGCCGTCGCGCGAGAGGCAGAAGGAGTGGAGCGTCTTGGCCGGATCGACGAAGCGCTCGCGCACCTGGAGACGGTCGCTCGGCAGGCGGATGTCGAGCTTCGCGGCCTCTCCGGTCGCCAGGTCGTAACTCCAGAGGTCCATGGCGTGCTGGAAGACGATCCGGCCGTCGCCCATCGACGGCCAGCGAACGTCGTAGTCGGCGAAGCGGGTCAGCTGGCGCAGGTCGCTGCCGTCGGGCGCCATCGAGGCGAGATTCGGCCGCCCCCAGCGATCGGTGGCGAAGTAGATCCGCCCGTCGGGGCCCCACATCGGGAAGGCGTCCTTGCCCTCCCAGCGGGTGACCTCCTCGAAGGCGAGCGGCTCGAGGCGGCCGATCCAGATGTCCTCCGCCTCGCCCCCCTTGTAGCGCTTCCAGTTGTGGAACTCGAGCCCGATCTTCTGCAGCGCGATCCGGTCACCCCCCGGCTCGAAGGCGACCCAGGCCGCCGGCTCGAGCGGGATCATCCTCGCCGGGCCCCCTTGCCGGGGGACGGTGAAGACGCGGAAGTCGCGGTGCGGGTGGTCGCGGCGGCTGCGGAAGAGAACCTCGCCCGCGGGCGTCCAGCCGAGCGCCTGGTCGGAGTCGGGGTGGCGCGTCAGCCGCCGGGGCTCGCCGCCCGCGGCGGGCATGACGTAGACGTCGTCGTTGCCCTCGTACTGGGCGGTGAAGGCGATCCAGGCGCCATCGGGCGAGAGGCGGGGAAAGCGCTCCTCCCCCTCGTGGGCGGTCAGCCGCGTCGCCACGCCCCCCACGGCGGGCACCTTCCAGAGATCCCCCTCGGCCGCGAAGACGAGGACGCCGCCGCCGACGCTCGGATAGCGGTAGAAGCCGGGCGCGAGCGGCGGGTCGGCGGCGGCGGGCGGAGCCGACGGCAGCTGCGATACGAGCGCGAGCAGAGCGGTTGCGAGCCACTTCGTCGAGACGAGACGTGGGGTCATGAGGGGGTCTCCTGGCTGAGACTACGGACGCCGGGCGGGCCGGGTTAGGCTCTCGAAACGAAGTCTTCCACTCGTTCGGACGCCCGGGGACCGCGCGCCAGGGTGGGGCTCGGCGAGCGAGGGGAAGGCAGGCCCATCCGGCGCCCCGCGGCGCGCCGGCTTCCTCTGTATCGACCCTGGAGGCCGATCCGCCATGACCCGAGTCCGATCGCTGCTCGTCGCCGGCCTGCTCGTCGCCGCCGGCGCCCTCGCCGAAGAGCCCTGCTCGATCGCTGCCGCCCTCGCCGCCTACACCGCGGGCGACTACCCACGCGCCGCCGACCTGTTCGAGCGGGCGCGCGGCTGCGCGCGCTTCGAGGCCACCGACCACTACAACGCCGCCTGCGCTCAGGCTCTGGCCGGCCGCGCCGACGCGGCCTTCGCCTCGCTCCAGCGGGCCGTCGCCCTCGGCTGGGCCAACGTCGAGCACCTCGGCGGCGACCCCGACCTCGCGAGCCTCCGCGCCGATCCGCGCTGGGCGAGCGTGGTGCGCGCGACCGAGACCCTGGCCGCGAGCGACCGCCGGATCTGGGGGGGCGCCGCCTTCGAGACCCCCTATCGCGACGAATTGTCGGAAGCGGAGCGGATCGCCGGGCTCGCCCGCTACTGGGCCGAGGTGCGCTCGAACTTCGCCTTCTTCGACCAGGTGCCCGAGCTCGACTGGGATGCCGCCTTCCTCGAGACGCTCCCGAGGGTGCGCGCCGCGGCGAGCACCGCCGACTACTACCGCGTGCTGCAGGCGCTCAACGCGCGGCTGCGCGACGGCCACACCAACGTCTACCCGCCCGAGGAGCTCTGGGAGCGGGTCTACTCGAAGCCGGGGCTGCGCACGGCGAGGGTCGAGGGGCGGGTCCTGGTGACCCGCGTGATCGATCCGGCGCTCGCCGAGGCGGGCCTGGAGCCGGGGCTCGAGATCCTCGCAATCGACGGCGAGCCGGTCGAGGCCTACGCCGAGCGGGCGATCCGCCCCTACCAGGCGGCCTCGACGCCGCAGGACCTCGAAGTGCGCGTCTACGGCTACGCGCTCCTGGCCGGGGCGAGCGGCACGCCGGTCGACCTGGAGGTCGAGAACGCCGCCGGCGAGCGGCGCTCGGTGCGCGTCGCGAGAACCACCCAGGAGGAGCTCGCGAAGGTCGCGCCGCCTTTCCGGCCGATCGAGTTGACGACCCTGGGCGACGGGATCCTGCGCGTCGACCTGCGCTCCTTCGACACGTCCGCGGTGGTCGAGGAGTGGCTGGCGCGCTGGAGCGAGATCGCGGCGGCGAAGGGGTTGATTCTCGACCTGCGCGACAACGGCGGCGGCAACAGCGGCCATGGCTACCGGATCCTCGCGACGCTGCTCGACCGGCCGGTGGCGACTTCGGTCTGGCGCACCCGTCTCTACCGGCCGAGCTTCCGCGCCTGGGGCAACGCCGAGGGGTGGCACGTCGCGGGCGAGGGACGCATCGAGCCCGACGCCGAGCGCCGCTTCGGGGGTCCGGTGGCGGTGCTGATCGGGCCGCGGACCTATTCGGCGGCCGAGGACTTCGCGGTCGCCTTCGACGTCGCCGAGCGCGGTCCGATGATCGGCGAAGCGACCGGCGGCAGCACCGGACAGCCGTTGGCCTTCGGCCTGCCCGGCGGCGGCCAGGCGCGGGTCTGCTCGAAGCGCGACACCTATCCCGACGGGCGCGAGTTCGTCGGCGTCGGCGTGCTGCCGGACCGCGAGGTCCGGACGACCGTCGCCGACCTGCGCGCCGGCCGCGATCCGGTGCTCGAAGCGGCGCTCGAGGCGGTGCGCGCGGCCGCTGTGCGCTGAATCCCGCGGCCGGCGCGGATCAGACGTCCTTCATCCGCGCCGGGCCGTAGGCCTTGCGGCCGCCGCGCAGGAGCTTCCGGTCCTCGATCGAGGAGGCGAGCAGGACCTTCGCCATGTCGACGGCGCGCGCGGCGAGCTCGCGCGCGGCGTCGTGCAGGTCGGAGGAGTCGCGCACGGCGGCGACGTTCCTCTCCATGTCCTCGGCGTCCCAGCCGCGCGAGTGGGCGATGTAGGGGTACTGCGGGAAGACGCAGCCGACCTCGGCGAAGAAGCCGAGCAGCTGGCCGGCGACCGCCTGGACGTTGTCTTGGCCGCCGGTGACGATGAAGGCCGCGACCTTGTTCTTGAGCAGGATGCGGTTGGAGAGAGTGATCTGGTTCTGGATGCAGTTCATCCGCTCGACCATCTTGTAGTAGAGCGCCGAGGCGGCGCCCCAGCGGATCGGCGTGGCGACCAGGATGACGTCGGCCCAGTGGACGATCGCCTCGTAGACTCGGTCGAGCTGGTCGTCGGGGTCCATCTGGGTGATCGAGCAGGGCCAGGTGCAGGCGCGCGCACTCTTCGAGTAGTACCCCTCGCAGGCGCGGAAGGAGAGCTCGTTGAGCCGGATCAGCCGGCGCTCGCAGCCGAGGGCCTCGTCGCCGTGGGCGAGCGCGGTCTCGAGCAGGGCGTCGGAGGTCGAGTAGCGGGGCAGAGCGCGGTTCATCACCGTGGTCGAGAGGCCGACCACGCGGATCGGCCCGGGCGCGCGCTCCGGGCGCCGCGCGAGCGGGTGCGGCTCGTGCGGCTTCTTGTTGCGCGTCGTCACCGGCTCGGCGGAGACGTAGACGCGCCCCGCCTCGACCTTGACGTCGTGCCGCGGCACGCGGTCCTCTTCGAAGCCGGGCTCCCCCTCGCCGGTCGTGCAGTGGAACTTCCAGCCGTGCCAGGGGCAGACGACGTAGTCGCCGTCGAGCCGCCCCTCGCCGAGCGGCCCGCCGACGTGGTTGCAGACCCCCGAGATCGCGCCGAAGCGCCCTTCGCGGAAAGTCAGCGCGACCCGCCGCCGCCCGACCGTCACCGGCTGCACCGGCTTCGCCGCCAGCTCCTCCGCACCACCGACCTCCACCCAGCCCGAATCCTCGGCCATGGCCCGCCCCCCTCTCGACTCGTGATCACATTCTCCGAGGATGATGCCAGCAATCGAGGCCGAGTTTCGCCGTCGCGCGGCGGCGCAAGGGGGTTGCGGCGCTGCGCGGCCAGCGGCCCTGGTCGGGCCGTCGTCGCGAAGGCGGTGAGGGGGTGACAGTTACCTCGAGGTAACTGTCACCTTCTGCGGGTCAGAGACGTCGTGGTCCAGTGGTGGCGCTTCGCGGTCGGGGGTCGTGGTCGAGCTGACGCTGCGAAAGCGGCAGAGAACGGGGGAGTTCTGGAATCGTCGCGGCGCTGCGCGGCCGAGGCTGCGCGGGTGGGCTGCGGAACAGCTCCGACTCGCAGCTCGGCGGCGCGGACCGGCGCATCCTTGGGCTACTTGCCCTTGAATGGGTCCTTTTTCGGGCGTCTGCACGGGCGAAGTGGTGGTCGGGTGCCGTGGGCACGTCGCCGGGGCGTCACGCGGTCGCCGCGTGGAGGGATCGGAGTCGGTTAGGATTCGCGGGCACGCTTCCTCCGTCCGGAGGCCCTCATGAACTTGCCCGCTGAGCGACCGTTGCCGGGGCTCCTCGAGGAGCACCCCGAGCTCGCCTCGTATCCCTCGCAGCCTTCAGCGATCCCGCCCGGCGAGATCGTCGAGGGGAGCTACGCGGTTCGCTACGCCCGCGATCCGCGCGAGCTCGACGAGCTGCTGCGGCTGCGCTTCCGGGTCTTCAACCTCGAGCTCGCCGAGGGGCTGGAGGAGTCCTTCCGCACCGGGCGCGACCTCGACCGCTTCGACGCGCAGTGCCATCACCTGATCGTCCTCCACCGGCCGAGCGGGCGGATCATCGGTACCTACCGGATCCAGACGACGCAGATGGCCGAGGCCGCCGGCGGCTTCTACACCGCGACCGAGTTCGACCTGTCGCGGCTGCCGCGGGAGATCCTCGACTCGGCGGTCGAGGTCGGCCGCGCCTGCATCGAGCGCGAGCACCGGTTGAAGCCGGTACTCTTCCTGCTCTGGAAGGGGCTCGCCCGCTACATGGAGCACAACCGGCGGCGCTTCCTGCTCGGTCCCTGCTCGCTGACCAGCCAGGACCCCTGGGACGGCAAGCGGGCGCTCGACCTGATCGTGCGGCGCGAGAAGCTGCGCAGCGATCTCTGGGTCGGGGCGCAACCGGGCTTCGAGTGCGTCTGGCAGGGGGAGGACCCGGCGCCCGAGCGCGCGGCCGGCCTCGAGCTGCCGCCGCTCTTCGAGATCTACCTGCGCTACGCGGGCCGGGTGGTCGGCCCGCCGGTGATCGACCGGGAGTTCAAGACCATCGAC
>WYBK01000178.1 GCA_011525905.1 Acidobacteriota bacterium
AGCGCGTCGGCGCCATCGCCCTCGACGACCAACTCGAGCGTCGCCGCCACCGGATCGCCGACGGTGAGCGCGGGCGGATCGAGCGTCACGGCGACCGCGTCCGGCGCTGTGGCGGGGGAGGCCGCCGGGGCGAGCAGGATGGCGGCGAGCGCCAGCCCGGCAGGCGCGGTGCGGCTCACCGGGCCATTCTCCGCTTGCGCCGGTCGAAAAAGCCGACCAGCTCGGGCAGGTAGGGGCGGTCGGTGCGCAGCTCGAGCCGGTCGACGCCCAGCCCGGCGGCGAGGTCGCGCAGCCGCCGCCGCTCGGCGCGCGCCCGCGCGCTCTCCTCCGCGGCGCGCCGGCCGCCGTCGAAGAGCGCGACCCGGCCGGTCTCGGCGTCCTCGAGGACGACCGGCCCGGCCTCCGGCAGCTCGAGGTCGCGCGGGTCGACGATCTCGAACAGGACCAGGTCGTGGCGGCTCGCGGCGCGCTGGATCGCCTTCTCCGGGATCGCGCCGACGAAGTCGGAGACCAGGAAGAGCACCGATCTCTGGTGGAGGTTGGCGAGCGCCGCGCCGAGGCTGCGCTCCAGGTCGGTGCCACCGGCGGCGGGGCGGCGCAGGATCTCGTGGACGATGCGCAGCACCTGGTTGCGCCGCCGCTGCGGCGGCAGGAAGAGCTCCATCCGGTCGGAGAGCAGAGCGGCGCCGATCCGGTCCTGGTTGCGCAGCGCGGCGAACGCGAGCAGCGCGGCGATCTCGGCGGCGAGCTCGCGCTTGAGGATGGCGCGCGAGCCGAAACGCAGGCTGCCCGAGACGTCCACCGCGAGGAAGACGGTCAGGTCGCGCTCCTCGACGAACTGTTTGACGTAGGGCACGCCCATTCGTGCCGTTCGGTTCCAATCGATCGAGCGAACGTCGTCTCCCGGCTGGTAGGGGCGCACCTCGGAGAACTCCATGCCGCGCCCGCGGAAGACCGAGTGGTAGCTGCCGGCCACCCCTTGCTCGACCAGCTTCTTGGTCGAGATCTCGATGCGCCGCACTTTGACGAGCAGGTCTCCGGGCAGCGTCGCGTCGTTTCCGGGCGGTGCCGGGCGGCGACCTGCGAAGCGCTCGCGCAGACGGGAGAGCATCGCCGTGGCGAACGCGCCGGTCAGGGCACCGGCACGCGGTCGAGCAGGCGCCGGACGAGGTCGTCGCTGGTGAGATTCTGCGCTTCGGCTTCGTAGGTCGGGAGGATGCGGTGACGCAGGACGTCGGGCGCCATCTCCTTGACGTCTTCGGGCATCACGTAGCCGCGGCCGTTGATCAACGCCATCGCCTTGGCGGCGCGCGCCAGGAAGATCGAGGCGCGTGGCGAGGCGCCGAACCCGATGAGCGGCGCCAGGTCCTTCATGCCGGCCGCCTCGGGCGCGCGCGACGCGGTGACCAGGTCGAGGATGTATCCCTTGAGCTTGGCGTCGAGGTAGACGCCGTCGCAGGCGGTGCGCAGCTCGGCGAGCCGATCCCGGTCGAGGATCGGCCGCAGCTCGATCTCGCGCTCGATCAGCATGCGGTCGAGGATCTCCTCCTCCTCGCTGCGGCTGGGGTAGTCGAGCCGCAGCTTGAGCATGAAGCGGTCGACCTGCGCCTCCGCGAGCGGATAGGTCCCCTCCTGCTCGATCGGATTCTGGGTGGCGAGCACGAGGAACGGGTCGAGCAGGCGGTAGGTGGTGTCCCCCAGGGTCACCTGCTTCTCCTCCATCGCCTCGAGCAGGGCCGACTGGACCTTGGCCGGCGCGCGGTTGATCTCGTCGGCGAGCAGCACGTGGGTGAAGACCGGGCCCTTGCGCGGCTCGAACTCCCCCCGCTTGGGGTCGAAGATCAGCGTGCCGACGAGGTCGGCCGGCAGCAGGTCGGGGGTGAACTGGATCCGCTTCCACTCGATGGCGAGCGTGCGCGCCAGGGTCTTGACGGCCAGGGTCTTGGCCAGGCCGGGGACGCCTTCCAGGAGCATGTGGCCGCGCGCCAGCAGGCCGACCAGCAGGCGCTCGATGAGGTAGTCCTGGCCGACGATCACCTTGCGGATCTCGGCCTCGACCTGGCGCAAGGCGTACGCCTCGCGGTCGACGCTGGGGGGAGCGGGAAGGGTCGTCGGTTCCATCGGTGCCTCCGGGCGGCCGGGCTGCAAGTCGAGTGCCACGAGCTCGATGCGATGGCGGGTGCCGGAGCCCGCGCGGGAGCGGGAGCGCTGGGCGCCGACCGCGTCCCGCCGGTGCCTCGGCCTGTGCCATTATGGCTCGGGAGGAACGATCCTGCGCACGCCCGGCGTACGCCGCGCGCCGGGCCGGCCGGCGCTCGACCGACGGCTCGGACAGCATCATCTCCGGAGCGGCACGCTTGCCCTTCCGCTGGTGGACTTCCTGCGACCGTCGGTCGGTGACCGCGTGCTCGAGATCGGTCCCGGCGGCGGCGCGCTGACCGCCGAGCTGCTCGCGACCGGCGCCCGGGTGCTCGCGGTCGAGCTCGATCCCGCCTGGGCCCTCGCGCTGCGGGAGCGGGTTGCCCCAGGGCTCGCGCTGGCGGTCGCGGATGCCCTGGAGATCGCCTGGGAGCGTCTGCCGGCGCCGACCCTGGTCGCCGGCAACTTGCCCTACGGCGTCGGCACGGCGATCCTCGAACGCTTCCTGATCGGAGCGGCCGCGGCCGTCCCGCGCGCCGCCTTCCTCCTCCAACGCGAGGTGGTCGACCGCATCGTCGCGCGGCCCGGCGAGGCTCCTTACGGGGCGCTCTCGGTGCTCGTCGCCAGCCGCGCGGAAGCGCTCCGCCTCGGACGGCTCCCGCCCGGAGCCTTCCGGCCGCCTCCGGCGGTCGAGAGCGCCTTCGTCGGCTTGCGGCTCGGTTCCCCGTTCCCGGGGACCGAGGACCTCGTCGGCTTCCTCGCGACGCTGCGCGCGGCCTTCACGCAACGGCGCAAGACGCTGCGCAACTCGCTCGCCTCGGCCTGGGGGCGTGAGCGGGCCGAGCGGTTGCTGGCGGTCGCGGGTCTCGACCCGGCCGGGCGCGCGGAGCGCCTCGGCCTAGAGGCGTTCGCGCGCCTCCATCGCGCCGCCGAGCGGGACCCCGGGTGCTAGGATTCGGCCTCTGAACGGAGAGCGAGATCCCCGAAAGGGACCGGTGAGCGAGGGCCGCCGCGAAGCGCAGCGAGTGGAGATATCGCCGGCCAAGGGTAGCGAGATCGTCGGCTTCCTGCTCGCCGTCGTGGCGCTGCTCGGCGGCGCGAGCCTGGCGAGCTTTCACCCCTCCGACCCGAGCTTCCTCCACCGGACGACCCCCCCGGCGCCGCCGGTCCAGAACTGGATCGGCGCCTTCGGTGCGCAGGTCGGCGCGGCCGGTTTCGGCCTGGTCGGCTGGGCCTGTCTGATCCTGCCGCCCCTGCTGGCGGTCGCCGCCTGGCGACGGCTCCGGGTCCGCGCGCGACCGAAGGTGGTCGGCCGTGGGCTGGGAGCGACGCTGGTGCTGTTGACGCTTCCCGGCCTCTCGCAGCTGTTGCTGCCGCGCATTCCCTGGCGCGGCGACGAGCTCGATTCGGGGGGCGCCTGGGGGGTGATCCTCGCCTCGGCGCTCGAGGCGCGGATGAACCTGGCGGGCGCGCTGGTCACCCTGGGCGGGATCTTCCTGGTCGGACTGGCGCTGCTGGTGCAGACCAGCCTGGGCGACCTGCTGGCGCGTTGGCGCCGTCGCATCGCCTACGCCCTCGAACAACGCCGGCTGGCGCGCGAGCGGCGCAAGGAGCGGCGGATCAAGGAGAAGGCGCGCCGCAGGGTGGTGGTCAAGCACCTGCAGCGGGTGGTCGAGGAGCGCGAAGAAAAGCAGAAGCGGCTGGAGCGCCTGGCCGGGCCGGCCGGCGCCGAGCCGCCTCGCGCAGCCGACCCGAGTGCCCGCCTCGACCTGCCGATCCGGGTCGCCGAACGCCCCGGCGCGCCGCCCGCGCCGGTGCGCCGGGTCTCGAACGCGCCGCCCGGACGCGCGGCGCCGCCGGCCCCGCCCCAGAAGGAGTTCGGATTCGTCGAGGACCTGCCCGAGCGGCCGCTGCCGCCGATCTCCCTGCTCGAGACCGCGAGCGCCCGCGCCGAGGTG
>WYBK01000179.1 GCA_011525905.1 Acidobacteriota bacterium
GCTGCTCGCCGCGCTGCCGCTCGGCGCCCAGTCGGTCACCCTGCCGCCCTCGGGCGACAATCAGAAGGCCGCCGTCGTGCAGCACATCGGCTTGGTCGAAGTGCGCGTCGACTACTCGAGCCCCGACGTGCACGCCCCCGACGGCAGCGACCGGCGCGGCAAGATCTGGGGGGAGCTGGTCCCCTACGGCTGGGCCGAGGACGGCTTCGGCACTTGCGGCAAGAAGTGCCCCTGGCGGGGAGGCGCCAACGAGAACACGGTCTTCACCACCACGCACGACATCCTGGTCGAGGGGCAGCCCCTCGCCGCCGGCCGCTACGGCCTGCACTTCGTGCCCGGCCAGAGCGAATGGCTGGTCATCTTCTCGAAGAACTCGACCTCCTGGGGTCATTACACGTACGACGAGGCCGAGGACGCGCTGCGGGTGACCGCCAAACCCGAGACGGCGCCCTACCGGGAGTGGCTGACCTACGAGTTCACCGACCGCCGGGGCGACCGGGCCACACTGGCGCTCGCCTGGGAGGAGCTGGCGGTGCCGATACGGATCTCGGTGCCGAACGCCGACGAGCTCTACCACGAGAACCTGCGGCGCGAGTTGCGCAACGCCCAGGGCTTCACCTCCGAGGGGTGGCGGCAGGCGGCGGAGTTCCTGATCGCGCGCAAGCTGCACCTCGAGGAGGCCGAAGCCTGGGCGCGCAACGCCATCGCCCTCCCCTTCGTCGGGCGCGAGAGCTTCACGACGCTGAAGACGCTCGCCGACGCCGAGGCCGCCAATGGCAAGGCGGCCGAGGCGAAGGCCACCATGGCGCGAGCGCTCGCCCACCCCACCGCCACGCCGATCGACTTCTACCAGTACGCGCGGCCGATGATCCGCGCCGGCCAGCCGGCCGAGGCGCTGGCGATCTTCCAGCAGGCCGCGGCGCGCTTCCCCGGCGCCTGGCCGACCGACGTCGGCATCGCGCGTGCCCACTCGGCGATGGGCGACTACGGCAAGGCGCTCGAGCACGCCCGCGCCGCCCTCGCGATCGCGCCCGACGACCTCAACCGGAAGAACCTCGAGCGGATGATCGGCCTGCTCGAGCAGGGCAAGGACATGAATCAGTAAGTCGAGCCGGGGCGCGCGCCGGTCGCCGCGCCGGGCGGGTCCCCTCCCGCCGGCTCGAGCGCGACGACTATCGCGCGCGCCTCGACGCGCAGCGCCGGAATGCGCAGCGCGAAGACGACGCCACCGGCCACGCAGCAGAGTCCGCCGGCGGCGACCGTCCAGGGGGCGCCGATCCGCTCGGCGGCGGCGCCCGCCACCAGCGCCCCGAAAGGCGCCATCCCCAGGAACATCATGGCGTAGGCGGCCATCACGCGACCGCGGAACTCGTCCGGGACCAGCGACTGCAGGAGGGTGTTGGACGACGCCATCTGATTCATCATCGCGAAGCCGGCGGGCACCAGCAGCGCCGCGGAGAGCCAGAAGCTGCGCGACGCCGCGAACAGGACGAGCGCGGCGCCGAAACCGACCGCGGCGCCCGCCACCCGCCGTCCCAGCCCCCCGGTGCCGTCGCGCGCGGCCAGCGCGACCGCGCCGAAGAGCGCGCCGAGGCCGGTCGCGCCCAGCAGCAGCCCGAGCCCGCGCGCCCCGCCGCCCAGGATGCGGTCGGCGAAGATCGGCATGAGCACGGCGTAGGGCATGCCCGTCAGACTCACCAGGCCGAGCAGCAGGAGCAGCGCGCGCACCGGCCCCGTCCGCGCGACGTAGCGGAATCCCTCGGCCAGGCTGGTCAGGGCGCCGCTCTGCGCGCGGCGCCGCAGGCGACCCGGCAGCCGCATCGCCGCGAGAGCGGCGAGCGCCGCGAGGTAGGAGACGGCATTGGCCAGGAAGCACCACCCCTCGCCCACCGCCGCGACCAGCAGGCCGGCGAGCGCCGGTCCGACCACCCGCGCGCCGTTGAAGATCGACGAGTTGAGCGCGATGGCGTTGCCCAGATCCTCCCGGCCGACCATCTCGACCACGAACGACTGGCGCGCGGGAATGTCGAAGCCGTTGACCACCCCGAGCAGCGCCGCGAGCCCCAGCAGGTGCGGGACGCGGATGCGGTCGCCGAGCGCGAGCACGGCGAGCGCGAGCGCCACGGCCATCGACGCCACCTGGGTCGCGTAGAGGATCCGCCGGCGCTCCACCCGGTCGGCGACCACGCCGCCCAGCGGCGCGAACAGCAGCGCCGGCACCTGGCCGGCGAAGCCGACGATGCCCAGCAGCGCCGCCGAGCCGGTGAGTCGGTAGGCGAGCCAGGACTGCGCCACCGACTGCATCCAGGTGCCGGTGAGCGAGACGAGCTGGCCGAAGAAGAAGAGCCGGTAGTTGCGGTGCGCGAGGGCCCGGAGGACCCGCGGCCAGGACCTCGCGCGCTGCGCGGGCACGACCTCCTCGCTTCGCTCTCCGGGGTTCGATTCGAGCAGCGGCGCCCCCATGAATCTCGTCTCTCCCGCCGAGCCCCCACCGCGCGCCGGCGAGCTCCGGTGCCCTCGACGGACGCGGGCGCCCTCGAGACAGGCTGCGGCGGCCAGGCGCGGACGCCGACACCCGCCGGGGTGGGCCGGGCACGATTCGGGCGCGGCTTCCGGCTACGATCTCCCGGTGCCGTTCGTCTACCTACTGCGCTGCCGCGACGGCTCGCTCTACGCCGGCGCCGCGGTCGACCTCGAGCGCCGCCTGGCCGAGCACCGCGCCGGCCGGGCCTCGCGCTACACCCGGGCGCGACGGCCCGTGGCGCTCGCCTGGGCGCGCGAGGTCGAGACCTGGAGCGAGGCCCTGCGCGCCGAGGCGGGCCTCAAGCGGCTGCGCCACGCCGAGAAGGAGCGCCTCGTGGCGCAGGCCGGGTCGCAGTGACTCCCGGGAGCCGGCCGCGGCAGCCGGACAGCCACTTCGCTTCGGTGGTCGAACTTCGGCTTCGCCTCGGTGGTCGAACTTCGGCTTCGCCTCAGTAGTTGGACTTCGGCTTCTCTTCCTGCGGCGCAGGCCGGCTCCAGGGGGGGACCACGCCGATCGAGCGGGCGTAGGCGATCTCCTGACCCAGATGCTCGTGCAGGTGCGCGGCGACGACCAGGAAGAGCGTCCGCCCGTCGACCTTCGAGCCGAAGAAGTCGACCGCGGCGGCGGCTTGCTCGGAGGAAACTTCGTCCGCGGCCTTGCGCGCGAAGGCGAGGGCGTCGGCGAGCGACTTGGCAACCTCCCCCTTCGAGCTCTTCTTCTCGAGCGCCAGCATCTCCTCGAAGCCCTTCGGCGCCCCCTCCGGAGCAGCGACGCCGGCCATGCCGAGCAGCAGGTAGGTGCTCGCCGCCGCGTGCTGGAAGGCCTCGCCGATCGAGCGCACCCCTTCGGCGGGGCGCCAGCCGTACTTGTCCGCCGGAATCGCCTCGGCGAGCGCCGTGAGCTTCTGCGCGGCATCGTCGAAGATGAAGAAGTAGGCGTCCTTCGAGGTCCGCGCGGGGGCCGCGGAGGCCTCGTGATGGTCGGCCGCGGCCGCCACCGGCAGCGCGAGCGACGGCAGGAGCAGGGCGAGGGCGAGTCTGCGCATCGGGAACCTCCTTCGGTTCGGTCGGGTGCAGCCGAGGATACCCCTCGTGGCGCCGCAGGGCCACCCCGCGGAACCGGCGGGAGATTCCGGTGCCCGAGCCCGCTTGACCGGATCTCGATCATCTGCTACTTATATAAGTGATGCCTTACGTAGAGGCGCTCACCGCCCTCGCCGACCCGACCCGCCGGGAGATCTTCGATCGGCTGCGGTCGGGTCCGCGCTCGGTCGGCGAGCTGGCGCGTGCGCTGCCCGTCAGCCAGCCGGCCGTTTCGCAGCATCTGCGCCGGTTGCGCGAGGCCGGCCTGGTCGCCGAGCGCCGGGAGGGGACTCGCCACTACTTCCACGCCACTCCCGAGGGGCTCGCGGAGTTGCGCGCCTACCTCGAAGATCTCTGGAGCGACGTGCTCGCGGCCTACGCCGCGAGCGAGCCGCGACCTGTGCGCAAGCGAAAGGAGCGCTCGTGACCCCACCCGTCCTCGGACCGATCCTCCCCCCCGTCCGCAAGAGCGTCGTCGTCCCCTGGCGCCCCGAGGCGGCATTCCGCCGCTTCACCACCGAGATCGGCGCCTGGTGGCCGCTCGCCACCCATTCGCTCGGCGGCGAGCGGGCGGTCACCTGCCGTTTCGGCGAAGGGGTTGGCGACGAGATCGCCGAGGAGCAGCGCGACGGCACGCGTTGCGTCTGGGGGCGCATCCTCGTCTGGGAACCGCCGGCGCGGGTGCGCTTCACCTGGCACCCCGGCGAGCCGGAGGAGCACGCCCAGGAGGTCGAAGTGCGCTTCGCGCCCGAGGGTGAAGGGACGCGCCTCGAGCTGATCCACTCGGGGTGGGAGCGCCGCGGCGCCAAGGCGAAGAGCGTGCGCCGCGCCTACAATCTGGGTTGGGTCTACGTCCTGCAGCACTTCGAGGCGCGGCGAGGCTTCACCGTGCGTGCGCTCGATCTCCTCCATCCGCTCCTCTCCCGGCTGGCGCGGCGATCGCGGCCCAGCGAGCGCGGCGAGAGGGCGGCATCGGAGGGGTAGCCAAGCGCGCCGCCGGGGCGTATCCTGGCCGGCAGGCGGGGCCGCTCCCCGCCGCCCCCTCCCCTCCGAGGGTCGCATCATGGCCGCCGCGCCGAGGGCCGCGGTCGCCCCTCCGACCGCACGCCAGACCGGTCGCCTCGCCCGAGCCCGCGGGCCCCCGCCGAGACGCAGAAGGAGTCCGAGCAGCGCGCTCTCGCGACCCCGTGGTGGGGCCGCGGCACGAACACTCCACACGTCAGACTCCAGGAGGAACGAGATGTCCGAGAAGCGCATGAAGCTGGTGCGGGAGCACCTGGACGCGTTGAGCGCCCGGGACTGGAACCGGTACCGGAGCAACCTGCTGCCGCGCGTCGTCTACGACGAGCGGGGCACCGGCCTGCGCGCCGAGGGGGTCGACAAGACCGTCGAGGCGATCCAGGGATGGACCGTGGCCTTCCCCGACCTGAAGTGCACCATCAAGAACATCCTCCACCAGGACGACATGGTGATGGCCGAGGTCGTCTGGGAGGGGACCCACAAGGGACTGCTCAAGGGGCCGTTCGGCGAGATCCCCGCGACCAACAAGCGGGGCCTCATCAATGCCGTCGAGCTCTTCCATTTCGAAGGGGACAAGATCCGCGAGATGCGCCACTACTTCGACATGATGGGCGTGTTGAACCAGATCGGCGTCCCCGCCACCCCGGTCAAGCTCTGACCGGCGGCCGCGCGCCGGCGCAGTCCTGAGCGCCCGCGCGCCCCTCACCGCCCGCGCGCGGCCCGAAGGGCCTGCGAGCCGCGCCCGGGCCGCACCGACCGACTCGCCCGCCGCCCTCACGAATCGCCCGCCCCGCCGAGTGGTGCGCGCGGAGCGCGCCGGCCGCACGATGAGCAGGGCGCACCGGCGCCACGGGAGGCGCGATGCTCGACGCGATCGGCGGGACCGAGAGTTTCCGGGCGCGGCTCGAAGTGGTGCACGGCGAGCTGCGCGCGGACCTGCCCGGCATCCGCCGGGTGGCGGTGGCGATCTACGATCCGCAGACCGACCTGCTGCAGACCTTTCTCCACTCGACCGACGGCCCGGCGCCGTTCACGCTCTACTCGGTCCGCCTGGCCGACGTCCCCTCGCTCGCCGAGCTGGCCGCCACCGGCGAGGCCCGCGTGCTCGACGACCTCGAAGCGCTGCGCGCCTCGCCGGCGCGCCACTCCCGACTGCTGATCGAGCGCGGCTACCGCTCGAGCTACACCCTGCCCTTCCACGATCGCGGCGCGCTCGCCGGCTTCCTCTTCTTCGACTCCGACCGCCCCGGCTACTTCGAGCCCGCGGTGCTGCGCCACCTCGCCGTCTACGCGCAGCTCGTCGCCCTGCTCGTCGTCCACGCGCTCGAGCCGGTCCGCCTGCTGCGCTCGGCGGTCGACGTGGCGCGCGAGATGAGCCGGCTGCGCGACCAGGAGACCGGGGCGCACCTCGATCGCATGGCCCGCTTCGCGCGCCTGATCGCCCGCGAGGTCGCGGGCCGCGAAGGGCGCGACGACGAGTTCGTCGAGTTCGTCCACCGCTTCGCGCCGCTGCACGACGTCGGCAAGATCGGCATCCCGGATCGGGTGCTCCTCAAGGCCGGACCGCTCGACGCCGAGGAGCTCGCGACCATGCGCGGACACGTCGAGCGGGGCGTACGGCTGGTCGACTCGCTGGCCGCGGCGTTCGGTCTGGCGCACAGCCCGCACCTCGAGATCCTGCGCAACATCGTCGCCTGCCATCACGAGCGCGTCGACGGCAGCGGCTATCCGCGCGGCCTCGCGGGGAGCGCGATCCCGCTCGAAGCGCGTGTGGTCGCGGTCGCCGACGCCTTCGACGCGCTGACCTCCACCCGCCCCTACAAGCGCGCTTGGTCCAACGACGAGGCCTTCGCCCACCTCGAGGAGCTGGCCGGACGCCGCTACGACGCCGAGTGCCTGCGGGCGCTGGCCGTGCACCGCGCCGAAGTCGAGGCGATCCAGCACCGCTTCCGCGAGGGCGCAGACGAGCTCGCCCCCTTCCACGAGGCCTACGCCGAACCGGTCTGAGCGGCGGTGGCGGCGCCCTGCCCGAGCGCTCGCGCCGATGCTACGATTCGCGACCGTCATGAGAACGCGGACCGCGCACGGGCAGCAGACGCTGCCGGGGGAGATGTTCACGTCGAGCGAGGTCTACGCGCGCGAGCGCGAACGCATCTTCGAGGCGCGCTGGCTCTACGCCGGTCACGTCTCGCAGCTCGCCACGCCGGGCGCCTACTTTCTGTTCGAGCACGAGCACGAGAGCGTGATCGTGCTGCACGGGCGTGACGGTGCGATCGCCGCGCACCACAATCTCTGCCGACACCGCGGCAGCCGGCTCTGCCTCGAGGCCTCCGGCCGGCTCGGCGGCGCGATCCAGTGCCCCTACCACGCCTGGACCTACGAGCTCGACGGCGCGCTGCGCGCCGCGCCGAACATGGGTGACGTCGCCGGCTTCGAACGCGCGGAGCACGGCCTGCTTCCCTGCCCGCTCCGGGAATGGCAGGGGCTGCTCTTCGTCCACCTGGGCGACTCACCGCCGCCCTTCGAGGAGGCGGTCGCACCCTTCGTCGGCCGCGTCGAGCGTTGGCGGATCGGCGAGCTGGTCGCCGTGCACCGCACCGTCTACGAGGTCGCAGCGAACTGGAAGCTCTTCTTCCACAACTACAGCGAGTGCTACCACTGCCCGACGGTGCACCCGCACCTGAACAAGCTGACCCCCTATCGCAACACCACCAACGACCTCGACGAGGGCTCGGTGCTCGGCGGGCCGATGTGGATGACCCACGGCGACGGCTCGATGACCGTCGGCGGCGAGCGCTGCGCGCCGCTGCTGCCGGGGCTCGGCGAGGCCGACCGCGGCCACGTCCGCTACTACACGGTCTTCCCGTCCATGTTCCTGTCGCTCCACCCCGACTACGTGCTGATCCACCGCGCCCAGCCGCTCGGGCCCGAACGCACGCGCATCGTCTGCGACTGGCTCTTCCACCCCGA
>WYBK01000180.1 GCA_011525905.1 Acidobacteriota bacterium
TCGACGCCGACGCTCTCGATCGCCGACGCCCAGGTCGTCGAGGGGGACTCGGGAACGGCCGACCTGGTCTTCACGATCACGGTCTCGCCGGCGCCGGTGGCGACCGTGACCTTCGACGCCGACACGGCCGACGGCAGCGCCGTCTCGCCGGACGACTTCGCCGCCGTCTCGCTCGACGCCGTGCAGATCGCGCCGCCCAACGACAGCTATCAGCTCACCGTCGAGGTCCAGGGAGACGAGCTCTCGGAAGGCATCGAGACCTTCACGGTCACGATCTCGAACCTCTCGGGCGCCGACCCCGGCGATCTCGTCGCGACCGGCACCATCCTCGATGACGAGCCGCTCGAGATCTTCCAGATCCAGGGCCCCGGCACCGCCTCCCCTTCCGTGGGCCTGGAGGTCACCACCGAGGACAACATCGTCACCGCGCTCGCCGCCGACGGCTTCTTCCTGCAGACTCCCGACGCCCGCGACGACGCCGACGACGACACCTCGAACGCGGTCTTCGTCTACACCAACACGCCGCCGACCGTCGCGGTCGGCGACCAGGTCGACGTCACCGGCACGGTGCAGGAGTTCTTCGACTTCACCGAGATCGCCGGCTCGCTGACGATCACGACCGACTCGACCGGCAATCCGCTGCCGGCCGCCGTCGTTCTCGACGACACGACGCCGTCGCCGAATCAGCCCGTCTCGCCCGTCGAATACGAGCGGCTCGAGGCGATGCGCGTCACGATCACCGGCGGCCGGGTCGGGGCCGCGAACCAGCGCTTCAGCACCGACACCCGCGCCGAAGTCCACGTTGTCGCCGGCGGCACGCGGCCGTTCCGGGAGGTCGGTGCCCTCTACCCCGGTCTCGGCGGCACGATCCCGGTCTGGGACGGCAACCCGGAGGTCTTCGAGCTCGACCCCGACCGCCTCGGCCTGGCCAATGCGACGATTCCCGGCGGCTCGAGCTTCGACGCCGAGGGCGTGCTCGGCTACGAGTTCAGCGGCTGGGAGATCTGGCCGACCTCGCTCACCGTGACTCCGGCGCCGCTGCCGGTCGCCGTGCGCGCCAAGACGGCCGACGAGCTGACCCTCGGCTCGCTCAACCTCTTCCGGCTCTTCGACGACGTCGACGATCCCGGCACCCAGGACGACGGCCAAGTCCCGTCGACGGCCGAGTACCAGCGCCGGCTGGCCAAGCTCTCGCTCTACGTTCGGCAGGTGCTCGGCGCCCCCGACCTGCTCGCGGTGCAGGAGGTCGAGGCGATCGACGTGCTCCAGGCGCTGGCGGCCAAGATCCTCGCCGACGACCCGGCGGTCCAGTACAACGCCTTCCTGGTCGAGGGCAACGACGTCGGCGGCATCGACGTCGGCTTCCTGGCGCGCGTCAGCGTCGGAGTCGACGCGGTGACGCAGCTCGGCGCCGCCGAGATGCTGACGGTCGACGGCTCGCTCCTCCACGACCGGCCGCCGCTGCTGCTCGAGGGCGCCTACGCCGGTCCGGACGGCCCCTTCGACTTCGCGGTGATGGTCAACCACACCCGTTCGCTGGGCGGCATCGAGGATCCGGTCGACGGCCCGCGCGTGCGCCTGAAGCGGCTCGAGCAGGCGCAGTCGATCGCGCAGAAGGTCCAGGACTTCCAGACGCTCCACCCGGACCTGCCGCTGATCGTGGTCGGCGACCTGAACGCCTTCGAGTTCACCGACGGCTACGTCGACGTCGTCGGCCAGATCTGCGGCGACGCCGACCCGGCCGAGAACCTCGTCTCCGCCGCCAACCTCACGGATCCGCCGCTCGCCCGCGAAGTGCTGTCGCTGCCCGCCGGGCAGCGCTACTCCTTCGTTTTCCAAGGCAGCGCCCAGGTGCTCGACCACGCGCTCACCGCCGCCGCCGCGCGCCCCTTCGTGCGCGGCTTCGAGTACGGCCGGGGCAACGCCGACGCGGCGGTCGACCTGATCAACGTCGACGCCACGCCGCTGCGCTCCTCGGACCACGACGGCTTCGTGCTCTTCCTGGTCGCGACGCCGCAGATCTTCTCGGACGATTTCGAAACCGGGGACGTCTGCGAGTGGTCGACGGCGGTCAACGCCCCGCCCTGCGTCCCCTGACGGGGCGGGACACGGGCCGGAGTCAGGCCCCGGTGGCGCCGCCGTCCCAGGCGGCGGGTACGGCGCCGAGCCGGAGCCGCACCGGCTCGGCGAGGTCGAGGCGCGCGGCCGCTTCGGCGAGCGCGCGCCGGATGCCGGCGGTGCGATGGCCGAGCGCCAGGCGCGCCAGGCGCTCGGCGAGCGGCTCCGGAGTCTCGGGCGCGAGCCCCTCGAGCGCCGCTTCGATCAGCTCCTCGCGCGCCTCCCGCCCCTCGCCGGCGGCGGCCAGCGCCTCGGCGACCTCGACGGCGAGCAGCGGGTCGGCCGGCCGGCCGCGCAGCGCGCCGGCGAGCTCCCGCCAGAGCTCGGCGGCGCCGAGCGCGTCGCCCGACCGCGCCGCGCCGCGCACCAGCCGGGCGAAGTAGGGGGCCGCGGCCGGCGCCCGGCCGCTCTCCTTGCCGAGCTCCCAGAGCGCCCGGCAGGCCTCGTCCCGGCGCACGCCGCTCCGCGCCTCGGCGAGCAGCAGCTCCCACGCCTCCTGCCAGCGCCTCTTGGCGACCAGCGCGCGCGCCCGGCCGAGCCGGTCCGGCCCGGGGTCGTGGACCTCGACCTCGTGGGGCCGCTCGCGCCGGTAGGCGAAGCCGAAAGCGAGGCCGGCGACGAAGCCCCAAACGTGCGCCCAGAAGGCGACGCCGCCGGACCCCTCGGGATCGGTCACGTCGGAGCGCAGCCCGAGCAGGAGCTGCACGACGAACCAGAAGGGGAAGAGCACCCAGGCGGGCGCCTCCATGGTGCCGAGCGGCAGCCCGAGCCAGACCAGGAACCGCATCCGCACGCGGGCGAACAGGACGCCGAAGGCGCCCATCACGCCGGCGATCGCCCCCGAGGCGCCAACGAGCGGCCGGAAGAGCCCGGCGTTCTGCAGGCCGTAGAGCGCCCCGGCGAGCGTGCCGCAGACCAGGTAGAGCAGCGCGAAGCGGCCGCGGCCGATCCGGTCCTCGATCAGCGGTCCGGTCAGGTAGAGCAGGAAGAGGTTGCCGAGCAGGTGGAGCCAGCCCGCGTGCAGGAACATGTGGGTGACGACCGCCCAAGGCTCGAAGCGGTCGGGCACCAGCCCCCAGCGCCAGACCGGCGCCGCCTCGGTGCTCTCGAGCCAGGCAGCGGTCAGCCGATCGAGCTCGGCCTGCTCGCCGCCGCCGGCAGGGCGGCCGCCGAGCGCACCCGCCTCCTCCCAGAAGAGCTCGCGCAGATCGTCGGAGAGCAGGCGCCGGTCGGCGCGCAGGTCGGGATTGTCGAGCGCGTAAGCGGCCGCCTCGGCGAACTTCTCCTCGCTCTCCCGCCCGGCGGCGCTCCCGTGCGTGCCGAGGAAGACCGCGACGCAGAGGACGATCACCCCGAGGCTGACCACCGGCCAGCGCGAAACCACCATCCGGTCGTGCGAGAGCGGAACGATCATTCGAAGGGCTCGGCGAGCTCCGCCCGAGCCTATCGCCGCGCTCGACGGATTCGGGCCCCCTCGACGAGGTTGTGGTATACGTCACATCCGAACCGAGGATTCCCGCTCCAGCTGGAGGCAGGTGATGGCCACCCGCCGGCTCCAGCCCCACCTAGTCCCGCGGGGGCAGCGCCCCTGGGCTCGACGGGCTCGGCTTCGTCTCGCGGCCGCGGCCACCCTGCTCCTTGTCGGCAGCCTCTCGGCGGAAGCTTCGCTCGCGAGCGGCCGCCCGGTGCCGGTGCCCCGCTTGCTCTTGGAGACGGAAGCGGGGGCGATCGTGATCCGGCTCGCGCCGGCGGCGGCACCCGAGTCGGTCGCACGGCTCGTCCGGCTGACGAGGGGGCCGATCTTCCGCGACGAGGTGATCGCCGATTCGGAGTCGGCGCGCGGGGTCGGATACTTCGACGGCCTCGCCTTCGACTACACGCATCCCCGCGTCGAGCTGCGGACCGCGATGCGCTCTCCAGCCGAGCTCTTCGAGGTCCCGGTCGAGATCGACGCCGTCGCCCTGGGCCTCGACGCGGACCGGCTCGCCGACGCGGCGGCCGCGATGCGCGTCCTGCAGGAGGAGCTCTTCCCCGCGGCATCGCGGCGAGGCCTCGCCTCGCCCCTCCTCGCGAGGTGGCTCGAGCAGTGGCAAGCCACGATGCGCCCCGACTTCCTAGTCGGAGCCTCGCGTCAAGAGGTCAACGAGGCGCTCGGCTGGCGTTATCGGCCGGGGCTCGCGTCGCGCCCGGTACTGCGGGGCGCCGTCTTCCTCCCCTCGCGCACGCCCGAGGCGGCCAGCCTCGCGCTCGGCATCGCGCTCGCCGACCTGCCCCGCCGCACCGGGAAGGAGACCGTGGTCGGCGAGGTCGAGAGCGGGCTCGAGGTCGCCGAGCGGATCGCGCTCGCCCCGTTGCTCGACCCCGGCAGCCGCCTCTACCGGCCCCGCCAACCGGTTCGCATCCTCGCCGCGTCGATCGTCGACGGACCCTCACCCTGACGACCCTGGGAGACCCGCCATGCGCCCGCGCACCGCCCCGCCGCTCGCCCTCCTCGCCCTCCTCGCGCTCCCGACCTCTCTCGTCTCGGCGCAGAGCCCGAGCGGTGCTCGGACGCCGCCGGGCGATCAACCCGAGCCGAAGCTCCAGGCGACGCCCGACGTCGAGCATCCGGTCGCCCTGGCCGCGCCCATCGACGCGGTCGGACCGGCGGTCGTCGACGCCTCCCGGCTGCCGGTCGCCGGCCCCGACGAGCTGGCCGGCCCGCCGCGCTTCCACGAGCAGGGCTACTTCGCCGATTCGCCGGCAGCGGAGGCCAAGGAGCCCCGGTCCCCGGTCGAGCAGAAGTGGCCGTCGGGTCCGACCCCGGCGCGCCCCGGCGGCGCCGCCGAGGCGCTCGGCGACTGGCCCGGCTTGATGTTCGACGGCATCGCCGCGAGCGGCTGGATCCCGCCGGACACCGTGCACGCGGTCGGACCGCGCGACGTGATCGAGGCGACGAACTCCGGCTACGCGATCTGGTCGAAGACCGGGACGCTGCGCCGCGCCTACACAACGTTCGAGACGCTCTTCGCTCCTCTGATTCCACCGGGGTGGGCGGGATTCACCTTCGACCCGCGCCTCGGCTTCAACGCCTCGCTCAACCGCTACGTGATGCTGGTCCTCGGCCTCGACCAGACCAATCAGGACAGCTTCGTCTTCGTCGGCGTCTCGCAGACCAGCGACCCGAACGGCCTCTGGTGGATCTATCGCTTCGCGGACCCCTTCAACACCGACGCCTGGATCGACTACGCCGGGCTCGGCATCGACGACCACGGCCTCTACTTCACCGGCAACGAGTTCTACTGGGCGGGCGGCTTCAAGCACGCCATCATTTGGAGCGTCGTGCCGGCGATTTACTCCGGCGGCGCCGCGAGCGGCTGGATCTTCTGGGACCTGCGCTGGCCCGACACCTCGCTCGCCTTCGGGCTCCAGCCCGCGATCGCGCACTCGACGACCGGCGACGGCGCCACCTTCTTCGTCAACACCTACTCCGGCTGGGGCAACGTCGTCTGCCTCTGGAAGCTCACCGGCCCGCGCGACAACAACCCGACGCTGACGCGCGCCGCGATCGGCACCGGGGCCTACCAGATGATCGGCATGAACGTCGACCAGCCCGGCTCGGCGACGCACATCGACGGCGGCGACGCGCGGGTGATGGACGCGGTCTACGCCCA
>WYBK01000181.1 GCA_011525905.1 Acidobacteriota bacterium
CGCGAGGAGCGCCGCCGCCGCGAGCGCGGCCGCGGTCCAGACGGCGCCGCGGCCGGGGCGGGTCCAGATGCGGCGCGCGAGCACGGGGCTCGCGTAGGTCGCCTCGAGCGGCTCGGGGCGCCTCCGATCGACCTCGGCGCGCTGCCAGTCGGGCCAGCGGTGCGGCTCGCCGCTGCGGAAGGAGCGGACGTCGAGCACCGGGTCGTAGTGGCGCTCGAGCAGCCGGTTCTCGCGCCAGGCGGTGGCGAAGTCCCCCTGCGCGAGCGCGGCGTTGCGGTGCTGGACGCGCCAGGTCGCCTCGGTCAGGAAGTAGTCCTCGCGCCCCCAGGGGGAAGGGCGCTCGGGCGGCCGCTCGCGCCAGCGGCGCTCGCGCTCGGCGCGCGCGCGGGCGAGCTCGTCGGCGTCGAAGAAGGAGAGGAAGCTGCCGATCTCCGGGTCCGCGAGCCGGTGGCCGAGGTGGGCGCAGTCGAGGAAGGCGGCGAAGGTGAGCGTCAGGGCGGCGACCGCGATCGGCAGCGCGCGCCGGGCGAGCGGTCTCGCCCACGCCTCGGGCGCCGGCCAGCGCAGCGTCGCGCCGGCCCAGAGCAGGCCCGGCAGGGTCGAGCCGACGTTGAGCAGGATGTCGCGCGCCTCGCCGACGCGCGACGGCACCAGCCACTGCAGCCACTCGTCCAGCACCGCCACGAGCGTCGCCCCGAGCGCCGCGAGCGCCAGCGCGGGGCCGCGGCCGAGCGGCGCGAGAGCGCGCGCCAGCGCGAAGGTGAGCAGGCCGTAGGCGAGCAGGTGCGCCCGCTCGACGGCGTCGACCTGCGCCTGGCCGGTGCCGAAGGCGGTGAGCAGCAGCGCCGCGACGGCGAGCGCCAGGGCGAGAGCGGCGAGGCGGGCGAACCGGCCTCCCGGGAACCTCCGCACCCGCGCCACCGAGAGCAGGAGCACGCCCCCCACGGCCGCTAGGAAGCCGGCCGCCAGGAGCCGCACGAAAGCCGTCGGGCTCCAGGCGAGCAGCAAGTCGCGCAGCGCGCCGAGCATCGGCGCCGCCGCGAGGATGGCGAGCGCCAGCACGAGCGGCGCCGCCAGGGCGCGCAGCAGCGTCGCCCGGGTCGCGCTCACGGATCCCTCCTCGAGCTCACGCGCGCGCCAGCGGCCGGCGTCAGCCCGCCGCGGCGCGCAGCGCGCCGAGCAGCTCGGCCTCGGCGCGCGCGTGCAGCTCGCGGGTGCGCGCCCAGGCGGCGTCGGCGCGCGCCAGCAGCTCGGCGCGCGCCGCTCCGTCGTCGAGCCCCGGCAGGTTGATGCAGACGTTCTGGTAGGCGCCGGCGGCGGCGGCGCGCGCCATCTCGGCGCCGGTGCCGGCGTCGGAAAGCGAGGCCTTCATGCCGATCGCCGCCACCTCGAGGCAGAGCTCGATCGCCTCGGGGCAGGCCTCGAGCGTGGTCATCGGCACCTCGATCGTGCCGATCGTCGTCTCGATCATCGCGGCCCGGCGCGCCGCCTTCTCCTCGTCGCTGCCCTGCGGCATGCGCATCGCTTCGAGGAAGCGGTCGAAGGCGGCAGTGTCGGCGTCGACCGCCGCGAGCAGGCGCTCCTTGAGCGCTTGCGCGCGCACGGCGATCCGCTCGAGCGGCTCGTGACGGTCCTCGAAACCGAGCTTGGCGTGCGAGAGGTTGGCGACCATCGCCGCGAGTCCCGCCGCCATCGCCCCGGCGTAGGCGGCGACCGAGCCGCCGCCGGGCGCCGGCGAGTCGGCGGAGAGCTCGTCGGCGAAGGCCGCGAGCGTCATGCCGACCAGCGGCGCGGGCTCGCGCAGGCGGTACTCGACGACCGCCTGGCGCGGGTCGAAGGGCTTGACCTCGGAGAGCCCGAGCGAGCGCACCGCGACGTGGACGATCGCCGCCTCGGGGATGCCGGTCGAGCGCCCCATGCGCCGCAGGTAGTGCCGTCCCGCGTCGAGCAGCGCGTCGCGCGGCACCAGGCCGACGATCTCCGAGCCGGTGACGCGCAGGCCGCGCGCCCGCGCGCGCTCCTCGCAGGTGTCGAAGACGACGTGCAGCGGCGTCGAGTCGAGGTCGGTGACGTTGATCGAGACCTGCGCCGTGCCGAACTCGGGGATCGTCCAGCCGACTGCCTTGATCCCCTTGAGCAGCCCGGGGTCCCAGATCTCCCGCCCCTCGGCGTCGAGCACCGGCTTGCCCTTGGCGTCCAGGCGCTTGCGACCCTTCTCGCGGATGTCGCCGGCGATGCGCGTCGCCAGGCGCTTGTCGGTCGTGTTGATGTTGACGTTGTAGGCGACCAGGAACTTGCGCGCGCCGATCGCGGTCGCGCCGCTCCTGGGCAGGAAGGTCGCCGGGCCGAAGTCGGGGACCCACTGCGGGTCGGCGAGCTTGGCCGCCAGCCCCTCGTACTCGCCGGCGCGCACGTCGGCCAGGTTGCGCCGCTCGGGGCGGCTGGCCGCCTGCTCGTAGAGGTAGATCGGCAGCCCGAGCTCCCGGCCGGCGCGCTCGCCGAGCCGGCGCGCCAGCTCGACGCACTCGGCCATCGTCACGCCCGAGACCGGCACGAAGGGGACGACGTCGACCGCCCCCATGCGCGCGTGCGCCCCCTTGTGCGTCGACATGTCGATCCGCTCGAGCGCGGCGCGCAGCAGCTGGTAGGCGCCCTCGACGACGGCCTCGGGCTCGCCGACGAGGGTGATCACCGTCCGGTTCGTTTCGGCGCCCGGATCGACGTCGAGCACCTGGACGCCGGGAACGCTCCCGGCGGCCCTCGCCACCGCTTCGTAGACCTCGGGCCGACGGCCCTCGGAGATGTTCGGCACACATTCGACGACGCGCATCCGCTCCCTCCCTCTCGGACCCGAATCGTAGCGCGAAGCGTCGTGGCGTTCGGCGCGCGCGCCGTCAGCGGGGCGCCGCGCTCCCCCAGTAGTTGAAGGTCGCCAGCCGCCAGCCGGGCAGGTAGAGCGTCGAGAGGTCGACGACGCGGAAGCCGGCCTCCTCGAGCAGCCCGGGGATCGGGCGGTTCAGGTGGCAGCCGCCGGCGAAGAAGCCCCAGATCGGGTCGAGACGGTCCTGCCAGCGGCGCAGCGCGGCGTCGTCGGCCGCGCCGTGCTCGCAAAAGAGGAGCTGGCCGGCCGGGCGCAGGACGCGGCGCATCTCCCCGAGCGCTGCGCCGACGGCGGGAATCGTGCAGAGCGTGTAGGTGACGACGACGGAGTCGACCGAGGCGGAGGGCAGAGGCAGCCGCTCGGCGCTCTCGCGGATCGGTTCGACCGGGAGCGTCGAGCGTTCGACTCGGGTCGCCGCCAGCCGCCACATCTCGGGCGAGGGCTCGACGGCCAGGATCCGTTCGACCCGCTCCCCGTCGTAGAAGTCGAGGTTGAGACCGCTGCCGAAACCGATCTCGAGCACCACGCCCGCGGCCGCCGGGACGACCTTCGCGCGCTGCCGCATGTGGGTGCGCCGGCTGCAGGTCGCGTGCACCAGGCGGGGGAGGAGGTGGCGGTCGTAGAGGCCCACGGCGGCGGGGCGCGTCCCGTCGGCGGGGCGCGTCGCTCCATTCTAGGGAAGGGCGCCGGCCCGTGAGGGGGGGGCACGGCGCGCACGGAAGTGCTACCCTCGAACGCGACGGCGTCGGCTGCAGGGCGCCGGGTCCCGTAGGGAGCCGCCCGGCGGCGGTTCGCGGGCTCCCCCGGCGCCGAGAGGGCCAGCATGAGCGCGGCGCGCGCCAGCCTCGAAGACCCCGAGACCCTGAGGCAGTTCGTGCAGCGGCTCAGCGAGGGCGTCTACATCACCAGCCGCGAAGGGCGCATCCTCGCCGGCAACCCGGCGCTCTACGAGATCCTCGGCCTCGCCGGATCGGACAGCCTGGAGTCGATCGAGGTCGCCGCCCTCTGGCGCGATCCGCGCGAGCGGGAGCGCCAGGCCCGCATCCTCGCCGAACGAGGCGCGCTGCGCGAGTTCGAGGTCGAGATCCGGCGTCCGGACGGCACGCTGCGGACGGTGCTCGACACCTGCTACCAGGTCGCCGACTCGGAGGGCGGCGAAGTCCGCTACCACGGCATCCTGGTCGACATCACCGAGCGCAAGCGGCTCGAGCGGCAGCTGTTCGAGTCGAGTCGGCGCGACGCGCTGACCGGCAGCTTGAACCGCCGCTTCCTGGCGGAGCTGGCGGGGCGCTTCGAGGGGACGCCGACGCCCTGGGGCGCCGTCCTGGTCGACATCGACGGCTTCAAGGCCTACAACGACCGCTTCGGACACGCCGTCGGCGACGAGATGCTGCGCCGGGTGGCGCGCTTCCTCGGCGGCGAGGTGCGCGGCGAGGACCACGTCGTGCGCCTGGGCGGCGACGAGTTCCTGGTGGTGATGGTCGGGCGCGACGCCGAACGGACGGAGGAGGTCGCGCGCCGAATCGAGCGCGGCGGCCGGCTCGGCGTGGCGCTCTCGGTCGGCTGGGCGGTACGCGAGGCACGCGAACCGCTCGAGCGGACGATCTCGCGCGCCGACCGCGCCCTGCTCGCCGGCCGCGCGGCGCGCCGGGGCCGGCCGCCGGTCCCGCCTACGGCTTGATGATCAGCATCGGATCGACGGCCTTCGGCGTGCCGTCCTCTCGCAGCACGACGACGCTGTAACGGACCGCTCTCTGAGCGGCGACGTGTGCCCCCACGGGCAGCGAGCAACGAGGTCCGGAGCAGTCCGGAGCGCGCGGATTCGGGTCGGGACCGCCGCGCTTGAAGGCGATCCCGAGCAGGACCACGTCGGCGGCCGGCGCCTCCCAGACGATCTCGGTGCGGCTCTGGCTGAACTCGACGCAGTCGGCGTTGGGGCGCGCGTCCCGGTCGACCTGGATGACGTAGACCGGATCCGTGACCTCGAGGCAGGGGGGTGGTGGCGGGGGAGGAGGAGGCGGCGGAGGCGCGGCCGTCCGACAGGCGAGCAACGCGGTTCCGATCAGCGCGACGACCCACGACGCGAGACGGTTCATCTGGCCTCCTTGGCGGCGACGCCGCAGTGCCTTCAACCCGGCTGGGATGTCCCGACCATTCTGGCGAAGCCGGCATGGGAGCGCAAGCGCTCGAGCTCCGGGTCGGCGCGCAGCGCCGCGGCCGGGTAGCCGTGAGCGACCGCGTGGCCGAGCAGTTCGACGGCGGCATCGGTCTCTCCCCGTATCAGCCGGACGAGCGCCGCCTGGTAGGCGACGTAGCCGTCGGCGGGGGCGAGCTCGAGGGCGCGTTCGGCGTGTTGGAGCGCCTCCTCGCCGTGGCCGATCCAGGCCAGTGCCACTGCGCGCGAGGCGTTGCGGGCGGCGTCCCCCGGCGTGACCGCGAGGTCGGCCTCGAGCAGGTCGACCGCCCGTCGGTAGGCCTGCATCTGTTCGGGCTCGTGGCCGCCGGCCCAGCGCAGCGCGTCGCCGAGGTTGCTCCAGAGCTGGGCGTTGTCCTCCTGGAGCGCGACCGCGCGCGCGTAGGCGTCGGCGGCCTCGGCGAAACGGCCTCGGACGAACTCGAGAGTGCCGAGATTCGAGAGCGCCTCGGCGGTGGGCCGGATCGCGATCGAACGCCGGTACTCGATGATCGCCTCCTCGTTGCGACCGAGCTGCTGGTAGGCGATGCCGAGATTGCTGATCGCCCGCGTGTTGTCGGGCGACAGCCGGATCGCCTCGAGGAGGCTGGGGAGGGACTCCTCGATGCGCCCCTGGGTGAGCAGGAAGACGCCGAGATGGCTGTGCGCTCCCCACCAGCCAGGCTGGAGCTCGACCGCGCGCCGGAAGGCGCGCTCGGCTTCGGCCGTCCGGCCGAGCTGCTCGAGCGCGCCGGCCAGACCCAGCCACGCCTCGACCGAGCTCGGGCGCTCGCCGATGGCGCGCTCGAAGTCCCGCGCCGCGTCCTCGGGACGTCCCAGCAGCCGCTCGACGCGGCCCAGGGTCTCCAGCGCGCCGGCCTCCGCGCCGTCTTCGGTCATGGCGCGCCGGCTCGCGGCGATCGCTCGTTCGGCCCATTCCCGCTGCTCGGTGATCGAGTACTTGGCGAGATAGGCGCGGGCGAGCGCGGCCTCGATCCGCGCGGCGCCGCCGAGCTCCGAGAGGATGCGGATGGCGGCGTCGACCGAGGCCTCGTTGTCGTAGCGGCGCAGGTGGCCGAGCGCTTCGAGGTAGCGGTCCTCGGCGAACTCGGCGGCGCGCGGCGCCGGGCGGCCGGCGGCCGGGACGCCCAGCGCCGCGGCGGCCAGGGCGGCGATCTCGTCCTGCACCGCGAGCAGCCGCTCGTTGCGCCCTTCGGCGCGGCCGGCGGCGATCTGGCGCCCGTCGGCGTCGAGGATCGAGAAGGTGGCGCGCACCGTCGCCCCCTCGAACTGCAGCGCGCCGCGCACGATCGCCTCCGCCCCGGTGCGCCGCGCGACCTCGGCCGGGTCGTCCGCGCCGGCGTCGAGCGCCGCGGCCGGCAGCAGCGCGAGGCCGGCGGCGTCGGCGAGCCGCACCGCGATCGTCTCGGCGAACCCCTCGCCGACCAGCGCGCCGCTCGCCGTGCCGGTCAGGTCGCGGAAGGGGAGGACGGCGAGCCGTCTCGGGGCGGAAGTCGGCTCGCGCGCGGCGGCGCCGGGCTCGCCGCCGCCGGCGAGTTGGCGGTAACCGAGGAGGGCGAGCAGGAGGAGCGCCATGCCCGCGGCGGCCGCCGCGAGGCGCCGGACGGCCGGCCGCTGCCCGGCGCGCGGAAGCTGGCGCGTGCCGATCAGGCTGCCAGCGTCGGTCATCCGGTCGCGGATCGCGTCGAGCTCCTGCGCCAGGTCGCGAGTGGCGGCGTAGCGGTTCGCCGGATCCTTCGACAGGCAGCGCCGCACGACCCAGGCGAGCGGCGCCGGGATGCGCTCCTCGAGCCGTTCGAGGCCGGCCGGCTCGGTGTGGAGGATCGCGCTCAGGGTGTCGAGCGGCGTCGCGCCGCCGAACGGCCGCTCGCCGGCGAGCATCTCGAACAGGATCGCGCCGAAGGCGAACTGGTCGGAGCGGAAGTCGAGCGGCAGCCCGCGCGCCTGCTCCGGCGACATGTAGGCGACGGTGCCCAGCAGCCGCCCCGGCTCGGTGGCCGGGGCGCCGTCGATCGTGGTCTGGTCGTCGGGTCCCCCCGCCGGCGTGCGCTTCGCCAGCCCGAAGTCGAGGATCTTGGCCAGCCCCTCGGGGGTGACCATGACGTTGTCCGGCTTGAGGTCGCGGTGGACGATCCCCTTCTCGTGCGCCGCGGCGAGCCCGTGGGCGATCTGCGCGGCGATCGCGAGGAGGTTGCGCATCGAGGGGAAGCCCGCCCGGATCAACGAGTGGAGACTCCTGCCGGCGACCAGCTCCATGGCGATGTAGGGGTGCCCGTCGTGCTCGCCGACCTCGTAGATGGTGACGATGTTCGGGTGGTTGAGCGCCGAGGCGGCGCGCGCCTCCTGGGCGAAGCGCAGCTGGTGCTCGCGGCTCCGGTCGAGCCGCTCGGCGAGCAGCTTGATCGCCACCTCCCGGCCGAGCCGCGGGTCGCGGGCGCGGAAGAGGCGCCCCATGCCCCCGGCGCCGAGCTCGCCGAGGATCTCGAAACGGCCGATCCGAGCTCCGGCGCTCAGCGGCGGCCTCCGACTTCGGGAGGCAGAGGCACCCGCCGTTCCCGTCCGCGCAGGGGGGACATGGTCCGATTGTAGTCGCGCCGGGGGCGCCGGGCACGGGGGGCGCGAACGAACGAAGAGCCCGCCGGGCCTCTACGGCAGGTCGGCGGGCTCCGCTCGGACACTTGGTTGCCGCGGGTCTGGGGTCCGCGACCGCATCCCCCCATGCTGGCGGGAGAGCACCTCGGGTGTCCGATCCCAGGTTGCCGGGCCCAGGGGGCCGCTCGCGATGCCGGATCGAGTGTGCGCCTCGCGCACCCCTCTGTCAAGCGGATCCGGCGCGGAAACGAGCGCGCGTGGCCGACTGCGCTCGCCGCGAGCGGCGCGGATCGACCGCGAGCGGCTGCGGGGGATGTATCGTGTGGCCTCCCGGCTCGAGCTCCCTGGGAGGAGAGCACCATGAACACCCGGCTGGTCGACTTCGCCGAGCACTACTGGAGCGAGTACCTGGGCAAGATCGCGACGGCGGTCGCTCCGCTCACCGAGGAACAGATCTGGTGGCGGCCCAACGAGGCGTCGAACTCGATCGGCAACCTGCTCGCCCACCTCGCGGGCAACCTCGGCCAGTGGGTGCTCGCCGGGCTCGGCGGCGAGGCGCACGAGCGCCACCGGGACGAGGAGTTCGCGGCCCACGGCGGCGCGACCAAGGAGGAGCTGCTGGCCCAGCTGCGCGCCACCGTCGACCGGTGCCACGCGGTCGTGCGCCGGTTGACCGCGAAGGAGCTCGCGCGCCGGCACCGGATCCAGAAATACGACGTCGAGGGGTACCGCGCCCTCTTCCACACCATCGAGCACATGAGCTACCACACCGGCCAGATCGTGCTCCTCGCCAAGGCGCTCGGGGCCGAGCTCGACTTCTATCCGCAGCATCGCGGCGAGTAGGCCGCCCGAGAGCCGAGGCCCGGCGACCGACGCCGTCGCCGCCGGCCGCTTCCGGCCCGCTAGAATGCGCCGATGTCCCCCTCCCCGAGGCGCCTTCTTCTCCTTCCCGGTCTCGCGCTGCTCGGCGCGGCGAGCCTCGCCGGCGCCGAGCCGCCACGCGCGCGCTCGATCGCGGTGACCATCGACGACCTGCCGGGCGCGCCGGCGAGCCTCGTCTCGAATCACCCGGACGCGCTCGCCGCCACCACCGCGAAGCTGCTCGACGCGCTCGCGGCGCGCGCGATCCCGGCGGTCGGCTTCGTCAACGAGGGCAAGCTCGAGGTCGAGGGCGAGTCGCCCGACGAGCGCGCGGCGCGCGTCGCGGTGCTCCGGCTCTGGACCGCGGCGGGGCTCGAGCTCGGCAACCACACTTACTCGCACGGCAGCCTCAACCGTGTGCCGCTCGAGGAGTTCCAGGCCGACCTGGTGCGCGGCGAGCCGGTGACCCGCGCCCTGCTCGCCGAGCGGGGCGGGACCCTCCGTTGGTTCCGCCACCCCTTCCTGCAAGTCGGTCTCGAGCTCGACAAGCGGCGGGCGTTCGAGCGCTTCCTGGTCGCGCGAGGGTACCGGGTCGCGCCGGTCACGGTCGACAACGACGAGTGGATCTTCGCTGCGCTCTACGCCGACGCCCTGCGGCGGGGGGAGGCGGCACTCGGCGAGCGGATCGCCGCCGACTACCTCGCCTACATGGACCGGGTCTTCGCCTTCGTCGAGGAGCTGTCGCGGCAGGTGGTCGGCCGCGAGATCGCGCAGATCCTGCTGATCCACGCCAACAGCCTCAATGCCGACCACTTCGCGGCCCTCGCCGGGCTCCTCGAGCGGCGCGGCTATCGCTTCGTGACGCTCGACGAGGCGCTCGACGATCCGGCCTACACGCTCGCCGACGACTACGTCGGCGCCTGGGGGATCTCCTGGCTCCACCATTGGGAGACGACCGCCGGGCGCCCGCGCACCCCCTCCCCCGACCCGCCCGACTGGATCCTCGAAGCGCACCGGGCGCTGTCCGAAGGACGGCACGAGGCGCGCTCGAGTCGACCGCTCGACGCTCCGGCGCGATGAGCTCCCCCGGGCTGCGGCGCGCCGCGGCGCGCGCGGGCGCCGCCGTCGCGCTGCTCGCCGCCGCCTGCGCGGCGGATCCGCGGCCGGCGGGCGAGGCGCCGCCCGAGCCGCGCTGGTACCGGGGCAACACCCACACGCACACGCTCTGGAGCGACGGCGACGCCGCGCCCGAGGCGGCGGTCGACTGGTACGCCGCGAACGGCTACGACTTCCTGGTGATCTCGGACCACAACATCCTGCCGGAGGGAGACTTCTGGCGTCCGGTCGGCGAGGGGTACAAGGAGGCGCACCCGGAGCACGTCGCCGAGCTGCGCTCGCGCTTCGGCGACGCTGCGGTCGAGCTGCGCACGGGCGGGGACGGCCGGCAGGAGATGCGCCTGAAGACGCTCGCCGAGCTGCGCGAGCGGTTCGAGCGGCCCGGAGGGTTCCTGCTGATCCTCGGCGAGGAGATCTCGGATCTCTTCCAGCAGCGGCCGATCCACCATGGCGCGGTGAACATCGAACGCAAGATCGACCCTCCGGGTGGCGAGAACCTGCGCGAGCTGCTGCGCGCGACGCTCGCGCGGATCGAGGCGGAAGGGCGGCGGAGCGGCCGTCCGGTGCTCGGGCACCTGAACCACCCGAACTACGAGTGGGGGGTCTCGGCCGAGGACCTGGCGGCGGTGGTCGAGGAGCGGTTCTTCGAGGTCTACAACGGCCACCGGCTGGTGCGCAACGAGGGGGACGCCGAGCATCGGAGCACCGAGGCGATCTGGGACTACGTCCTGACGCTCCGGCTGGCGACGCTCGGCGGCCCGCCCCTCTTCGGGCTCGCGACCGACGACGCGCACTCCTACCGGGAGTTCCCCGGGGTGGCGAATCCGGGACGGGGCTGGATCCAGGTGCGCGCGCCGGCGCTCGAGGCGGACGCGATCGTCGCCGCGATGCTCGCGGGCGACTTCTACGCCTCGAGCGGCGTCGAGCTCGCCGACGTCCGCTCGGACGGCGCGAGCCTGACGGTCGAGGTCGCCGCCGAGCCCGGCGTCGACTACACGATCCGCTTCGTCGGCACGCGACGCGCCGGCGCGGCGCCGGTCGAGTCGCTCGCGATCGGCGAGACGCTCGCCGAGGTCGCGGGCCCATCGGCTACCTACCGCTTCCGCGGCGACGAGCTCTACGTGCGGGCGCTGGTCCTCTCGAGCCGCC
>WYBK01000182.1 GCA_011525905.1 Acidobacteriota bacterium
ATGGGGGTCCTCTACGTCCTCGACGAGCCCTCGATCGGCCTGCACCAGAGCGACAACGAGCGGCTGATCCACACGCTCGAGGGGATGCGCGACCTGGGCAACTCGGTGCTGGTGGTCGAGCACGACGAGGACACCATCCGCGCCGCCGACTGGGTGCTCGACCTGGGCCCCGGCGCCGGCGTCCACGGCGGCGAGCTGGTCGCGGCGGGCACGCCGGAGGCGGTCGCCGCCCACCCCGATTCGCTCACCGGCAAGTACCTGCGCGGCGAGCTCGCCGTGCCGGTGCCGCGCGAGCGGCGCGCCGGCAGCGGCCGCAGCCTCACCGTGCGCGGCGCGCGCCACAACAACCTGAAGGACCTGACGGTCGCCTTCCCGCTCGCCACCTTCACCGTCGTCACGGGGGTCTCCGGCTCGGGCAAGTCGAGCCTGGTCAACGACATCCTGCACAAGTCGCTGGCCCGCCACTTCTACCGCGCGACCGAGCGCGCGGGCGAGCACGACCGCATCGACGGGCTCGAGCACCTCGACAAGGTGATCTCGATCGACCAGAGCCCGATCGGCCGCACGCCGCGCTCGAATCCGGCGACCTACACGAACGTCTTCAACCCGATCCGCAACCTGCTCGCCATGACCCCCGAGGCGCGCGCCCGCGGCTACAAGGCGGGGCGCTTCAGCTTCAACGTCAAGGGGGGGCGCTGCGAGGCCTGCGGCGGCGACGGGCAGAACAAGATCGAGATGCACTTCCTGCCCGACATCTACGTCACCTGCGAGGTCTGCGGCGGCAAGCGCTACGACCGCGAGACGCTCGCCGTGCGCTACAAGGGGCTCAACGTCGCCGAGATCCTCGACCTGACCGTCGAGCAGGCGCGCGAGGTCTTCCGCAACATCCCGGCGATCGACCGGATCCTGGCGACGCTCGACGAGGTCGGGCTGGGCTACGTCCATCTCGGCCAGTCGGCGACCACGCTCTCCGGCGGCGAGGCGCAGCGCGTCAAGCTGGCCACCGAGCTGTGCAAGCGCTCGACCGGCCGCACCCTCTACCTGCTCGACGAGCCGACCACCGGCCTGCACTTCGACGACGTGCGCAAGCTGCTGCAGCTGCTCCACCGGCTGGTCGAGAAGGGCAACACGGTGATCGTCGTCGAGCACAACCTCGACGTCATCAAGACCGCCGACTGGGTGATCGACCTCGGCCCGGAAGGGGGTGACGCCGGGGGCGGGCTGGTCGCCGCCGGACCGCCGGAGGCCGTCGCGCGCGCCCGCGCGAGCCGCACCGGCCGCTTCCTCTCCCGCTCCCTCAAACCCGCCGCGACCCGCCGCGCGGTTTCGTGATCTCATGGCGGCGATGCCGCCCATCGGAGGGAGGGGCGTGCGCCTGACGCCGGCCCGCCGGCCGACCGCGCACGCGCGCGAGCTCTCGCTCGTCAAGCAGGTGACCGACCGGCTGGTCGCCAGCCTCGACTTCCGCGAGGCGCTGACCACGCTGATCGACGGCGCCCGCGACCTGCTCGGCGTCGACCGCGCCTCGATCCTGCTGGTCGACGCCGAGTCGCGCGCGCTGCGCATCGAGGTGGCGCGCGGCCTCGATCCCGAGGTGATCGCGCGCACCCGCATCCCGCTCGGCCACGGCATCGCCGGTTCGGTGGCCGCCACCGGCGAGCCGATGGTGGCGCGCGACGTCCGCCAGCTGGCCGCCTGGCGGCCGAGCCCCGAGCAGCAAGGGGACTACGCCGACCTCTCGGCGCTCTGCGTGCCGCTCACGCTGCGCGGCGAGGTGCTCGGGGTGATGAACTTCAACCACAAGCGGGACGGCGCGGCGTTCGACGAGGCCGATCTCGAGTTCGCGCTGCTGATCGCCAACCAGGCGGCGGTGGTGCTCTGGAGCGCGCGGCTGCACCGCGAGTACCTGGCCAAGCAGGTGCTCGACCGGGAGCTGGCGATCGCCCGGGCGATCCAGGAGCGCCTGGTGCCGCAGAGCCTCCCGGACCTGCCGAGCTTCGCCTTCGCCGCGACCCAGCAGATGTGCCAGGGGGTGGGGGGGGACTACTACGACCTCGTGCCGACCCACGACGGCCGCCTGGCGATCGCCATCGGCGACGTCAGTGGCCACGGCGTCGGTTCGGCGCTGGTCGCCGCCGAGGCGCGCGCCACGCTGCGCGAGTGCCTGGCGCGCGGCGACGAGCTCGGCGAGACGCTCGCCCGGGTCAACGAGCACCTGCTGCGCGACACGGCGCCCGAGATCTACATGACGCTGCTGCTCGGCATGCTCGATCCGGCGACCCGCTGCTTCGAGTTCTCGACCGCCGGCCACCACATGCCGCTCTTCCTGCGCGACGGCAAGGTACAGCGCGGCCAGACGATCGGCTCGAACCTGCCGCTCGGCCTGCGCCCGGGCCTCGAGTTCCGCGCCGAATGGCCGCTCGTGCTGCGCCCCGGCGACCTGCTGCTGCTTTTCACCGACGGCCTCTGGGAGGCCGAGGACGCGCGCGGCCGCCGCTTCGGCAGCGAGGGCCTGGCGCGCGTCCTCGAGCGCCACCACCGCCTTCCCGAGCCCGAGCTCGCCGACGCCCTGGTCGGCGCCGTCGCCGAGCACGCCGGCGCCCGCGAGCTCGACGACGACCTGACCCTCGTCCTCGTCCGCGCCCTCTGAGCGCCGCCCCTCCGGCGCGCACCCGCTCAGGGCG
>WYBK01000183.1 GCA_011525905.1 Acidobacteriota bacterium
CGACCTCTTGAATGCCATTCAAGCGCTCTCCCAGCTGAGCTACAGCCCCACCGGAGCCGCGAATTCTACGGGAAGCCGGGAGCCGCCGGCAACCGGGGGCCGGCCGGCCGGGCGAGCGCCCGCAGGGCGACCAGCCGCTCGCCGATCGCCGCCCGCAGGGCGTCGAGCCCGTCGCCGGTGCGGGCGCTGACGAAGAGGGAATCCGGCTCGCGGACCTCCCCCGCGGGGAGCCGGTCGGCCTTGTTGTAGGCGAGGAGGATTCGCTCCGGATCGACGCCCAGCTCGGCGAGCACCTCCTCGGCGACCCGCTGCTGCTCCTCCCAACCCGGATGGCTGCGGTCGACCACGTGGACGACCAGGTCGGCCTCGACGACCTCGGCGAGCGTCGAGCGGAAGGAGGCGACCAGATGATGGGGCAGCTTGCGGATGAAGCCGACGGTATCGGCGAAGAGCACCGGCCAGGTGTCGCCGTCGAGGGCGCCGCGGCGCAAGCGGGAGTCGAGGGTGGCGAAGAGCCGGTCCTCGGCGAGCGTCGCGTCGCGCGTCAAGCGATTGAACAGCGTCGACTTGCCGGCGTTCGTGTAGCCGGCGAGCGCGACCACCGGGAGGTCGGCCCGGCCACGGCGCTGCTGGCGTCGCATCCGGTCGATCCGCTCGAGCTCGCTCTCGAGACGGGAGATCCGCTGACGCAGCACCCGCCGGTCGGCCTCGAGCTGGGTCTCACCCTCGCCGCCGCGCACCCCGATGCCGCCGACCTGCCGGGAGAGGTGCCCCCACTTGCGCGCCAACCGGGGCAGCTCGTAGCGCAGGCGGGCGAGCTCCACCTGGGTGCGCGCCTCGCGGCTGCGGGCGCGCCGCTCGAAGATCTCGAGGATCAGACCGCTGCGGTCGACCACCGGCACCGCGAGGATCTCTTCGAGGTTCTTCGCTTGCGACCCGGTCAGGTCGTCGTCGAACACCGCGACCTCGGCGCCGAGCGTCGCGATCTCGCTGGCGATCTCGCGCGCCTTGCCCGGGCCGATGAACAGCCGCGGATCGGGTGCCGGCCGGGCCTGCGCGGCGCGGCCGACCACCTCGGCTCCCGCCGTGTCGGCCAGGGCGGCGAGCTCGTCGAGGTGCTCCTCGGCCTCGGCCATCGAGCGCGGACCGAGCGCGGCGCCGACCAGGAACGCCCGGCGGCGGGCGTCGGGCGGGCGATCGCCGTTGGAGCGGGGCAGGGGTGGACGGAGGGAGTGGTTGCTCACGCGTGCGATCGAGTAAGAATAGCCCAGGTATGACGACCGAACGAAGCGGAATCCCGCCGCTCGACGCGCAGCCTCGCCACGCTGCCGTCGGTCTCGCGCTGCCCGCGCGTCTGGTCTTCGCGCTCGCCGTCGCCGCGACGCTGGCGACCCTGTTCTGGCCGCGCGACTCCGGCAAGGCGACGGAGAGCGGCGGCTTCCTGGTCGACGCCGCCGGGCGTCCGGCGCCGCTCGCGCAGGAGCTGGCCGAGACGACGCTCGTCCACTTCTGGGCCTCCTGGTGCGCCCCTTGCGTCACCGAGCTGCCGTTGCTGCTCGACTACTCGACGCAACTGCGCGAGCAGGGCGTCAAGGTCCTGCTGGTCGCGGTCGCGGACGAGGTCGAGGCCGCCACCCGCTTTCTCGGCCGCGCCGACGTCGCCCTGCTGTTCGACCCCGCCTGGGACGTCGCGCACCGCTTCGGTACCGAGAAGGTGCCGGAGACCTACCTGCTCGTGCGCGGCCAGCCGGTGGAGCGCTTCGTCGGCGCCACCGACTGGTCCGATCCCCGAGTGCGGGCGACGGTCGCCCGCCACTTGCGCGGCTGAGCCGCGACGCTCCCGCGCCGCCGCAATCAGAAGTGGAGCGCGATTCCGGCGAGCGCCGACAGGTAGATCTGCGAGCGCTCGTCGAAGAAGGCGTAGTGCGCCGCCCCCTCGGCGACGATCGAGAGGCGGCGGGTCAGGTCGAAGTCGCCGTCGATGCCGAAGACGCCGCCCAGCGCCGACTCGGCGTCGACGGCACCCGGCAACGGATCGCCCTTGAGTCGGTAAGCGCCCAGCCCGAGATACATGCCGAAGTCGTAGTAGCCCTGGTGGAAGCGGTACTCCCCGGCGATGTTCGCGTACTCGAGCTCGGCGCCGGTGAGCCCCTCGAAACCCTCGTCGCGATCGAGGTCGATCCGCCCGAGCCGCACGAAGACGTGGGTGCGCTGGTTGGTGACCATCCCGAGATTGACCTGCAGGGCGTCGCCGTCGAAGGCGCCGACGTCCTCGCTGTCCGCCGAGCCGCCCAGCCCGCCGAGCAGGCCGACCGTGAAGGTGTAGGGCTCCTGCGCGGCGGCCCCGCCGGCGCCGGCGAGCAGCAGGATCAAACAGGCGAGGGCGCTGCGCGTCGATCGGTTCAAGCGTGGTCTCCTCTAGGTCCGCCCGGAGGGCGTGGACGAAAGGGGCGAAAGTCTAGCACCCGGCGATCCCGACTCTCGTCGGTGGGCGTCCGTTCCGCCGAGTGTACGGAGCGGGACGAGCGACCGTCGCGCCGGGCCCCGTTCCGGGGCTCGTGCCCGTCTCGGGGAGGTCGCCGGTGTGGGAGGGGTTGGTCGACGAGCTCTTGCCCCGCTTCTGCCTCGGCTGCGGCGTTCGGCTCGAGCCTCGTGGCGCGCCGCTCGACTTGTGCGCGCGCTGCGCGGGGCGGCTGCTGGCGCTCGATCCGGCGCGCAGTTGCGGGGGATGCGCCCGTCCGCTGCCGGAGGGGCGTCTCGAACCGCCGCGCTGCCTCGCCTGCGCGTTGCGCCCGCCCCCCTGGCGACGGCTGCACGCGCTCTGGCTCTATCGCCCCCCTCTCGATTCGGTGATCGCCGGCTTGAAGTACCGCCGGCTCGACTACCTCGGCGCCCGCCTGGCCGTAGCGGCGCTCGCGGCGCGCGGCGGCGGGCTGCGGGGAGTCGAGCGGGTGGTGCCGGTGCCGCTCGCCTGGGGGCGCCGCCTGCGGCGCGGCTTCAATCAGGCCGAGCGGGTCGCCCGGCCCTTGGCGGCCGGTCTGGGCGCGAGCTGCGTGGAGGCCCTGAGGCGTCGCGGCGGTGCGCCGCAAGTCGGCCGGGGGCGGCGCGAGCGCTGGCGGCTCCTCGAAGGGCGCGGGTTCGCGCCGGCGCGTCCCGAGGCGGTGCGCGGCCGCCGGGTGTTGCTGGTCGACGACGTGCTGACCACCGGAGCCACGGCGCGCGCCGCGACCGCCGCGCTCGCCGCGGCTGGGGCGGCGTCGGTCGAGGTCCTGGTCATCGCCTGGACGCCGCCGGCGCCCGGGGCGGGGGCGGCCGAGCCCGAGGGGGCCGCGCCTTGACAGGGGTTGACCCGGTTCCTAGACTGGGGTGCGATGGCCGCCGTCCCCTTCAGCCGCTCGCGGCCCCTGCTCGTCGTGTCGGTGCTCCTGGCGCTCGGTGCCGGAGCGTCCGCCGCGAGCCAGGGGGGCTCGGCGAGCGTCGCGGGACGCGTCGTCGGCTCGGCCGCGCCGGTCGCGGAGGCGACCGTCTACGCCTACCGCGTCGTCGAGCGCTCGCTCGAGAAGGTCTTGACCGATCAGGACGGGCGCTTCCGCTTCTCCGAGCTGCCGGGCGGGCTCTACAAGATCGTCGCGCACAAGCACGGCTACCTGCCGGCGGTGACGGTGGTCGCCCACCGCAGCGACGAGGAACCTCAGTACCTCGAGGTCGAGTTGCGGCGCGAGGACGGCCGCGACGCCGGGCAGGACTACTGGACGCTGCGCTCCGAGGTTCCCGCCGACGTCTTGCGCGAGATCTCCTCGCCGCTCGCGCTCGGTCTCGTCGCGCTCACGCCCGAGCCGGCGGCCGAGTCGACCTTCCTGACCGAGATGGCCGCGATGACCGGCGTCGAGCAGTTCGGCGCCTCGTCGACGGCGCAGATGGCCGGCGGCCGGGTGGGCGTGCTGGGCAGCGTCGGCTCGGTCCGCATGGAGGTACAAGGGGACTTCCGCGCCCTCGACTCGGGCTCGCCCTCCTTCCTCCAGGACGGCATCGAAGGGCGCGCGAGCTCGGTGCGCTTGAACTTCGAGGGCCCCGGACGCGACCGGCTCGACGTCGCCACGGTGAACAATCGGCTGCTCGCGGTGGTCGACGGCGACAGCTATCCGATCGACTTTTCGCAGTTCCGCATCCAGTACCGCCGGCCGGTGGGCGACTACGGCTCGACCGGCTTCGCCGCGCAGTACGTCTCGGAGAGCGGCCTCTACAGCAAGGGGTGGGTCGACCCGGCGGCGATCCCGCTCGCGTCGCGCACGCTCAAGCTCGAGGGGAGCTATGGGCGCGAGCTCGGCGAGAGCGGCCGTCTGCGCGCCGGGTTGCGCTACCGGGAGCAGGTCGCCGACTACGTGGCGACTCGCGCATTCCCGACCGTGGAAGGGGACGGTCAGTACCGGTCGGTCGACGCCTACGGCGTCGGCGATTGGTCGCTCAACTCGACCTTCGTGCTCCAGTACGGGCTCTACACCACCTACCGCGACGGCACCGTCTCGCTCACGCCGCGCGGCGGCGTGGTCGTGCGCTTGACGCCCGCGCTGCAGGCCACTCTGGTGGCGAGCCGGCGCGTCGCGCTCGACGAGCCGGAGGATCTGCTGCTCTCGGAGTTCGCGGCGAGCCTGTACGAGCAGACGGTCGCCTGCGAAGACTCGGAGCAGGCCTGCTACCAGGTCCAGCTGCTCCAAGGCGAGGGCGAGGGGGACCACGTGACCTTCGGCGCGTCGTTCCGCGAGTACGACCGGACGGTGCGGCTCTTCTTCTCGGAGGACTTCTTCGCGCGCAGCGAAGGGCTCTTCCTCGTGCCCGGCGACGAGCTGCCGGAGGTGCACGCCTCGGTGCGGCGGCGGCTCGGCCCGAACGTCGTCGCGCAACTCAGCTCGAACTTCGCCTATGGCGGCGGTGGCGCCTTCCTGGCTCAGAACCGGCGGGTCTACGAGAACGAGGTCTCGTTCCTCTCGACCGAGCTCGACACCCGGATCGAGTCGACCGCGACCGGCGTCTACCTCGCCTTCCATCGGGTCGAGCAGCAGCTCGTCCCGCTGCGCAGCGGCCGGAGGGTCCCCGAGGTCGCGCTCGAACGGGTCGAGTTGGTGCTCTCCCAGGACCTGAATCGGCTCTTCGACCTGGCCTCGAGCTGGGCGGTCCGCCTCGGCATGGAGCTGTCGCGCGGCGCCACGCTCTTCCAGGCGGAGCCGGAAGATCGCGAGGCGCTGCGCCACCGCCTGACCACCGGGTTCGCCGTCCGCTTCTGATCCCGAGCCGGATCCTTCCTTCGGCGCAGCCCGGGCGCGGGTGTCGAGGGGACCAACAGGCTCGATCCAAAATTTTGGACAACCTTCAGTTTTCTGCAGCGGCGCGGTGGAATCTCCGTCTTTGCAATGGTTTGCGCACCTCGGCCGAGATGGCGGCGTGGCATGGATAGTGCTGTGTCGGGTCGAGAGCCGGAGACCCGTTTGACCGCGCCCTCGCACCCTCGACCCTGGCGATGGACGATCGCCCCCCTGCTGCTCGTCGCGCTCGCGGCCGGTCTGCTGGGTGCCGAGAGCTTCCAGCGCAAGCTCGACGCTTTCCAACCGCTCGGCTTCCAGGCGGTCTCCGAGGGAGATCACTGGGCGGTGCGCTCGGTCGCGGACCCGATCGACGAGGGGCTGCGCCCCGGGGACCGGATCGTCCTGGTCGACGGGGTCGAGGTCCCTCGGATCACCGACCTGCGCCAGCGGCTGCGCGAGCGGCCCGAAACGCGCATGGTGGTCGTCCGCGGCGAGGGTCTCGAGGACGTCCGATACCTGCGCCCGGGCGTCGATCTCGACCTGCCCTATCTGGTGCTCGCCTTCGCCGGCATCGCCTACTTCGCCATCGGCCTCTTCACGCTGACGCGCACCGGCGGCGGGGCGGTCTTCTTCGGCTGGTGCCTCGCCTCGGCGGCGCTCTACGTCCTCTCGCCCGTCTATCCGGTCGACGAGGTCGGGCAGTGGATCTTCCTGGGCGACGAGCTCGCGCGCATCTTCCTGCCGCCGCTCACGCTGCATCTCTTCCTGTCGGTGCCCCGCGGCCGCGGCGAGCGGCTTCGCCGCCTGCTCCCGTTCGCCTACTTGCCCGCGACGCTGCTCGCGGCGCTGCAAGCCGACCTCGCTCTCGCCGGTGGGCGCTTCGTCTTCGGCCGGCCGAGCGCCGCGGCGCTCGCGCTGCTCGACCGGCTCGAGCTCGCGCAGCTGGTCGTCTTCGGCGCGGCGGCGGTGATCGTGCTGGCCACGCGGCTGCGCACGGTGACCGACTGGGAGCAGCACCGGCAGCTGCTCTGGCTCCTGGTCGGCATGGCCGCCGGCTACGGTCCATTCTTCGCGATCTATGGGTTGCCGCAGCTCGCCGGCCTGCCCGTGAGCGAGGCGGTCGCGGCGATCGCCGTGGTGCCGCTGATCGCGGTCCCGGTGGCGTTCGCTTACGCCATCCTGCGCTACCGGCTCTGGGACCTCGGCCTGATCGTGCGCAACGGGCTCTCCTACGGCTTGACCGTGCTGGTGGCGCTCGCCAGCTTCGGGCTGCTCGACCTGGCGATCCGCAGGGGCATTCCGGAACCCTTCGCCGTGGCGCGCAATCTGCTCACCTTCTTCGGTGGCCTGGTGATCGCGGCGATCGTCGTGCCCGCCCACCGCGGCATCCACGGCGTGCTCGAGCGTCTCCAGTACGGTCGCTCGTTCGGGCGGCGGCGCAGCTTGCAGCGCCTCGGCCAGGACCTGCTGCGCGAGCGCGACCTCGATCGCTTGCTCGAGTCGCTGCTCTCCGAGCTCGCCGAGGGGCTCGACCTCGGCAAGGCCAATCTCTACCTGGCGCAGGGGACGATCTACGTAGCGGTGCGGCCCGAAGCCGAGCTGCCCCCTTCGATCGCCCGCGAGACGATACCCGAGCGCCTCTGGGACGGCGAGTTCGAGGCGCTGGTGGCGGAAGCTCCGCCGGGTGAGCCAACGACGCTCGAGCAGCGACTCTACGCCGCCGGCTACCGCTACGCCTTCCCGCTCGAGGTGCGGGGCGGCCGCGTCGGCCTGGTGCTGACCAGCCTGCGGCGCGACGGGCGTCCGCTCGACAGCGAGGACGTCGAGATCGTACGCACCCTGCTCGACCCGGCGGCGCTCGCGATCGAGAACGCTCAGTTGCTCGACCAGGTCCAGCGCCAGCTCGAGCGGGTGATCGCGCTGCAGCAGCACAACGAGGGAATCCTCGAGTCGTCGCCCGCAGGCATCGCGCTGCTCGACCCGGAGGGCCGCGTGATCTCGGCCAACCTGGCGTTCGCCGCGCTCGCCGGAGTGGCGCGCGGCGATCTGCTGGGGCGCCGGCTCTCCGAGCTGATCGCGATCCCCGGCCTGCCCGAGCCCGGCGGCGGCATCGCCCAGGTCGAATGCCGGGACGGCCTCGGACGCGAGCGCCATCTGCAGGTGAGCCTGGCGCCGCTTCAAGGGGGCGAACGCTTCGGCCAGCGCGTCCTGGTGTTGCAGGACGTCAGCGAACGGGTGGCGATGGAGTCCGCGCTCAAGGAGAAGGACCGGCTGGCGTCGCTCGGCGTGCTGGCCGCCGGAGTGGCGCACGAGGTCAACACGCCGCTGACCGGCATCTCGAGCTACGCCCAGCTGCTGCTCGCCGAGACCGACGAGACCGATCCCCGGCACGACCTGCTGCGCAAGGTCGAGCGCCAGACCTTCCGCGCTTCGCGCATCGTCTCCGGGTTGCTCGAGTTCGCGCGCAAGCCGGGGCGCGAGCGCCGCCCGCTCGATCTGGGCGAGTTGGTCTCCGAGACCGTCGAGCTGCTGCGCGAGCGGCTCTCGGCCAAGCAGGTCCGACTCTCCTGGGTGCCGCCGGAGGCGGGGTCGGTCACCGTCGTCGGCTCGGAGGGAGAGCTCCAGCAGGTATTCACCAACCTGGTACTCAACGCCATCGACGCGATGGCGCCCGGCGGCGGCGGCGAGATCGCGTTGCGTCTCGAGAGCGCCGAAGGCCGCGTGCTCGTGCACGTCGACGACACCGGGCCGGGCCTGAGGCCCGAGCACCTGGACCGGATCTTCGAGCCCTTCTTCACCACCAAGCGCGACGAGGGCGGTACCGGACTCGGACTGTCGATCAGTCAGAACATCGTCGAGCAGCACGGCGGCCGGATCACCGCGCGCAATCGCGCCACGGGGGGCTGCCGCTTCACCGTCGAGCTGCCCGTCGCGGGGCGAGAGGCGCCGAGAGATTGACATGAACAACATCCTCGTCGTCGACGACGAAGAGATCCTCCAAGACGTCCTCGGCCTGCTCCTGCGCAAGGAGGGGTTCCGGCCGCTCGCCGCCAAGAGCGGCGAAGACGCGCTAGTGCTCTACGAGAAGGAGCCGGTCGAGCTGGTCCTGCTCGACCTGATGCTGCCGGGCATGTCGGGGCTCGAGGTGCTCAAGCAGATCCGCCAGCGCGATCCCGATCAGGTGGTGATCGTGATCACCGCCTACTCGTCGATCGAGGGCGCGATCGAGGCGATGCGCGAGGGCGCGTTCCATTACATTCCGAAGCCGTTCAAGAACGAGGAAGTCCTGCTCACCATCCGCAAGGGGCTCGAGCAGCGGCGGCTGCAGAGCGAGAACCGCGTGCTGAAGCAGGAGCTGCAGCGGCGCTATGGCCTCGACAACATCATCGGCAAGAGCCAGCCGATGCAGCAGGTCTACGACCTGATCCGGCTGGCGGCACCGTCGAAGAGCAACATCCTGATCCTGGGCGAGAGCGGCACCGGCAAGGAGCTGGTGGCCAAGGCGATCCACCACCACAGCCGCCGCGCGCAGGGGCCGTTCGTCACGGTCAACTCGGGCTCGATGCCGCCGGACCTGCTCGAGTCGACGCTGTTCGGCCACGTCAAGGGCGCGTTCACCGGCGCGATCACGACCAAGAAGGGTCTGTTCGAGGTCGCCAACAACGGCTCGATCTTCTTCGACGAGATCGGCAACATCCCGCTGGACACGCAAGCGAAGCTGCTGCGCGTGATCCAGGAGCGGGAGTTCATGCGGCTGGGCGGCGTCGACACGATCAAGGTCGACGTGCGCATCGTCGCCGCGACCAACGCCGATCTCGAAGAGCTCGTCCACAACGGCGACTTCCGCGAGGATCTCTACTACCGTCTGAACGTCATCACCATCCACCTGCCGCCGTTGCGCAAGCGCACCGAGGACATCCCGCTGCTGGCGCGCCACTTCCTGCAGATGTACGCCGCCGAGAACGGCAAGCCGATCCGCGAGATCTCCGCGGCGGCGCTGCAGCTGCTGATGGACTACCGGTGGCCGGGCAACGTGCGCGAGCTCGAGAACGCGATCGAGCGGGCGGTCGTGCTGTCGAGCGGCGAGGAGCTCGACGTCGACCTGTTGCCGCCCACCCTGCGCGGCGGCGACTCGCCGCTGGCCGCCACCCCGGCGACGGCGCCCCCGCCCGGCACCTCCTTCTGGGACGCGGTCAATGCCTACGAGCGCCAGTTGATCGTGCGCGCGCTGCAGGCGGCCGGGGGAGTGCAGAAGCGTGCCGCCGAGTTGCTCCAGGTCAAGCCGACGACGCTGCACGAGATGATGAAGCGCCTGTCGATCTCGGCCGAGACGCTGAACTCCTAGTCGGAAAGGGCCGGGCTGGCCGGAGGCGGAGAAGTAGGGTATCCTTCCTCGTTCCGGCGGCCGGTACGCGCCCGGGCGCCCGCCCGAAAGGAAGCCACGATGAAGAAGGACCTCCATCCCAAGCTGAACCTGGTAACCGCGGTTTGCGCCTGCGGCGCCACCTTCCAGACTCACACCACGGCCAAGGAGCTGCGGCTCGAGATCTGCTCCGAGTGCCATCCGTTCTTCACCGGCAAGCAGAAGCTGGTCGACACGGCCGGCCGGGTCGAGCGGTTCAACCGCCGGTACGGCAAGACCGCTTAGATC
>WYBK01000184.1 GCA_011525905.1 Acidobacteriota bacterium
ATCGTGGAGCTCCTCTGCCCTGGGGAAACGGGAACGCACGGCGGGCCCTGACAGGGGGGCTCGGCCCGGGCGAGTCGGCTAGGCTGGCGCCGCAACGCCTTCGAGGAGGTGCCCGATGCGAAGCGGATTTCGCCGCGTATGCCTGGTGGTTGCCGGAGCGCTGCTGGCGCTGCCCGCGTTGGCCGGACCGCCCGCTCCCGCAACCTTCTCGATCGTCGCCGCCGACCCGGAGGCCGGCGAGGTCGGCGTCGCGGTCGCGAGCCGGTTCTTCGCGGTCGGTTCGGTGGTCCCCTTCGCCCGCGCCGGAGTCGGCGCGGTGGCGACCCAGGCCTCGGCCAACACGACCTACGGGCCGCGGGCGCTCGAGCTGCTCGCCCGCGGCGCGACGGCGGCCGAGGCGCTCGCCATCCTGACCCGCGACGACGACGGCCGGGAGCGCCGCCAGGTGGGCGTCGTCGCCGCGGATGGCGGCGCGGCGAGCCTCACCGGGCCCGGCTGCAACGCCTGGGCGGGCGGCCGCAGCGGCCCCGGCTACGCGATCCAGGGCAACATCCTGACCGGCGAGGAGGTGGTCGTTGCGATGGAGCGGGCGTTTCTCGCGAGCGCGGGCCGGCCGCTCGCCGAGCGGCTCTACGCCGCGCTCGCGGCGGGCGACGCGGCCGGCGGTGACAGCCGGGGCAAGCAGTCGGCGGTGCTGTTGGTCGCGCGAGAGGGCGGCGGCTACGGCGGCTTCGACGACCGCGCGATCGACGTGCGGGTCGACGACCACGTCGAGCCGATCGTCGAGCTCGGACGGCTGGTGGCGCTCGCGCAGGTCAACGATCTCTGGAACCGGGGGTGGGCGGCCTTCCTCGCCGGCCGGCGGGGCGAGGACCTGAAGTGGCAGGAGGCGACGCTGGCGCGCGCCGAGGCGATCGGCGCGGCGGTGCTCCCCGAGGTGCTCTACGACACCGCCGTGATCCGCCTGGCCAACGGCGACCGCGCCGGCGCGCGCGCGGCGCTCGACCGCGCCCTGGCCGCGAATCCGAACCTGGCGCGCCAGGCGGCGGAGGACCCCGACCTCGCCGGCCTCGCCGCGCCCGGGCCCTGACCGGGCGGAGGGCGCGTGCGACAATTCGACGAGGCGAATCTCGACTTCTGATCCAGGCGGCGCCGCCGGCCGGAGCCGGGCGGCGGGCGGTCGCGTGAGAGGAGGGGGCATGGCGGAGCCGGCGATCGAGCTCGAAGGGCTGACGCGGGACTACGGCGAGCGCCGGGCGCTCGACGGCGTGACGCTCGCGGTCCGCCCCGGGGAGGTCTTCGGCTACCTGGGCCCCAACGGCGCCGGCAAGACGACGACGCTGCGCATCCTGGCGGGGACGCTGCGCCCGAGCGGCGGCGCGGCACGCGTGCTCGGCGTCGACGTGGTCGACGATCCGGTCGCCGTCAAGGCGGGCCTCGGCTACATCCCGGAGTCGGGCGCGGTCTTCGAGAAGCTGACGCCGCGCGAGTTCCTCGCCTTCTCGGGGCGCGTGCGCGGCCTGTCGCGCGAGGCGACCGCGGCGCGCACGGAGGCGCTGGCCGAGCGCTTCGAGCTCGACGGCGAGCTCGACCGGCGGCTCGCCGACCTGTCCAAGGGGACCAAGCAGAAGGCCTGCTGGTGCGCGGCGCTGCTGCACGAGCCGCCGGTGCTGGTGCTCGACGAGCCGCTCTCCGGGCTCGATGTCGAGAGCGTGGCGCGGGTCAAGGAGCTGCTGGCCGAGCTGGCGCGCGGGGGCGTCACGGTCTTCTACTCCTCGCACCTGGTCGACCTGGTCGAGCGGCTCTGCCACCGGGTCGCGGTGATCCACCGAGGGCGGCTGCGCGCCGTCGGGACGCCCGAGCAGGTGGCGATCGGCTCGGGCGCCGACACGCTCGAGGGGGCGGTGCGCCGGCTCGCCGCGGCGGCGGTGGCGTGAGCGCGCCGCCCGCCGCCTTCTCGGGCGCCCAGGTCCGCGTCCTGCTGCGCGCACATCTCGCCGAGGCCCTGCGGCCGGGGAGGAACGCCGAGGGGATCGAGACGCGGCCGCTGCGTCAGATCTTGCTGCCCATGGCGATGCTCGGCGCTTGGCTCGCGTTCGGCGCTCGCGCCGAGAGCGCGCCGAGCCTGCTGCGCACGCTCTTCCTCTCGGCGGGGGTGGTCGTGACGCTCGCGGTGCTGCCCGATCCGGCCGAGGCCTACGCCCGACGGCGCGACGTGCTCGGACACCTGCCGGTCGGCCGCGCCACGGCGAGCGTCGCGCGACTCGTCTTCCTGCTCGCGCTGCTCGCGCTCCTGCTCGTCCCCTTCGCACTTCCGAGCCTCACGTTGCTCGCCTGGCGCGGGGAGGCGGGAGGCGTGCGGGTCGCCGGGGTCCTCGCCGGGCTCCTGACGCTCGCGCTCGCCGGGATCGGCCTCTGGCTCACGGTCGCCTTCGCGCTCGCGCGCCGCTTCGGCGTCGAAGCGGTGCGCAAGGCGGCCTCGGTGGCCTTGAGCGTCGCGATGGTCGCCGTGGTTCTGGTCGGCTCGGCCTCGCTCCTGGTCGACGAGGCGCTGCCGCTGGACGGCGCCGCGGAGCTGTTGCCGGTCCTGCCGAGCTCCTGGTTCGTCAACTGGCTCCTGCCCGACGCCGGAGCTCGAGCCGCCCTCGAGGCGACGGGGGCGGCGCTGGTCGCCGCGCTCGCGGTCGCCCTGCTGCTCGGCATGCGCCCGGAGTCGATCTACGAGCAGGGCCGCGGAGCCGCCGCCGAGCGCGCGGGGCTCGCCGAGCGGCTCGCCGACGGGCTCGAGCGCCGGTTCGGCGCCCGGCTGGCGAGCGCCCCCCTCGCGCTGCTCGTCGTGCGCGTGGCGGCGCGCGAGCCGCTCCTGCGCCTGCGTGCCCGCGCGCTCCTCGTCACCCTGGTGGGCGTTTGGGCCATCACCCTGCTGGCCGATCGGGCGCCGATCACCCTGCCCTTCGTCGCCGTCTTCGGCCTGTTCGCGGTCTCGGGCGGCGCTCTCGACCTCGCCAACAGCGCGGATGCCGAGGCGGCGTGGGCGATCTCGGTCGCGCCGATCGAGGCCGGAGACCGTGTCGCGGCGCTGCGCCTGGCGGCGCTGGTGCGCTCCGCCCTGCTGCCGGCGCTGCTCGTCGCCGCCCTCGCCGGGCGCGAGCTGGGCGCGGTCGGCGCGGCGGTCTTCGGCGCCACCTTCCTGGCGGTCGCGCTCTGGCTGGCGAGCCTCGTCGTCGCGCTGCGTCCCCGCGAGCCGCTCGCGACCCCGGCCTCGGTCTCCGGCGGGAGCGCCTCGCTCTGGCTCGGCACGCCGCTGGCGCTCGCCGGCGGCGCGGCGCTCGGTCCGGCCTGGGGCTTCCTCGCTCTGCCGGGGCCCTTCGCGCTCACCGCCGCGCTGATCTACGGGCTCTCGCTCGCGGCCTTCGCCCAGGGCCTCGCGGCTTGGGGCGCCGCGCGGTTGCGCGCGGCCGAGGCGCGGCGTTGAGCGGGGGTCGGCAGGGCGCGGTCGCGGCAGCGCGCCGCCGCTGCCCCTGGTGCGGCGACGAGCCGCTCTCCGTCGCCTACCACGACTCCGAGTGGGGCGTGCCCTCGCGCGACGAGCGGCACCTGTTCGAGATGCTGCTGCTCGAAGGGGCGCAGGCGGGGCTCTCCTGGGCGACGATCCTGAAGAAGCGGGAGGGCTACCGGCGCGCGCTCGACGGCTTCGACCCGGAGACGATCGCGCGCTACGACGAGCGGAAGGTCGCCGCGCTGCTCGCCGATCCGGGCATCGTGCGCAACCGCCTCAAGGTCGCCGCCGCGATCGGCAACGCGCGCGCCTACCTCGAGCTGCGCGCCGCCGGCTCGACGCTCGCCGAGGTCGTCTGGGCGCCCTTCGGCGGCGTGCCGCGGCAGAACGCCTGGAAGTCGATGACGGAGGTCCCGGCGCGCACGCCGGAGTCCGACGCGCTGTCGAAAGAGCTCGCCCGCCGCGGCTTCGAGTTCGTCGGCTCGACCATCGTCTACGCCTACCTGCAAGCGATCGGCGCGGTCAACGACCACCTGGTCTCCTGCTTCCGCTGGCGGGAGCTCAGGGCTCGAGCCCCCGGCTACTGAGTCCAGGCAGCGAAGTCTCCGGTCTCGAAGCCGTTTGCGAAGATCGGCCCGTGGTCGAAGTCCCCCGGATCGTAGGGCAGAATCGAGCACTCGATGGCTCCCACTCCCACCTCGCGTAGCTCGCCGCTAGCGGACGTCCAACTCGCTGTATCCGACTGCTGGAAGCAGGCTTAGAGATGCAACGACCAAGCGCGACACTGCGTGCCAAGGAAACAGAACGGATCGACTCATGGCGTGGCGTCCTTTCGAGGCTGGTGCGACGCGTGCTCGTCGTTCGCTACTGGGGGGCAGTTCACTCCACCCAAGGGCCACGGACTTGGCTTCACGATCGCTTTGTTCGCTCGATTGTGAACGAGCGGATTTCCGGCTCGCAGCAGCGCTGGCCGCTCGACTGGTTTCGCGAGCTGGGCCTCGGCGTGTTCGATCGGGCCTTGAGTCTGGGATGCGGCACCGGTGCGCTCGAGCGAGACTTGGCGCGGCGCGGCTTGGTGCGCACCTGCCTGGGACTGGACATCTCCGAGGCAGCGATCGCGCATTCGCGACGCGCGGCACAGGAGGCAGGTATCGACTGCCTCGAGTACCAGGTTGCCGATCTCGACGCGTTATCGCTTCCCGAAGCCCGCTACGACGCCATCTTCTTTCATCAAGCGCTGCATCACGTCTCCCGACTGGAGTCGTGTCTTCAGGCGGTGCGGAGCGCGCTCAGGGAAGGCGGCGTCCTGTATCTCGACGAGTACGTCGGGCCTTCGCGATCCGAGTGGAACAGGATGAGAATGCGAGGCGTCCGGAGTGCGTTTCGCTCGATTCCTCGAGCGGCACGCCGCGTCGGGAGGGTCGGCTTGCCGGTTGACTGGCGAGACCCCTCCGAGGCCATAAGGTCCTCCGAGATCGAAGACCTCGTCTCGGGCCTGTTCGCTCCCATTGCAAGGCGGCCTTACGGCGGGAACCTACTCGCTCCGCTGCTGCCGAACCTGTCATTGGACGTGCTCGGGGACGACGAGCACCGGGCAGTTGTTGAGCGACTCGCCGAGCAGGAGAGCGAACGGATCGCCGGTGGCGAGCGCAGTTTCTATGTGGTGGCCGTCTTGCGACGAAGAGAGCAAGGGCTGCGCTGCGAATCGTCGTGCCGAGATGAGGTCCAGCTCGATTAGCAGCGGCTGATCAGGAGCTCGCGCTCGAAGATCAGCTGCTTGGGCAGGTCCTCGCCGAGCTGGAGGAAGAGCTCCTGGTGCTCGAGGGTCTGGCGGCGCCAGACGTCGCGGTCGATCGCCATCGCCTCCTCCCACTTCTCGCGCGGGTAGTCCGCGCCGGTCCAGTCGATGTCGCGGTAGCGCGGCACCCAGCCGATCGGCGTCTCGCGCGCCCCGGCGCCGTGGCGCACGCGCTGCACCATCCAGTGCAGGATGCGCATGTTCTCCCGGTAGCCCGGCCAGACGAACCGGCCGAGCGCGTCCTTGCGGAACCAGTTGACGTGGAAGACGCGCGGCGTCTCGGCCAGGCGCTTGCCCACGGCCAGCCAGTGGCGGAAGTAGTCGCCCATGTTGTAGCCGCAGAAGGGGAGCATGGCGAAGGGGTCGCGCCGCAGCTTGCCGATCTCGCCGCCGGCCGCGGCGGTGGTCTCCGAGGCGACGGTGGCGCCGACGTAGACGCCATGGCTCCAGTTGAACGCTTGGAAGACCAGGGGCATCGTCGTCTCGCGCCGGCCGCCGAAGACGAAGGCCGAGAGCGGCACGCCCGCCGGATCCTCCCAGGAGGGGTCGATGGTCGGGCACTGCGCCGCCGGCGCGGTGAAGCGCGCGTTCGGGTGCGCCGCCTTGCGCCCGCAGCCGGGCGTCCAGTCCTGCCCCTGCCAGTCGATCAGGTGCGCCGGCGGCTCCTCGCTCATCCCCTCCCACCAGACGTCGCCGTCGTCGGTCAGCGCGACGTTGGTGAAGATCGTGTTCGCCTTGCAGGTCGCCATCGCGTTCGGATTGGTCGCCCAGCCGGTGCCGGGGGCGACGCCGAAGAAGCCGGCCTCCGGGTTGATCGCGCGCAGCTGCCCGTGGGCGTCCGGCTTGATCCAGGCGATGTCGTCGCCGACCGTCCAGACCTTCCAGCCGGCGAAGCTCTCCGGCGGGATCAGCATGGCGAAGTTGGTCTTGCCGCAGGCGCTCGGAAAGGCCGCGGCGAGGTAGGTCTTCTCGCCGTCCGGCGACTCGACGCCCATGATCAGCATGTGCTCGGCGAGCCACCCCTCCTCGCGCGCCATCGCCGAGGCGATGCGCAGCGCGAAGCACTTCTTGCCGAGCAGGGCGTTGCCGCCGTAGCCGCTGCCGTACGACCAGATTTCGCGCGTCTCGGGGAAGTGCGAGATGTACTTCTGCTCCCGGTTGCAGGGCCAGGGGACGTCCTGCTGGCCGGGCGCGAGCGGCGCCCCGACCGAGTGCAGGCAGTGGACGAAGTCGCCGTCACCGAGCGTCTCGAGGACCTTGGCGCCCATGCGGGTCATGATCCGCATGCTGGCGACGACGTAGGGCGAGTCGGTCAGCTGCACGCCGATGTGGGCGATCGGCGAGCCGATCGGGCCCATGCTGAAGGGGATGACGTACATCGTGCGGCCGCGCATCGCCCCGCGGAAGAGCCCGCGCAGCCGCTCCTTCATCTCCGCCGGAGCGACCCAGTTGTTGGTCGGGCCGGCCGCCCCCTTGCGGCGCGAGCAGATGAAGGTGCGGTCCTCGACGCGCGCGACGTCCGACGGGTCGGAGCGGCAGAGGAAGCTCCCCGGCCGCTTCGCCTCGTTCAACCGGATCATCGTGCCCGACTCGACCATCTGCTGGCAGAGCTCGGCGTTCTCTTCTTCCGAGCCGTCGCACCAGTGCACCCGGTCGGGCCTGCACAGGGCGGCCATCTCGTCGACCCAGGCGAGCAGCTGGCGGTTGCGGGTCGCTGGCATCGTGGCGATCATCGGGCTCCTCCCGGGTCGGATGGTCGGACGGGGCCGGCGGGGTAGGGCGGCCGCCCCGGTCCCCGGAACTCTACCGCGCCGGGCTCCCCGCCCCGCTCGACCCCCAGCCGACCCCCGTCCGGCGCCTCGTGGCAGGATTCTGCCGTGCCCTTCCCTTACTACGAGCGGCTGACGGCGCGCCAGAAGCGGATCTACCGCGCGAGCGACGCGATCGTCGCGGTCGAGCTGCCCGACGCGGCGGGGCTCGCCCCGCAGGTCGAGGCGCTCGCCGCGGCGCTCGCCGCCGAGGACCGGCGGGGGGTGGCGCGCGCCGCCGGGGCGATCGCCAACGGCGTCTGCGCGCGGCTCGGCGCGCCGCCGGTGCGGCTGCGGGTGCTCGCGACGCGCCCCGACGACGGCCGCGAGGAGCTGCACGGCCTTTACGAGCCGGAGCCGCCGCCGGCGCGCATCACGCTCTGGATGCGCACCGCCGCCCGGCGGCGGGTGGTCGCCTTCCGCACCTTTCTGCGCACCCTCGTCCACGAGCTGCTGCACCACCTCGACTACGAGCTCTACCGCTTCGAGGAGACCTTCCACACCGAGGGGTTCTTCAAGCGCGAGTCGAGCCTCGCCCGTCAACTGCTCGGCGAGGGCGCTCCGCCGTCCGGCGCCGCCTCCGGGGGTTCCTCGAGCCGGCGGGGGTAGCGGGCGACGATCGCCCAGTGCAGCGCGGCGATCAGCAGGAAGGAGAGCCAGACCGGGGCGAGCGCCCCCTCGAGCACCGCCATCGCCGAGGCGTCGAGCGCGACCGCGCCGGCGCCCGGCGACAGCAGGGCGCGGATCTCGCGCGCGACTTCCCCGGCGCCCAGTCCGCGGGCCAGCAGCGCGCCGAGGATGCCGACGCCGAGCGCGCCGCCGAGCGAGCGGGCGAACAGGTTGGCGGCGGTCGCGGTGCCCCGTTCGGCGAAGCCGACGCGCGTCTGCAGGCTGACGAAGAGCGCGGTGGTCGCCAGGCCCAGCCCGCCGCCGAGCAGGAGGCTCGCCCCGCCGATCGCCGCCATCGGGGCGCGCAGCGTCACCACCAGGGCGAGCGCGGCGGCGCCGGCGAGGATCAGCCACGCGCCCCGCCGCGCCACCGCGCGGAAGGTCGTGGCGCGCGCCCAACGGATCGACAGCGTGGCCGCGACCGGCCAGCCGACCATCATCGGCCCGAGGGTCAGCCCCGACATCGCGGGCGAGCGCGCGGCCACCCCCTGCACCCAGAGCGGGAGGTAGAGGACCGAGCCCATGAGCAGGGCGCCGGCGCAGGCCGAGGCGGCGGTGGCGATGCCGACCTCGGGGCGGGCGAGTAGCGGCAGCGGCAGCAGCGGCGAGGCGGCGCGCCGCTCCTGGAAAACGAAGAGGGCGAGCGCGACGGCGGCCACGGCCGCGCTGCCCAGCGGCCAGACGCCCTCGACCGCGAGCAGCAGGCCGACCGCGCCGGCGACCAGCAGCGCCGCCCCGGGCAGGTCGAGGGCGGCGCGCCGCTCGGCGACCGGCCGCTCGATCAGGGCGCGCTCGATGGCGAGCGCGGAGAGCGCCGCGAACGGCAGGTTGATCCAGAAGACCCAGCGCCACCCCGGCCCCTCGACCAGCAGCGCGCCGAGCAGCGGGCCGGAGACGCCGGCGACCGCCCAGATCGTGCCGACGATCCCCTGCACCCGCGCCCGCTCCTCGACCGGGTAGAGGTCGCCGATCAGCGTCATCGCCACCGGCTGGATCGAGCCGGCGCCCAGCCCCTGGACGACCCGGCCGGCGAGCAGCCAGGGGAAGCTCGCCGCCCAGCCGCAGAGCGCCGAGCCGGCGAAGAAGAGGGCGAGCCCCGCCTGGAAGACGGGCTTGCGGCCATGGAGGTCGGCGAGCCGGCCGAACAGCGGCATGGTCACCGTCGAGGCGAGCAGGTAGCTCGTGCCGGCCCAGCCGTAGAGGCCGAGCCCGCCCAGGTCGGCGACGATGCGCGGCAGCGCCGTCGAGACGATCGTCGCCTCGGCGGCGGAGAGGAAGACGGCGGCGAGCAGCGCGCGGAAGGTCGCTTCGCGGTCGGTGGTGCGGACGGCGGCGCTCAAGCGGCCGCAGGCTATCGCGGCCGGGTGGCTTCCCGCGCGCGGTCGAGCTCCCGGCGGACGCGCGCCGCGCGTTCGGCCCAGTCGCCGCCGATCTCGACGACTCGGGCGCCGATGCGTTCGAGCTCGGCGCGGAAGAGCGGCAGCTGGGCGACGCGGTCGGCGGCATCGCCCCGCACTCCCGGCTCGGGGACCCAGGGGACGTCGGGGAGCAGGAGCAGGTAGAGGTCGGCGCGGCGCTGCGCGGCGTCGCGCTCGATCCAGGCGGGGCAGGCGCCGTTGTAGTGGTGGCCGTAGACGACGGTCGAGACCAGGTCGGTGTCGTGCAGCACGAGCGGCGCGCCCCGGCGGCGCGCCTCGGCGAGCGCCCGCGCTTCCCCCTCGATCTGCCGGCGCGCGACCTCCTCGATGTCGCCCGGCTCGAGCGCACGCCCCCTGGCCTCGGCGAGCGCGCGCGCCGCTTCGCCCGAGACGGGCAGCCCGAGCTGCGCCCCGAGGAGGCGCGCGAGCCAGGTCTTGCCGGTCGACTCCGGGCCGGTCAGCACGACGCGCCGAGGCGTCGGGGCGGCCGTCACCCGGTCGGCTCCGGGAGGCCGCCGCTCTGGGCGAGCGACCGGCGCCAGGCGAGCAGGCCGGCGGCGGCGAGCGCGGTGAACATCGCGTAGAGCAACGCGGTGGCCGCGAGCTGCTTGGCCAGGTAGAGGCCGACGTAGACGACGTCGACGGCGATCCAGACCCACCAGTTCTCGATCCACTTGCGCGCCTGGAGCCACTGCGCGGCGAGCGAGCCGGCGGCGAGCGCCGAGTCGAGGTAGGGGAAGGAGGCATCGGTCGCGCGGGCCAGCAGCGTGCCGAGCGAGAGGGCGAAAGCGGCGGCGATGCCGGCGAGCGGCAGGAGCACGGCCCGGCCGGCGCGCCCGACCGGTAGCGCGCCGCCGGCGGGGCCGCCGTGAGTCCACTGCCACCAGCCGTAGGCGCAGAGCCCGAGGTAGACCAGCTGCAGGCCGGAGTCGGCGTAGAGCCGGGCGCGGGCGAAGACCACCGCGAAGAGGGCGACGTTGACGATGCCGATCGGCCAGCACCAGGGGTTCTGGCGCACCGTGAGCAGCACGGCGACGACGCCGGTCGCGACTCCGGCGAGCTCGAGCGGGTCGACGCCGCTCAGAAGCGCAGCTCCAGTCGGGCGACGACGTGGCGCGGCGCCAGCGGGTAGAAGTAGGGGATTCCGTCGAGCCGCGCGCCGCCGGCGCCATCGGCGACCAGGAAGGGATAGCTGTAGCCGGAGGGCCAGGCGCGCTCCTCGTCGAAGAGATTCTCGACGCGCAGCGTGAAGCGCGGGTCGCCGGCGGGCAGCCAGCGTGCGAGCTGCCAGCCGAGCGCGAGGTCGAACCAGGCGTAGGAAGGGGCGACGAGCTCGCTCGTGCCCAGGTTGTCGAGCTGCGCGGCGTCGACGTAGCGGCCGCTGAGCTCGAGTCGGAGGCCGGCGCCGGCGCGCCAGGCGGCGCTGGCGCCGAGAATCGTCTCCGGCGACAGCGCCGGCTCGACGTCGCGCACGGTGACCAGCTGCTGGCCGAGCCATTCGCCGTCCGCCCCGTAGACGTCGAGCGCCTGGCGCCAGGTGTCGATCCGGTTGCGCGCGAGGTTGGCCGTCAACCGGAAGCGCCAGCGCTCGGTCGGCGCGAAGGCCGCCTCGAGCTCGATGCCGCGCCGCGAGCTCTCCGGCAGGTTGCGCCGGATCGGGTAGCCGAAGTCGGAGAGCTCGCCGGTCGCGGCGATCTCGTCCTCGAACTCCATGGCGTAGAGGCCGAGGGCGAGCTCGAAGCGCTCCTGCCGCCAGTCGAGGCCGAGCTCGTAGTCGACCACCTCCTCGGGACGGACCCGCTCGAGGTCGATCGCCACGTCGACGTCGTCCTGCCCCTCGAGCAGGTCGTTGCGCGCCGGCTCGCGCCCGCTGCGGCCGACCGAGGCGTGGAAGGAGAGCCGTTCGCCCGCGTCGAAGCGGGCGCCCACCCGCGGGTTGACGAAGCTCCAGGCGACCGGACCGAGGTCGACCGTCCCCTCGTAGCGGAACTCGGCGCGCCGCAGCTGGAGATCGGCGAAGAGCGTGACGCGCGGCGCGGCGTCGAAGGCGAGCTTGCCGAAGCCCGAGACCTCCTGCTTGCGCCCGACGTTGGCGTAGAGGCGCTCGCCCGACTCGGCGAAGGCGTAGTGGTCGCGGAAGAAGCGGGAGCCGTGCAAACCGGCGTCGAAGCGCCAGCGCGCGCCGCGCAACCGCGCGGTCGCGAGCGCGCCGAGCGTCTGCCCGTCGATGCCGTACTCGGTCAGGCCGACGCCGGCCGCCGGGTCGTCGAACAGCTCGAGGCTCCCCCGGGCGCCGCTGTAGTAGAGCTGCGCCGCGACCTCGGCGCGCTCCGAGAGGGCGCGGCCGACCAGCAGGTAGAGGAGGTCCTGGCCGAAGGCGTCGCGCTCCTCGGGGCGCATCGGATTGGCGCGCGGATTCCGGGCCAGCACCTCGGGCTCGACCGCGTAGAAGGCGAGCGAGCTTTCCTCCCTTCCGGCGAAGCCGAACAGCCGGGCGTAGGTCGCCTCGCCGCGCCAGTCGGCGCCGAAGAAGAGGGACCGCTGGTCGATTCCGGAGTGCTCGCGCCAGCCGTCGGTCTCCTGGTAGGCGCCGCGCGCGTAGAACGCCAGCCCGGAAGGGGAGCGGCCGCTCTGCCAGACGGCGCTCGCGCCGCCGGTGCCGTAGGCGCCCGCGAGGAGCTCGACGCCGAGCGAGCGCTCGTCGGCGATGTCCGCGCTCTCGAAGTGGATGGCCCCGCCGTAGGAGGGGGCGCCGACGCTCGAGGTGCCGACGCCGCGCTGCACCTGCACCCGCGACAGCGCGCCGGTGAAGCCGCCGAAGTTGGCGAAGTAGACCGCCGACTCCTCCGGGTCGTTGAGCG
>WYBK01000185.1 GCA_011525905.1 Acidobacteriota bacterium
AGCGCCTCGGTGATCGCCGGCAGCGCGCTCGCGGGCGCGATCGTGTGCGGCGGCGAGCCGGCGATGGCGAACTCGACAGCGTCGGCGCCGGCGGTCGCATTGGCCTGTTGAATCGCTGCGCGCAACGTACACTCCGGATCGCCGCCGACCAGGCCGCCCGTGTCACACAGGCCGTCGCCGGTGTCCTCGTCGGAGGCGTCCCCCGTCGAATTGACGGTGTAGGTCGCCACCGGGTCACCGAGCAGGAGGGTGACGCCGTCCGGGCCGGCCACGGCCAGGTCGTCGAAGGCGTCGCGGTCGAGCCGCAGCGGCAGCAAGTCGAACGCCGCGCGGCCGAGGCCACGACCGCCGCCGTCGAGTCGAGCGATCTCGCCGCCGCCGGGAGCGAGGGCGAGAAGGCTCGCCCGACCGCCGGGCGAAAGCCGCGCCGCGTAGAGCCGCGTGCCGGCCGACACCCAGGCAGGTCCGAAGCGGCCCACGCGGTCGAACGAGACCTCGGCCGAGCGCAGGGGCTCCGCCGCGCCGCCGAAGCCGAGCAGGTGAACTTCGCCGTCGCGATCGAGCAAGGCCAGCTCGAGACGCGAGTCGCCGGCGAAGTCGGCAACCGCCAACGACGCCACCTCGAAGGGCAGATCGAGATCGCGCAGCGAGGGCGCCGGGACCGCAGCGCTGAACTGGGCACCGAGCGAGAGGCGGCGGTCGCGACCCGGGACGAGGAGAGTCCGGCCCCCGGCCGCCACCGCGATGTCCCGATAGGCGTCGCCGTCGAGCCGGCCGACCGCCAGCGAGCCGGCCGCCGCCGGCAGCGACGTCCGCTCCGGAGGTCCGGCGAGCGCACCCTCCGGGTGCTCGAAGACCTGCAGCTGCGCTCCCAGCTCATCGTCGGTCGCCACCACGATGTCCGCCAAGCCGTCCCGGCGGTTGACCTCGCCGGCCAGCCAGGCCGTGATCCGCCCGTCGAGCGCGATCGAGCCTGCGGGCTCGAGGCCGCCGCTCCCGCCACGGAACCAGTGGATCGCCTCCCCCCCGAGCGCCGCGACTGCGAGATCGGCATCCCCGTCCGCGTCGAAGTCACCGGCCGCCGCCAGGTCGCAGCTCTCCGGCAGGGACACGCGCGCGAGCTCGCGCTCGAATCGCCCGGAGCCCCAGCCGAGCAGGAGCGCCGATGGCCGCCCGCGCTCTTCTCCGACGATCGCGAGATCGATGCCGCCGTCGCCGTCGAAGTCCGCGGCGGCGAGCGCCGAGGAGCGCTCGAGACCAGCCACCGCGAGCTCCTGGAACGAGGGACTGGCGGCCGCGCCGACCATGTCCGCGGAAACGGCGAGGGCGGGCAGCATCGCCCCGATAAGGCGCAGGGAGAGCATCAGTCGGCGGAAACGGCTAGGCATCGCCAGATCGCACATGCATCCTCCTGGACGGGGCTCGGCATGCGAAGCGTCCCGGATCGCGACCCGTCGAGCTTACGGACGGGAAGCCGAGCTCCGCCCGCGACTCGATCGACAGGACGACGGCCGGAGTGGTCGGAGTGGTCGGAGCCATGCAGCGCCGCACCTCGAAAGAAAAGGGAGTCGCGAGGAGACTATTCTCGCTTCCGGCACCGATGCAAAGGGCTCCCCCGCCGGGTCCGGGGGCGCGGAAAGTCGCCTCGCGAGCGCCACAATACGGCAGCGTCGGCTCGATTCGCGATAGAAAGGGCGGCATGAGCGATCCGCGCTTCCCGATCGGACCCTTCCAGCCCCCCGCCGCCGTCACGCCGGAGATGCGCGACGAGTATCTCGACCGCCTCGAATCGCTGCCGGCCGACCTGCGCAACGCCGTGCACGGCCTCGCCGACGCGCAGCTCGACACGCCCTACCGGGAAGGGGGGTGGACGGTGCGCCAGCTGGTCCACCACGTCGCCGACAGCCACATGAACGCGCTGATCCGCCACAAGCTCGCGCTGACCGAGGAGACGCCGACGATCAAGCCATACGACCAAGCGCGCTGGGCCGACCTGCCGGACGCCCGCACCGGCCCGGTCGCCCTCTCGCTCGCGATTCTCGACGCCGTGCACGCGCGCTGGTCGATGATGTTGCGCGCGCTCGCTCCCGAGCACTTCGCCCGCCGATTCCACCATCCCGAGATCGGCAAGACGATCTCGATCGAAGTCAACCTGGCGCTCTACGCCTGGCACGGCGCCCACCACGTGGCGCACGTCACGGCGCTGCGCGAGCAGCGCGGCTGGTAGGGCGAGCGGCGGCCGGGAGTCAGCCGCCGAGCGGGCGGTGCGTGCGCGGGGGCGCGGCGCCGGCCAGCTCGCCCGCGGCCTCGTGCGGCAGCGGGAACCAGCGCAGCTCCTCCATCTCGGCCGGCAGGTCCTCGCGCTCGGGCCGGTCGCTCTCGCTCGCCTCGGCGAAGATGCGATCCGCCTCCGCCAGGTAGCCGGCGAGCGCCGACTCCGGCTCGGTCAGGTGGCGCGAGCGGTACTGCATCCGGCCGCCGTCGTAGCGGATGTCGGCGAGCCGCGCCGCCGGCACGACCGGACGCTGGCGGTGGCGCCACTGGCCGGTCGCCGGATCGAAGCGGTACTGCGGCAGCAGCCGCCACCCCTGCTCGGCGATCCGCTCGACCGCCGCGACCAGGAAGTCGAACACCGCCTCCGAGATGAAGTAGTTGAAGCCGACGCGCGTCCAGCCCGGCTTGATCCCCTCGCAGCCGGCGAGGATGCCGCGCTCGAAGCGGTGCGAGGTCTCGAGATCGATGCCGAGCAGACGGTGGCCGTACGGCCCGGCGCAGGAGCAGCCGCCGCGCGCCTGGATGCCGAACAGGTCGTTCAGCAGGGCGACCACGAAGTTGTGGTGCAGGTAGCCCTCGCCGTGGCGCACCAGGAAGGAGACGATCGACAAGCGGGGCGCCGACAGGCTGCCGAGCAGGCGCAGGTTCGGGTGGCGCCGCCAGCGCTCGAGCGCGCGGCCGACGAAACCGCGCTCGAGCGCCTCGATCGTCTCGCAGCCGACCGCCTCCTTGAGCTGGAAGACCAGGCCGGCGCGGATCGACTCGAGGATCGCCGGCGTGCCCCCCTCCTCCCGGTGCTCGACGTCGGTCAGGTAGTCGTGCTCGAGCGCGTTGACGTAGGCCACGGTGCCGCCGCCCGGCACCGTCGGCACCCGGTTCCTGAAGAGCGAGCGCTTGGCGACCAGCACCCCCGGCGTGCCCGGCCCGCCGACGAACTTGTGCGGCGAGAGGAAGACCGCGTCCTTGTCGGCGCCGGCGAGCGCCGGGTCGCGCCGCGAGGGGTTCATCTCGATCTCGACGTAGGGCGCCGCCGCGGCGAAGTCCCAGAAGGAGAGGGCGCCCTCGGCGTGCAGCAGCCGGGTGATCGCCAAGGTGTCCGAGAGGATGCCGGTGACGTTCGACGCCGCCGAGAAGCTGCCGATCTTGAGCGGCCGGTCGCGGTGGCGCTCGAGCTCGCGCCGCAGGTGGCCGAGGTCGATCCGGCCGTCGGCGTCCTCGGCGATGGTCACCACGTCGGCGATCGACTCCCGCCAGGGCAGCTCGTTGGAGTGGTGCTCGTAAGGGCCGATGAAGACCACGGGCCGCTCCGCCGCCGGGATGCGCGCGGCCAGCCCGTAGCGCGCGTCGAGGTCGGCCGGCAAGCGCAGATTGAGCGCGTCGACCAGCTTGGCGATGGCGCCGGTCGCCCCCGAGCCGCAGAACAGGACGACGTCCTCCTCGCCGCCCCCCACCCCGCGCTTGACGATGGCCCGCGCCTCCTCGCGGAACGAGGTGGTCTGCAGGCCGGTGCCGGAAGCCTCGGTGTGGGTGTTGGCGTAGCGCGGCAGCACCTCGGCGCGCAGGAAGTCCTCGAGGAAGGCGAGCGCCCGGCCCGAGGCGGTGTAGTCGGCGTAGGTGATCCGCCGCGGGCCCCAGGGCCCCTCGATCGCCTGGTCGTCGCCCAGGATCGCGGCGCGGATCGCCTCGACCAGCCGGGAGCGGGCCTCGCCGTCCATGGCGCCGGAGTCTACCCCGCACGCCCACCGACCTGACCGGCGTCATAGGACCGATTCGGTCCGGTTTCCTAGATTGCGGCCAGGGAGCCGCCGGCTCCACGCGCACGCCACGAGGGGGGACGCCATGGCCGCATCGCAACCGCCCACCGGAGAACCGCCGCTCGGCCAGCGGCTGTTCGACCGGCCCTTTCTGCTGCTCTTCGCGGGCATCGCCGTGATGCTCGTCTTCTACACGCTCTGGGGGCTCGCCGAGGTGGCGCTGCTCCCGGCCGGCCAGCTGCCCTGACCATGAGCGCCACGGGCTTCCAGTCGGGTCTCGTCGCGCCGCGCGGCAACTGGTGGCTGCGCGCCGGCCGCCAGGAGCGGCTCTGGGTCGCCATCGCCTTCTGCTGGTGCCTCGTGCTCTTCGCCATGATGCCCTTCTGGCACATCAAGGGGGGGCAGAACCCGTCGGGCATCCGCAGCAAGGTCGCGCCGGCCGATTTCCTGGCGCGCACCTTCCGCTTCGTCCAGGACTACAAGGTCGGCGAGGACGGCGGCATGCCGCTGGTCGCGCCGCCGCCCGGCGCCGACGTCTACCTGCTCGGCCAGATGTGGCGCTGGTATCCGGCGATCCGCCTGCAGGAGGGGGCCACCTA
>WYBK01000186.1 GCA_011525905.1 Acidobacteriota bacterium
ACGTTCAGGATGCCCGCCCCTCTCCCCTGTCGATCAGACTGGCTGCTCGAGCCGGACGAGCGCGAGGTTGAGGTTGACCAGGGTGTTGTCGTTGCGGGCGCCGGTGGCCAGCTCCTTCGCCTTGGCGCTGTCGGCGGGCGTCCCCTTGCCGGCGTGCGCCTGGGCGAGGCGGAAGCGGACGTAAGGGTCGAGCGGATTGGCCTGGCCGAGCTCGGCGATGGCGTCGTCCCAGCGCTTCTCGGCGAGCGCGATCCGCCCGGCGATCTCGTGGGCGAGGCGGACCTGGCCGGGGTTGCCGAGGTTGGCGACCGCGGCCGACAGCGCCTGCGACTCGCGCTTCGCGGCGGCGAGGTCGTTGCGCGCCAGCGCGACCTTGGCGCGATTGAACATCGCGAGGCGGCGCTGGTTCTCCTTGTTCGCCTCGGCGACCGTGGTGGCGGCGAGGACGGTCTCGAGCGCGGTCGCGTAGTGCTTCTCCGCCGCCGCCGGATCGCCGGCGGCGAGCGCGAGGTTGCCCATCGCGACCTGGTCGCCGGCCATGCCGAGGGCGTCCTGGTTGCGGGCCGCGATGGCGAGCTGCTTCTCCATCTCGGCCCGGGCGGCGGGGAGGTTCCCTTCGTGCGCCCAGGAGACCGTCTTGGCGAAGAGCGCGGCGCGACGCTGGCCGTCGTCCTTGGCGCGGTCGTACATGGCGTCGAGCTCCGCGCGCGCCACCGTCCCCTTGCCCTGCAGGTCGAGGCAGGTGGCGATGCCGAGGTTCGAGTTGAAGAAGTCGGGCCGCACGACGAGCGCCTTGCGGTAGTTGGCGATGGCGTCGTCGAACCGGCCGCGCTTCATCTGCAGCTCGGCGAGCGAGTCCCAGGGGTTCGGGTCGTCGGGCAGGACCTCGGTGTACTTCACGAACGCCCTCTCCGCCTCCTCGAAGCGGCCGAGAAAGCGGTAGCTGTAGCCGAGCTGGTTGTAGGTCTGAGAGAAGGCGGGCGCGACCTTGGCCGCTCGCTCGTAGAGGGCGATCGCCTGCGGGTAGCGCTGGGCGGCGAAGTGCGTGTTGCCGAGCAGGACCAGGGCGCGCTCGTCCTCCGGGAAGAGGTCGACCAGCTCCCCGTAGATTCGGACCTGCCCGGCGTTGTCGCCGATCGAACCGGCCTGCGCGCCGCGGATCATCAGCCGTTCCCCGGCGGAGGCCTGCTCGGCGAGCGCCACCGCCCGCTCGAGCTTGGCGAAGAACTCCTTGGCGCTGTTCTGGGCGTTGGCCAGCCCGAGCCAGCCGAGCGCGAAGCCGGGATCGGCGGCCACGGCCTTCTCGAAGATCGGTCGCGCCTCTTGGGCGCGCAGCCGCTCGGCGAGCGAGCGCGCCTCGAGGTAGCTCGCGCGCGCGGCCTCGGACGAAGTGGTGATCGGGATCTTTCCCTTCGCGCCGGCAGCGGGCATCGACGCCGTAGCGGCGCCCGCGGCGGCCAGGGCGGCGGTCAGGGCGAGCGCCAGAGGGCGGTGGGGGAGCGGGCGGCGGGCGGACATGTCGGCCTCCTTCCGGTCGAGCCCCGCCCGGCCGAAGGGCCAAGCGCTATCCAGCCGTGGCGGCGGCGTCTCCTTTCGGTTTACGCGCCCGCGCGACGCGGGGTGCTCGGCTCGTCCCCTCCGAGCGCCGTCCGACCCCAGAGGTCGGGGGCGAGCCGAGCGGTGACCGGCGACCGGAGTCCGAGAAGGCTCCGGCCGAGAGGACCAGGGTGGACCTCGCCGGATCGCATTCAGCAGCGCGATCGCCGACAATCTCCTCCGTCGAGAGGAGGTTCCGCGATGAGCGATACCGCGACCGCCCAACGGACGAAGCTGGAGTTCCTCCGCCATGCCTTGGCGACCTTGGCGTACCGCGGCGGGAAGGCGATCCGAGGCGTGCCCCCCGAGGTGGCGTCCTTCCGCGTCGGCCCGACGAGCCGAACGCCGCTCGAGATCCTCGCGCACGTCGGCGACCTGCTCGATTGGGCAGTCTCGATCGCGCGCGGCAAGCAGACTTGGCACGACAGCGAGCCGGCGTCCTGGGAGGAGCAGGTCGAGCGCTTCTTCGCCGGGATCGGCCGGCTGGACGAGGCGCTCGTCCGGGGCGGCGAGTCGATTCCGGCCGAGGGGATCTTCCAGGGCCCGATCGCCGACGCCTTCACGCACGTCGGCCAGGTCGCGATGCTGCGCCGCGTCGCGGGGTCGCCGGTCCGGGGGGAGAACTACTTCCGCGCCGAGATCCGGGCCGGCCGGCTCGGTCCCGAGCAGGCGCCCCCGAGACGCGAGTTCGACTGAGGTCCGCCCCGAGGTGCCAGCCACCTGGCAGGGCTCTCGAAACAGGGCCTTCGACAGGTGACAGTTACCTTTGCAGGTAACTGTCACCTCGGAAAGGCGGGTCAGTGGGCGCGGTAGAAGACGTAGTCGGCCTCGTAGGGGACGAGCGCCTTGGCGCCGAGGACGGCGCAGCTGCTCGCCGGGGCCTGGCCGCCGAGGGTGTCGACCCGCTGCAGGTAGCGAGTCGGCGCCAGCTTCTCGCCGCCGTTGGGTCCGGGCTCGGCGCCCACGACCTCGAGCAGCAGCCAGGCGACGGCGCCGGGCGCGACGAAATCGGGGTCGGTCGAGGCGGCGATCGGCTTCGCCCAGACCGCGCTGGTGTCCCTGGAGTGCTGCCAGGTCGGGCGGGCGACGCCCGGCTCGTCGGGGTTCTCGCTCAGGAAGTGGGTCAGGACCTGGTCGGCCCGGGGGTCGAACGCCGTCGCCTGCGGGCCCAGGAAGCTCCAAACCAGGCCCGTCTCCGAGGTGCCGGGCAGGCAGACGTAGTTCTGCGTGCCGTAGGCCCGGGTGATCAGGTAGGCGCGGTGCCCTGCGGGGACCTCGAGTGCCGCGGGGACCGGCGGCGGCTCGAAGCGGAGCTCGGGGCGCTCGGCGCCCGCCGGAGCGAGCGCTCCGGCGCCGGCGAGCGCGGCGACGATCAACGTGCGGATGGCCTTCTGCGATGCGGACATCGGTTTCTCCTCGTTTCGGGTCGATGCTGGGTGTGTGAGCCACGGCACCGAGGTGCCGTCGCGGTCCCGATGCGGTCGGGTCCTCGCGCATTACGCGCAG
>WYBK01000187.1 GCA_011525905.1 Acidobacteriota bacterium
AGCGTCGGGGGCTGCCGCCGCTCGACGTCGGCGCCCTGCTCGACGTGCAGGTCAAGCGGATTCACGAGTACAAACGCCAGCAGCTCGCCGCCCTGCACGCGCTCTGGCTCTGGCAGCGCCTGCGGCGTGGCGAGGGGGGCGACGGGCCGCCGCGCACGCTGCTGTTCGCGGGCAAGGCGGCGCCCGGCTACCGGATGGCGAAGCTGACCATCCAGCTGATCCACGCGGTGGCGGCCGCGGTCGCGGCCGATCCACGGGCGCGGGATCGGCTGCGGCTGGTCTTCGTTCCGGACTACAACGTCAAGAGCTCGCTGCCGATCTTCGCGGCGGCCGAGCTCTCCGAGCAGATCTCGACCGCGGGCAAGGAGGCCTCGGGCACCGGCAACATGAAGCTGATGATGAACGGCGCGCTCACCCTCGGCACGCTCGACGGCGCCAACGTCGAGATCCGCGAGCGGGTGGGCGACGAGCACTTCTTCCGCTTCGGCCGCGACGTCGACGAAGTCGCGGCGCTCCTGGCGGCAGGCTATCGGCCGCGGGACCTGCTCGCGGACGATCCGGAGCTCGCGGAGCTGCTCGACCGTCTGGTCTCGGGAGAGCTCTCGGGAGGCGACCGCGAGCTCTTCCGGCCGCTCGCCGAGGAGCTCGCCGAGAGCGATCGCTGGCTGGTGCTGGCGGACTTCGCGAGCTACGCCGCGGCGCAGGAGGCGGCCGGGCGGCGCTATCTCGACCGGGAAGGGTGGACGGCGAGCTCGATCGTCAATTCGGCGCGCAGCGGCTACTTCTCCTCCGACCGGGCGATTCGCGAGTACTGCGAGCGCGTCTGGCGCGTCGCGCCGGTGCCGGTCGGAAAGTGAGCGAGGGCGTTCCGAACGAATCGGTCAGACGCGCAGGTGGCCGGTCGCGAAGCGGACGGCGTGGCCGGCGACGCGCGCCTCGACCGTGGCGCCGCCGCGCACGATGGCGGTCGCGTGGAGCTGGCAGGGGCGGCCCATCTCGTAGCCCTGCTCGATCGCGAAGCGGTGCTCGCCGTCGGCGCGGCCGCGGCCCCACGGGCCGGTGATCGCCGCCGCCGCCGATCCGGTCGCCGGATCCTCCGGCACGCCGAAGCCGGGCGCGAACATGCGGGCGCGCAGGTCGTACCCCGGGGCCTCGGCCTCGCGGGCGAAGAGGAAGAGCGCGTCGCTCGCGCCGCCGGCGACCTCCGCGCGCCAGGCGCCGGTGTCGAGCCGCGCGCGGGCGAGAGCTGCGCGGTCGCGCACCTCGAGGAAGGTGAACGGCGTGCCGCACGACCAGATTTCGGGCTCGGCGCCGGGCGCCAGGTCCTCGAGCGAGAGCGACGCCATGCGCGCCAGCGCGGCCGCCGGCGCGGCGCCGTCGAGCCGGCGGGGCGGCTGGGCCGCGGTCAGCTCGGCGCGCAGCTCCCCCTCCGCGGTCCGATCGACGGCGACCGGGACCGGTCCGACTCCCTCCTCGAGCACCACCGTGGCGCGGCCGCCAGCGAGGTCGATCTCTCCCTCCTCGGCGAGCGCCAGCGCGGCGCCGACGGTCGGGTGGCCGGCGAAGGGCAGCTCCTGCCCCGGCGTGAAGATGCGCGCGCGTCTCAGGTGACGGGGGTCCTGCGGCGGCAGCAGGAAGACGGTCTCCGAGTAATTGAACTCGCGCGCGAGCGTCTGCATCTCCTCGCTCGAGAGCCCCTGGGCGTCGAGCACGACCGCCAGCGGATTGCCGCCGAAGCGGACGCGGGTGAAGACGTCGAAGGTGAGGTAGGCGTAGCGTCTCATGGTGGATCTCCGGGCGCCGGGGCGCCGACCAGGTCGCGGATCTCCGGCAGGCGCTCGTGGGCCGCCCGGTAACCGATGTCGAGGCACTCCCGCATCGCCTTGGTGTCGAAGGGCCCGAAGCGGCTGAGCTCGCGCGGGCAGAGGACCAGGTCGCACTTGCCGAAGCGCTGCCGCGAGGCGTTGTGCATCCCGATCTCGAAGGCGCGCTGCGAGATCGCCAGCGTCGAGTCGAGCGCCTTGCGCTCGACCTGCCGGAGCGGGCTCGCGTAGACGCCCAGGGTGACGTCGCAGCGCCCCTCGAGCGGCTCGACCGGGAAGTTGTCGAGGATGCCGCCGTCGGCGAGCCAGCGGCCGTCGAGCTCGGTCGGGGTGAAGACCAGCGGCACCGACGAGGAGGCGAGCAGCGGACGGATCAAGGGGCCCGAGTCGAAGATCACGCGGCGCGCCTCGACCAGGTCGGTGGCGGTGACGAACAGCTTCCTGCCGAGTGCCGCGAAAGAGTCCTCGGGAAAGTACTCGCGGAAGTCCTGGACCACCTTGTCGGTGTCGAAGATGCCCGGCTTGCCGAGCGCGAGCTTCGACAGCCGGAAGGGGTTCTTCTCGACGAAGAACCCGAGCATCTCGTCGGCCGAGTAGCCCGCCGCGTAAAGGGCGCCGACGATCGCCCCGGCGCTGGTGCCGGAGACGGCCGCCGCCTCGATCCCCGCCTCGGTCAGCGCCTTGAGCACGCCGACGTGCGCCAGGCCGCGGATGCCGCCGCCAGAGAGGACGATGCCGAGGGAACGAAGCATGGGACGAACGTCGCGGGCGCCCGGCAGTCTAGCAGCCGGGCGCCCGCGCGCCGCGTCGGGCCGCCTCAGGCCGCTGCCGGCGGTGCCACCCGCCCCGTCCCGCTCGCGAGCCGGGTCTCGATCGCCAGCCGCCCTTTGGCGAAGCTCACCCACCCCTCGACCGAGGCGAAGGCGCGGTTCAGCGCGTCGAGCTCGGGGTCGGCCGTCCGAAAGCTGGAGAAGCCGAAGATCGGGAAGAGCTCCTGCGGCCAGCGGAAGCCGGGTTCGAGCAGGGCGGCGAGCGGCGGCAGATGCAGGCCGGCGGGCGGCAGGCAGTGCGCGGTCACCCGTTCGAGCAGGTGGCCGCCGTCGAGCGACAGCGTCTTCTGGGCGTCGACCAGGCCGACCCCGTCGGCGCGCAGCAGGAAGTGGTCGATCCCCCAGACCCGGGCGCCGGCGAAGCGCCCCGCGGTCGCGCGCCCCTCGAAGGGGACGGTGACGCGCAGTCCCTCGGGCAGCAGGCCGATCGGCGAGAACTCGAGGTCGGCCTCGAAACGGTAGAGCAGCTCGCCCGGCGCGGGCAGAGCCCGCGGGGCGGCGTTGGCAGCAAGAGGGCGCGCCGAGTCGGCGCGCGGCACGGCGACGGCGTAGGTGTTCATCTCGATCTCCCATCTCGCGGCACCCGCTTGCGGCGCCGCGAGTCGGAAGGGTAGCGGCTCGCAGGCTCGGCGTCTCCCGGCGAAGAGGCGCCGCCGACCCCGCGAAAAGTCAGGGGTGCGCGCTCACCCCGCCGGCGCTGGCGCGAGGAAGCTGCGGCAGCGCGAGGCGGGGGAGTCGGGTCCCTCGTCCGGGAAGCGCGGGCACCCCTCGGCGACCCGGGCGCGCAGCGCCGCGACCACGGCGCCCCGTTCCGCATCGTCGCCGCGCCAGGCCGTGAGCGCGAGCCCGAGGCCCTCGAGCCGGCTCCAGTTGCCGCCGGCGAAGGCGTCGGGGCTGGCGAGGAGGTCGGCGAGGATCGTGTCGCCGTCGGCGCGGATCGTCGCGGAGTCCGCGGGCGCGAGCTCGAGCGCGCGCCGCAGGTAGGTCGAGCCCCAGCGGAAGGGTGTCATCGCGGCGCCCGAGCCGCTCGCCCGCGCCCCCTGCCAGGCCTCGCGGTAGCGGTCGACGGCCGCCGCGGTGCGGCCGGCGCGCGCCTCGAGCGAGGCGAGCCAGGAGAGGTAGTAGTAGGGCGCCGCCGTCTCGCCGAGCTTGTCGGCGAGCAGGCGCTCCGCCTCGCCGGCCAGGCCGGCGTCTTCGAGCAGTCCGGCCATCGTGCTCATCACCGCCTGCAGCTCGTCGGCATCGCGCACTTCCCCGCTCGCCCAGGCCACCCGTTGCCGGATCCGTTCGCGAAGCGCGGCGGGAGGCGCCGGCGAGTCTCCCGCGGCGTCGAGCAGCGCCAGCTCCAGCTGCGGCAGCAGCGCGGTCAAGCGGTCGTCGAGGGCCAGCTCCGGATCGTCCTCGACGGCCCGGGCGGCGGCGTTCCAGGCGGCGACCAGCGCGTCGCGCTCGGCGCCCGGCTCGGGAGCGAGCCGGCGCACCACGCCGGGAGCGGCGTAGAGGAGGAGATCGAGGTTGGTGGCCCGCGCTCGCGGGTCGGCGAGCAGCCCGGCGAGGGCGGTGGCCAGCTCGGCGCGCGCTCCGGCTGCGAGCTCCGGCGCCGGATCGACGCGGGCGAGCGTCTGGAGGAGGAGGCCGAGGAACCGCTGCCGCTCGATCGGCTGGCCGGCGGGGGTCTCGCGCCAGAGGCGCTCGAACAGCGCCAGCCGGCGGGACTCGTCGAGATCGAGCCGGGCGTCCTGGTCGAAGGAGTAGAAAGCGAGCAGGTTGAGCTCGGCGGCCGGCAGCGCCGCCGGCCCCTCGCGCTCGGCGGCGACCAGCACCTCGTGGAGCGGTCGCGTGGCGTCGAGCGCGCGCGCCAGCACCTCGGCGTACTGCTCGATCGGCAGCATCGTCGCGATGCGCGTCACTTCGCGGCCGTCGGCGTCGAAGACGATCACCGTCGGGTAGCCCGCGGTGCCGAGCTTCTCCCCCCAGATCTGCGCCCGCTCGGTGTCGCCGTCGAGGTAGACAGCGACGCTCTCGGCGAGCCGCACGCGGAACTCGGGGCGGGTGAAGAGCCGGCTGCGCAGGGCGTGGCAGGGGGGGCACCAGACCGCGCCCCAGTAGAGGAAGATCGGCCGGCGCTCGCGTGCGGCGAGCGCGAAGGCCTCCTCGACGCTCCCCTCGAACCAGGGCAGGTCGTCGCCCGGACCCGCGACGTCCGTCGCGGGCGCGCTCGGCGCAGCGACCGGCGGCGCGGGCGACTCGCCGCAGGCGATGGCGATCAGGGAGGCGAGGGCGGCGGCGCCTCGGCGCAGCCTGCGGCGGGCGTGCATGCGGAGCATCGGGTCTCTCGTTTCTCGATTGGTCCGGGGACGGCTCGGCGCGCTCAGGCGACCTCGTCGCCGGTCGGCGGCAGGTCGCGCCGCAGGTGCACGGCGAGCAGGCGGCAGGCGTCGGTCACGGTGAAGATTCCGGCGATCCGGTCGTGGCGCAGGATCAGGACGGAGCCGAGCCGCTCGTTGGCCATGTGCACGAGGACGTTGTCGAGCGGCTCGTCGAGGTCGACGGCGTAGACCGGGAAGCGGCAGACCGCGCCGACGCGGGTGGTCTCGGCGGACTGCTCGGAGATCGCCTCGACGCGCTCGACGTCGCGCATCGAGAGGATCCCCTGGAGCCGCCCCGATTCGAGCACCGGCAGGTGGTGGATGCCGTTGGCCGTCATCAGCCGCCGCGCGGCGGCAACGCTCTCGTGCCCCTCGATCGCGTGCGGAAAGGGGGTCATGACCGACTTGATCGTGGGGATGCGCGGCATGCGGGGACGCCCTCTGGCGTCCGAGTGTCGCGCGCCCCGGGCGCCCGTGCAAGCCCTCGCAGGGTAGCGCCGGATCGCTCGGGGCCGCCCGAGGATCTAGGATCGCGCCGTGACCAGGACCGCCGAGGAGCCCGTGCCGGCCCTTCGCGCGCGGCGGCCGGCGGGGTGGCGTCGGCGACTCGCGATTGCCGCTCTGCTCGCACCGGTGGCCGGGGTCGCCGCGCTCGCGGTGCTCGCCATGACCCGCTCCGACCTCGAGGCGCCGGCGCCGACGCTGCTCGTCCTCGACCGCGCGGGACGCTTCCTCGGCGAGCTGCCGGCGGCGGGCGACGAGCGGCTCGGTTTCTGGCCGCTCGACCGGGTGCCGGCGCGGGTCGCCGCCGCCGCCGTCGCCATCGAGGACCGCCGCTTCGCGCTCCACCCCGGGGTCGACCCGCTGGCCGTCGCGCGGGCGTTGCGCCAGAACCTGGCCTCCGGACGCCGGGTCTCCGGCGCCTCGACGATCGCGATGCAGGTGGCGCGGCTGCAGCGGCCGGGCGAACGCAGCTACCTGCGCAAGGCGGTCGAGGCGGCGACCGCCCTGGCGATGACGCTGCGCCACGGGCGCGAGGGGGTGCTGCGCCACTACCTGCGCATCGTCCCCTACGGCCACCGGATCCACGGCATCGCCTACGCCGCGCGTCGCTACTTGGACAAGCCGGTCGAGGACCTCTCCTGGGCGGAGGTCGCCTACCTGTCGGCCATCCCGCAGTCGCCGGCGCGCATGGACCCCTACGATCCGCGCGGCCGCGCGCGCACGATCGAGCGGGGGCGGACGATCCTCGCCCGCCTCGCGGAGCGCGGCGAGCTGACGCCGGTCGAGCTCGCCGCGGCGCTCGACGAGATCGAGACGCTCGCTCTCCCCTGGCGCGCGGCCCGCCCCGTCGAGGCGCTGCACCCGCTGCTCGGCCTCGCGGCGCGGGTGGGCGAGGCGCGCCGGCTGGAGGCTCCCCGCCTGATCACCACGCTCGACCTCGACCTGCAGCGGGAGGCCGAACGGCTGGCCGAGCGGGCGCTCGCCGATAGCGGCGGCCGGGGCTCGGCCAACGCCGCGGTGATGATCGTGGAGCGCGCGGGGTGGCGCGTCGCGGCCGCGCTCGGCTCGGCCGGCTACTTCGACCTCGAGCGCGCCGGCGCCATCGACTACCTGCGCGTGCCGCGCTCGTCCGGGTCGACGCTCAAGCCCTTCCTCTATGCGCTCGCCCTCGACCGGGGAGCGCTCGAGCCGCAGCGCGTGCTCGACGACCTGGGCCCCGGGCCGGGAGGCGTGGTCAACTCGGACGGCCGCTTCCTGGGGCCGCTCCTGCCGCGCGCGGCGCTCGCCAACTCGCGCAACGTGCCGGCGGTGGCGCTGCTCGCCGAGGTCGGCCTCGACCCGTTCTACGCCGCGCTCGGCGCCCTCGGCCTGCACCGCTACGGCGGGCCGGCGGCGCGCTACGGGCTCGGGCTCGCCCTCGGATCGCTGCCGGTGACGCTCGAGGAGCTGGTCGGCGCCTACACCGCGCTCGCCGGCGACGGCGTGCCCCGGGCGCCGGTCTGGCTCCAGGGGGAAGTCGCGAGGGCCGGAGAGCGTTTCGTCTCGACGGACACCGCCCGGCTGGTGACCCACTTCCTCGCCGATCCCCAGGCGCGCCTGCCGACCTTCCCCCGGCTCGGAGCGACCGAGTACCCGATTCCGGTCGCGGTCAAGACCGGCACCTCGTCGCGCTACCGCGACGCCTGGACTGTCGCCTGGTCGGAGCGCTGGCTGGTGGGCGCCTGGGTCGGTCACCCCGACCAGCGTCCGCTCACCGGTTCGACCGGCTACCGGGTCGCCGCGCGGCTGGTGGCCGAGCTCTTCGGGCGGCTCGAGCGGGGACGCTTGGACGGGCTCGAGGCCGCCCCCTTCCCGGCGCCGCGCGGCTACCGGGCCGAGCGCCTGTGCGCCGTCACGGGGCGCCGCGCGGGCGTCGCCTGCGACCGGGTGACGCTCGAATGGGTTCGCGCGGACGAGCCGCTCGCCGAGTGCACGGCGCATCGCCGGCTGGCGGTCGACCGCCGCACCGGCGCGCCGGCCACGGCGGCGACTCCCGCCACGGCGCTCGAGGCGCGCGTCTACGTCGATCTGCCGGCGCGCTACGCCGGTTGGCTGGCGCGGCAGGGCGGCGCGCCGCTCGACGCGGCGCTGGCTCGCGCGAAGCGGGACGCGGAGGCGCACGCCGACAGCGCAACCGCCATCGACGTGATCTCGCCCGAGCCGGGCGTGCGCCTGATGTTCGACCCCGAGGCGCCGCGCGAGCGCAACACGCTGGCGCTGCGCGCCCTGGTCGAGCCGCCGGTCGGGCAGCTGGTCTGGTACGTCGACGGGCGCCCCTTCGCGACCGTCGAGGCGCCCTACACGGCGCGCTGGCCCCTCGCTCCCGGGGAGCACTGGATCGAGGCGAGGGCGCCCTTCGTCGCGGCGCGCTCGCAGGCCGTGCGCGTGGTGGTCGACTAGCCGGCGAGCGGCTCGCAGCGGCGCAGTACCCAGGAGCTCGGGTGGCGCGCGAATCCCAGGCGCGGGTAGTAGTCGACCGCGGCCGGCGCGGCGAGCAGCACCAGCATCGAGCGCGGTCCCATCCGCTCGCGCGTCTGCGCGATCAGCGCCGTGCCGATGCCGCGCCCCTGGTGGCTCTGCCGCACCGCGAGGTCGGCGAGGTAGCCGACGTAGAGGAAATCGGTCAGCGTGCGCGCGATGCCGACCAGCAGGCCGGCGTCGCGGGCGGTCACCGTCAGGTTGGCGTGCGCCAGCATCGCCGCGAAGATCTCGCGGTCGTCGATCGGCCGCCGCTCGCCGAGCGTCGAGGCGCGGTAGAGGTCGAGCGCCTCGTCCAGGTCGAGCTCGCCGCCGACGCGGTACTCGATCGCGCCCGGCGCCGCCCGCTCAGTCATCGTAGTAGCCCTCGCGGGCGCGCAGCGCGATGCCGGGCCGGGAGACCTCGACCCGGATCGGCCGCCAGGTGCCGTCGTCGAGGTCGAAGCTCGGGTAGTAGCCGAGCACGTACTGGTTGCGCAGCTCCTCGAGCACCCGCCGGAAGATCTGCTCGGCGTCCGCGACCCGCGGCAAGTCGAAGATCCGTCCGCCGGAGCGCTCGACCAGGCGGGCGAGGCCGGCGAGCTCCTCGGCGTGCTGCTCGAAGCCGCGCCAGGCGGAGCGGTGGCGCACGCCGCGCCGTTCTCCTCCGAGGCGGATCCAGTAGAGGAGCACCGGGCTGCGGCCGACCACCGGCTCCAGCTCGCGGGCACCGAGCAGGCTGTCGACGTCGACGCCGTCGGAGAGCAGGATGACGACGCGCCGGCCCTGGCGCGCCTCGAGCTCCTTGAGCGCCAGATAGAGGTGGTCGGAGATCGCCGAGCCGCCGCGCGCCACGACGCCGGCGAGCGGCGCGAGCAGCGTGTCGGGGTCGGTGCCGAAGGGCGTGCGGCGAAGCACCTGATCGGAGACCAGCAGGACCTTGGCCTCGTCGAGCGGCTGCATACCGGCGACGAAGGCGCGCGCGCCGGCGAGCGCGCCGGCGAGCGGCGCGCCGCGCATCGACAGCGAGGAGTCGAGCAGCAGCACCGCGGTGAGCGGCACGTCGCCCCGCTCGAAGGTGACCAGCGTCTGCGGGCGGCCGCCGTCGGCGACGCGAAACTCCGCGCGCGTCAGGTCGAGCGCGGCGACGCCCTGCCGCTCGGCGGTGACGTAGAGCTGGACGAGCGGCAGCTCGACCTGCTCGTCGACGCGGATCGCCGGCAGGGTGAGCTCCACGTCGTCGTGCGCGCCCCCGACGCTCTCGGCCACGGCGCGGAAGCGGCGCTCGGCGTTCTCCTGGCCGAGGTCGACCGTGAACCGCCAGGGCGGCGACGCGAGCCGCTCGACCTGGCGCCCGTCGAGGTAGAGCTCGACCCAGGCGGCCTCCTCGTTGCGCACCTCGACGACCACGTCGACGACGCCGAAGGCCGCCGTGCCGGCGAGCGGCTCGACGATCGCGATCTCGAACGGTGCCGCCCGGAGCGCGGCGGGCGCCAGCGTGCCGAGCAGCAGCAGGGGCAGCGCGGCGCGCTTCATCCCGACCCCCGGCCGTTGCCGCCGGTCGCGCCGAGGGCGGCGGCCAGCGCGTCGAGCCGCAGCAGCGCGGCGGTCTCGACCTCGGCGCGGCCGGCGGCGAGCAGCAGCCGCGGCGGCTCGGCGTAGAGCTTGCGCGGCGCTTGGGCGTAGGCCCGGTCGGCGACCGCGGCGCGCGCGATCGCGGCGCGCGAGCCGGCGCGGTCGGCGGCGCGCTCGAGGGCGTAGGCGAGGGCGATGCCGAGCGACGGCTCGCCGGGGTGGCGCGCGGAAACCGCCGCCAGGCGCTCGGCGGCGGCGGCGAACGCGCCCTCCGCGAACAGGGCGCGCACACGCTCTTGCGCCGCCACGACGCCGATCCAGTCGGCGACCGGCTCGGCGAGCAGCGCGTCGAGCTCGGCGGCGCAGCGCTTGGCGTCGCCCGCGAGGCCGTACAGGCGTGCGCGGCGCAGCCGCGCCTCGCGGTGCCGCGGTTGCAGGACGAGCGCGCGGTCGAGGGCGAGCGCCGCGTCGGCGTAGCGCTGGTCGTGCTCGTAGAGCGCGCCGAGCGCGACCCAGATGCCGACCCGGTCGGCCACCAGGTCGGCCGACCGCTTCAGCAGGTCGGCGGCGCGGCCGGGCGCGCCGACCTCGATCAGCTCGCCGGCGAGGCTTTCGAGCGCGGCGGCCGCCAGGCGGCGCTCCTCGTCGTCGGCCGCGGTCTCGGCCAGCTGCACGAGCAGCCGCTCGGCGATCCGTTCGGAGCGGCGGGCGAGCCCGATGCGCCCCTGCTCGAGATGGGTGGCGTGCAGGTCGCGATAGAAGAGCGAGAGGGGGAGGAGCGCCTGCCGCTCGCGGGCCACCGCGCTCGCCAGCGCCTCCGCCTCGGCCGCCTCGAGCCACCCCATGGCGCGCCGTCGATCGGAATCGAGCGCGCCCTGCTCGAAGGCCGCGAGCTCGAGGACGGCATCGACCCGCTCGCCGCGGGCGAAACGGCCGAACGCCCGATCGTAGGCGGCGCGCAGCCGGCGGCGATCCGCCTTGCTGGCGAGCGGCGGAGTGATCGAGGTGCTCTGCGTCGCGGCGGTGACCGGGGCCACCCGCGCGATCTGGTTCCAGGCCACGGCCTCCTCGGCGGGGCGCAGGACGACCCGCTGCGGCAGGGCGCGCGGCGTGCCCTCGGCGCCCGCGAGCCGCAGGTCCTGGAGCCCCTGCCGCTCGGGCAGCGAGAGGGCGAAACGCAGCGCCTGGAGCCCCTCTCCGATCGGGCTGGCGCCCGCCGGTTCGAGCTCCGCCGGTGCCGGGCTCGCGCCGCGCGAGTCGGTCAGCTGCGCGGCGAGCTCGGGCGCCGAGCCGCCTCCGACCCAGGCCTGGATCGCCGCGGCGGAGCCGGCCGGCAGCACCGGGAAGGCGGCCGGTATCCCGATCTCGGCGGCCAGTCGCTCGAGCGTGGCGGGTTCGAGCGCCGGGGAGGGCGCGTCGACCCAGGCGACCGTCGAAGGGACCACGGCGGCCAGGAAGGTCGCCGCGCCGTCGCCGGGCGAGGGGAGCAGCAGACGGACCTCGCGCAGGCCGAAGCTGCCGGTGCGCCGCTCGCGCAGCAGGACGCGGAGGGCGTAGTCGCCGGGTGGGAGGTCGAGCGGAACCAGCCAGCGGACGCCGCTGGTCGCGACCGCGTCGCCGGCTCGCGCGAGGTCGATGGCGATCCCTTCGGAGCGGGCGGCGGCGATGCGGCCGCCCGCCGCGACCGCGTAGAGGTGGGCCTCGATGCCGAGCCGCCCGCCCGGGTGGCCGTCGAGCAGCGAGGCGCCGTCGACCTCGACCACCACCAGGACGGGCATGCTCCCGGCCCGGAGGGCGAGCGGCACCGCGGTCGCCGCGGCGCGCAGCGGGCCGCCGTCGCCGCCGCGCGCGAGCAGCGCCGCCATCTGGGCGGTCGTGCCGCCGATCGGCCGGACCTCGATGTCGCTCGCCGAGGCCGCGGCCGCGCAGAAGGCGCCGGCGGCGAGGGTCGCGAGCGCGGCGCGCCGAAGGAGGAGTCGGATCATCGCGCCTTGACGACCGAAACGGGCGCGACGATCGCCCAGCGCTCGCCGCCGAGCTCGTCGTAGACCGCTGCGGCGACCTCGTAGGCGCCCGGCTCGAGCGCCAGCTCGACCTTGAAACTGACGTGCTGGCCGAGCGCTCCGGCGAGCGAGGCGTTGGGCACTTCGAACGCGAGCGGCCGCGGCTCGAGCCGGCGGAAACCGCCGTCCGGGTCGGCGACGGCGTAGTGGATGAGCAG
>WYBK01000188.1 GCA_011525905.1 Acidobacteriota bacterium
GCGCCAGCGGCACCGTGTTGTTGACGATCTTGATCAGGCCGCCGCCCACCAGCTTCTTGTACTTGACCAGCGCGATGTCGGGCTCGACGCCAGTGGTGTCGCAGTCCATCATGAAGGCGATCGTCCCCGTCGGCGCGAGCACCGAGATCTGGCTGTTGCGCAGGCCGACGCGCGAGCCGAGCTCGACCACCTCGTCCCACGACTGCTTGGCCGCCTGCAGCAGGTCCATCGGAACGTGCGCGGCCTCGATCCGCTTGACCGCGTCACGGTGCTTGCGCATCACCCGCAGCATCGGCTCGCGGTTGGGCTCGAAGCCGGCGAACGGCCCCATCCGCTCGGCGATGCGCGCCGACTGGGCGTAGGCGGCGCCCGACATGAGCGCGGTGATCGCGGCGGCGTAGTCGCGGCCGGCGTCGGAGTCGTAGGGCAGCCCGCGCGCCATCAGCAGCGCGCCGAGGTTGGCGTAGCCGAGGCCGAGCGGCCGGTACTCGTGCGAGTTGCGGGCGATCGCCGGCGTCGGGTAGCTCGCGGCGTCGACGATGATCTCCTGCGCCGAGATGACCACCTCGCAGGCGCGCCGGAACGACTCGACGTCGAAGCCGCGCTCCGGGTGGTAGAACTTCATCAGGTTGAGCGACGCCAGGTTGCACGCGGTGTCGTCGAGGAACATGTACTCGGAGCACGGGTTCGAGGCGTTGATGCGCGCCGTGGCGGCGCAGGTGTGCCAGTCGTTGATCGTCGTGTCGTACTGCATGCCCGGGTCGCCGCAGACCCAGGTCGACTCGGCGATCATGCGCATCAGGTCGCGCGCCGGATAGGTGTCCATCGCCCGGCCGTCGGTGACCGCCCGGGTCGACCAGGTCTCGCCTTCGACCACCGCCTTCATGAAGTCGTCGGTGACCCGCACCGAGTGGTTGGCGTTCTGGTAGGCGATCGAGTCGTAGGCCCCGCCGGGGACGTTGAAGCCCCCCTCGTAGCCGGCGTCGATCAGCGCCCAGGCCTTGCGCTCCTCGACCTCCTTGCAGCGCACGAAATCGACGATGTCCGGATGGTCGACGTTCAAGATCACCATCTTGGCGGCGCGGCGGGTCTTGCCGCCGCTCTTGATCACGCCGGCGAAGGCGTCGAAGCCCTTCATGAAGGAGACCGGACCGGAGGCGGTGCCGCCGCCCGCCAGCCGCTCGCGCGAGGAGCGCAGCGACGAGAGGTTCGAGCCGGTGCCCGAGCCGTACTTGAACAGCATCCCCTCGGTCTTGGCGAGCTGCAGGATCGACTGCATCGTATCCTCGACCGAGTTGATGAAGCAGGCGGAGCACTGCGGCTTCTCCTCGATGCCGACGTTGAACCAGACGGGCGAGTTGAAGCAGGCGTGCTGGTGGACCAGGATGTGCTTGAGCTCGGCGTGGAAGGTGCGCGCGTCGTCGTCGCCGGCGAAGTAGCCGCCCCGCCGCCCCCACTCGGTGATCGCGTCGGCCACCCGGCCGATCAGCTGTCGGACCGAGCGCTCGCGCCCCGCAGTGCCCAGGTGGCCGCGGAAGTACTTCGAGACGACGACATTGGTCGCGGTCTGCGACCAGCTCTTGGGCACCTCGACGCCCCGTTGCTCGAAGACCTTCTCGCCGCGCTCGTTGCCGATCACGGCGTCGCGCTGCTCCCACTCGATCGCGTCGAAGGGGTCGACCCCCGGAGTCGTGAAGAAGCGCTCGAAGCGCAGCCCCGCCGGGGCCGGCGCCGGCCTCGCCCCCGCCGGGGCCGCGCCGCGCTCGTTCACCGTGGATCCGTTCCCGGGGTTCGCCGTGCTCTCGATCGCCATCGTGCCTCCCGTGTCTCCTGCTCCGCCTTCGATTCCCGGCGCGACCGCCCGCCGCCCGCCGCCGCCGCCGTCCGCCCCGTCGCGATGCCGAGACGCCGCCCTCCGGCCCCCCTCGCGCTGCCCAGAATCTTGTGCAGTTCTCCGGGTTGGAAAAGGTAAACCCGTCGGGCCCCGCTGTCAAGGGGTTGTCCCCAAGATGTTGTGGGTGTCACATCTCGTGGCCCCTAGGGGCTGGGCCCCCAGCCTACTCCATTTCCCGCCCGGAGAAACGGGGCGGCGGCCGCGGCCCGCCGCCTAGAATGCGGCGCATGAGCGACCATGCCAAAGCGGGCCGCCCCGCGTCCGAGACCCGCGTCACGACGCCGAGCGGGCTCGAGCTGGCCCCCGCCTACGGGCCGGAGGCGACGGCCGGGCTGGCCGCGCGAGCGGTGGGCGAGCCGGGGCGCTTCCCCTTCACGCGCGGCCTCTACGCCGACGGTTACCGCCGCCGCCGCTGGACGATGCGGCAGTACGCCGGCTTCTCCGACGCCGCCGAGTCCAACCGGCGCTACCGCTACCTGCTCGAGCAGGGGACGACCGGCCTCTCGGTCGCCTTCGATCTGCCGACCCAGATCGGCTACGACTCGGACCACGAGCTCGCTCGCGGCGAGGTCGGCCGGGTCGGCGTGCCGGTCGCCTCGATCGCCGACATGCGCCGCTTGTTCGACGGCATTCCCCTCGACCGGGTGACCACCTCGATGACGATCAACGCCACGGCGCCGATCCTGCTCGCGCTCTACCTGGCGATCGCCGAGGAGCAGGGGGTGCCGTGGGACCGGGTCGGCGGCACGGTGCAGAACGACTTGCTCAAGGAGTACGCGGCGCGTGGCACCTACATCTATCCGCCGCGCCCATCGCTGAAGCTGACCACCGACCTGATCGAGTTCTGCTCGCGCGAGGTGCCGCGGTGGAACCCGATCTCGATCTCGGGCTATCACATCCGCGAGGCGGGCTCGACCGCCGTCCAGGAGGTCGCCTTCACGCTGGCGCACGGCCTGGCCTACGTCGACGCCGCGCTCGCGCGCGGCCTCGACATCGACGCCTTCGCCGGACGGCTCTCCTTCTTCTTCAATGCCCACAACCACTTCCTCGAGGAGGTCGCCAAGTTCCGCGCCGCCCGCAGGCTCTGGGCGGAGCTGGTGCGCGAGCGCTACGCGCCGAAGGACGAACGGTCGCTCTGGCTGCGCTTCCACACCCAGACCGCCGGCTCGACGCTCACCGCGCAGCAGCCGGACAACAACGTGGTGCGCGTCGCGATCCAGGCCCTCGCCGCGGTCTGCGGCGGCACGCAGTCGCTGCACACCAACTCGCGCGACGAGGCGCTCGGCCTGCCCACCGAGGACGCCGCGCGCCTGGCGCTGCGCACGCAACAGGTGATCGCCTGGGAGAGCGGCGTCGCCGACGTCGCCGATCCGCTCGGCGGCGCCTGGGCGATCGAGGCGCTGACCGACGAGATCTTCGGCCGCGCCCGCGCCTACATCGAGCGGATCGACCAGATGGGCGGCGCGCTCGCCGCCCTCGAGCGCGGCATCCAGCAGAAGGAGATCGCCGACGCCGCCTACGACACGCAGCGTCAGGTCGAGGAGGGCAGCCAGAAGGTGGTCGGCGTCAACTGCTACGAGGTCGAGGAAGAGGACCCCACCGAGGCGCTCGAGATCGACCCGATGGCCGAGCGCGACCAGTGCGCCCGCCTCGCCGCCTTCCGCCGCGCCCGCGAGCCCCGGCGGGCCGAGGCCGCCTGCCAGGCGCTCGAGGCCGCCGCGCGCGAGGACCGCAACGTCATGCCCGAGATCCTCGCCGCCGTCCGCGCCGAAGCCACGCTCGGCGAGATCGCCGACGCGCTGCGCCGCGTCTACGGCGAGCACCGCGAAGCGGCGTTCGA
>WYBK01000189.1 GCA_011525905.1 Acidobacteriota bacterium
GCGGGCGCCGGGTCGTCGGCGCGCAGCGGCTGGACCTGGATCGTACGCCAGCGCTCGAGGGTGACCTCGCCCGGCGGCTGCCCGCGCCGCTTCGAGACGTCGGCGCCCCGGCAGGCGTGCACCGCGACCCGGCCGGCGTTGCGCGCCTTCGAGTAGCCGGCGGCGAGCGCCGCGGCGAAGCGCTCGGTCTCGCGCGGCAAACGGTCGAGCCGCTCGGGGTTCCTCACGACCACGTGCGAGCCCGAGTCTCCCGCCAAGTGGAACCAGAAGTCCTCCGGGGCGGCGAGCTCGAGCGAGAGCCGGTCGTTGTCCTCGGCCGACTTGCCGACCAGCACGGTGAAGCCGTCGGGCGAGACGAGGCGCCGGGCGACGCGCCGGCCGCGCCAGACCCCCGCCTCCGGGTCCGAGGGGGGTGGGGGCCCTTTCCGTCGCTCTTCCGCCACGGTGCGGGAGATTACACCGGCTTCCGGGTAGAATGGGCCGTCTTGCCCGGCGCCCGTCCCCCGGAGCGCCCCCCGAAACGCCAGTCCTGACCCTTGGGAGTCCGTCGAATCGTGACTCGGAGAATGCTGATCAATGCCCGGAGCCGGGAGGAGCTGCGCGTCGCCGTGGTCTCCGACACGCTCCTGGAGAACTACCAGGTCGAGATCGCCGAGGGCGGTCTGACCCGAGGCAACATCTACCGCGGCGTCATCGCCAACCTGCAGCCGGCATTGAACGCGGCCTTCGTCGACTACGGCGCCGGCAAGAACGGCTTCCTCGCGATCCAGGACGTGGTCGCCGAGGCCCGCTACAAGGAGCCGCCGCCGGGCAAGCGGGCCCAGATCGACGACCTGCTCGAAAAGGGCAGGCCGATCGTCGTGCAGGTCCAGCGCGATCCCGACCCGGAAGGGGGCAAGGGCGCCGCGCTGACCACCAACCTCTCGCTCGCCGGCCGCTACCTGGTGCTCACCCCGTTCGACGACACACGCGGCGTCTCGCGCAAGGTCGAGGACGAGGAGACACGCGGACGCCTGAAGGACCTGGTCAAGAAGCTCGAGCTGCCGGACGGCTGCGGCGTCATCGTGCGCACCAACGCCCTCGACCAGACGCGCGCCGAGCTGCAGCGCGACCTCGCCGCGCTGCTGCGGGTCTGGAAGCGCATCGAGACCGAGGCGCGCAAGGGTTCGGGCGCCCGCCTGCTCTACAGCGACCAGGACCTGATCTTGAAGGCGTTGCGCGACCACCTCGACTCGACGGTCGACGAGCTGCTGGTCGACGACGACGACGTCTACGAGCAGGCGCACGAGTACATGCAGGCCTTCATGCCGCGTTCGAAGACCCGGCTCGAGCGCTACCAGGAGCGCGTGCCGCTCTTTTCCCGCTACGGCCTCGAGAGCCAGATCGAGCGGATCTTCGCGCGCACGGCGCCGCTGCCCTCGGGCGGCTCGATCGTCATCGACACCACCGAGGCGCTGATCGCGATCGACGTCAACTCCGGCCGCTCGAACGGCGGCAGCCACGAGGAGATGGCGCTTTCGACCAACCTCGAGGCGGCGCGCGAGGTCGCGCGCCAGCTCCGGCTGCGCGACCTGGGCGGCCTGATCGTGGTCGACTTCATCGACCTGCGCTCCACCAAGTCGAAGCGCGCGCTCGAGAAGGGGGTCAAGGACGCCCTCAAGACCGACCGTGCGCGCACGACGATCGGGCGCCTGTCGCCCAACGGCCTGCTCGAGATCAACCGCCAGCGGATCCAGCAGTCGCTCAAGGTGCGAGCCCACCGTCCCTGCCCGACCTGCTCGGGCACCGGCCGCGTGCCGTCGATCGAGTCGGTGGGCCTCACCCTGCTGCGCCGGATCGAGGCGCGCGCCGCCACCGGCCGGCTCCTGAAGGCGCGCGTCGAGATGCACCCCGAGCTCGCCGAGGCGATCCAGAATGGCCGCCGCCGCGACTTCGCCCGCCTCGAGCAGGAGTACGACATCGAGATCGAGATCGTCGCCTCGAGCCGCCTGCGGGGGCCCGAGGAGCAGATCGAGTGGCGCGACCGCCCCTCGCCGCTGGCGCCCGCGGGACCGGTGCCCCTGCGGCCGGCCGAGCCGCCTGCCCGCCGTGCCGGCGCCGTGCGGGTCGAGGCGCCGCCGGCCGAGGCGGGCGACGAGGGCGAGGGCAACGGCAAGAAGAAGCGGCGCCGCCGCGGCGGCCGCAAGCGCAAGGGCCGGGGGAGCGAGGGCCCGGCGGGCGCCATCCAGCCGGAGGCCGACGGCGCCGAGGCGCCGGGCGAGCCCGAGGAGATGGCGCCGCTGGCGCCCGGGGAGGCCGGCGAGGAAGAGCCCGAGGAGGGCGTCGAGGCCGCGGCGCCCGCCGGCACCTCCGAAGGGGAAGGCAACGGCAAGAAGAAGCGGCGCCGGCGCGGCGGCCGGCGGCGTAGCGGCCGCCGGCGCGAGGGCGAGCCGGGCGCCGCGCCCGACGGGTCGGCCGAGCCCGCGGGCGCTGCGGAGCTTGCATCGCCCGCCGAGCCGCCACCCGCGGCGGCGCCCCGCACGGAGGCGCCTGCGGAGTCCCCCGCTGAGCCGCCCGTTGAGCCGCCCGCTGAACCGATCACCGAGCGCGTCCGCGAGCTGCGCGGCTTCCGGCCCTCCTACGGCTGGAGCTCGACCGAAGACTGAGCGGGCGGCCGCGGCTGGAATGCTAGACTTCAAGAGGTCTGCTCGCAGCCATGCGCGCGCCCGCGGGCGCCGAAGGGGGAAGGGCGATGAATCGAGTCAAGCTCGGTGGGGCCGCACTGATCGCGATGTTCTTCGCAGGGATGCCTGTCGCGGCAGACGAGGATCGATCCAAGCCGGGACAGGGCGTGGTCGCGGCGCCGGCTGCGCTCGGCGGAACCCCGGTCGTGCCGGTCTTGCCGGTGCTCGACGACTTCGATCGTCCCGACGGCGCGCTCGGCGCGCCTTGGACGCTCCAGAACGGCGACCTGCAGGTTTTCGGCAACCGTGCGCGCGGGGTCTCCGGGGCGTCGCTGGCTACTTTCGGCGGCGCGGAAGGGTCGGTGGCCGCCACCGCCCTGGTCGAAGACGGCGCGGGAACCGACACCAGCTACGTGGCACTGGTGCTCGAGCACGCGGACCTTTCCAACAGCCTCTTCTTCAAGGTGCAGCGCAACGGCGGCCCGTCGGTGTTCGACTATGCCGCCTGCTACTACGGCAACAACGGAAGCTCCTGGGGGCTCGGGTTCTTCGCGCTCTCCGCCCCCTTCCAGTCGGCGCGGATGACGGTGTGGGTCGACGAGAACCGCGACGCGACGATCCATTTTTCCGAGATCGACGGTGGCGCGGGGACGCAGACCTACGTCTGCACGGCCGCGCCGGAGAGCGGCGGCGCCGGGACCGGAATCGCCGGATACCAGTCGGGCGACACGGCGACGCTCGACGATTTCGGCGCCGGCGCCGGCTACGTCGCGCCGATCACTCAGGAGATTCCCACCCTGGGCACGCTCGGCTTCGCGCTCCTGGCGGCGGCGCTCGCCCTGCTCTCGGTCTACTGGCTGCGCGGCCGCCATCGCGCGGCCTGACTCGGGCCCGATCCCGACGCGGCTGAGCGCTCACCTTCTCCCCCTGGGCTAGCGGGGGGCGGGGAGGGCTCCGTCTCGCGATTGCCGCATCGCGGCTTAGCGCGCGCTCTGCCGGAGCCGGTATCCTCTCGGATTCCAGGAGGACGGATGACCGACCCGAACGACATCGATCGCGCCGAGACCAAGGAGTGGCTCGAGGCGCTCGACGACGTGATCGCCGCGCACGGCGAGGAGCGCGCGCGCTTCTTGATGCAGCGCCTGCAGGACCACGCCTACCGGCGGACCGTGCCGTTGCCGGCGCCGACTACCCCCTACGTCAACACCATTCCGGTGCACGAGGAGCCCCCCTTCCCCGGCGACCGCCAGATCGAGCGGCGGATCAAGTCGCTGGTGCGCTGGAACGCGCTCGCCATGGTGGTGCGCGCCAACCGGGACGAGGACGGGATCGGCGGCCACATCTCGACCTACCAGTCGGCGGCGACGCTCTACGAGATCGGCTTCAACCACTTCTTCCGCGGACGGGGCGAGGGCGGCTTTTCCGGCGACCTGGTCTTCTTCCAGGGGCACGCCTCGCCCGGCATCTACGCGCGCGCCTTCCTCGAAGGGCGGCTCTCCGCCCAGAAGCTCGAGAACTTCCGCGCGGAGCTCGAGAGCGGCGGCGGCCTCTCCTCCTACCCTCACCCCTGGCTCATGCCCGACTTCTGGGAATTCCCGACGGTGTCGATGGGGCTCGGGCCGATCACCGCGATCTACCAGGCGCGATTCCTGAAATACCTGGAGAACCGCGGCCTCGCCGCGACCGCCGGCCGTCGCGTCTGGGCCTTCCTCGGCGACGGCGAGACCGACGAGCCCGAGACGCTGGGCGCCCTCACCCTCGCCTCGCGCGAGCGGCTCGACAACCTGGTCTTCGTCGTCAACTGCAACCTGCAGCGCCTCGACGGACCGGTGCGCGGCAACGGCAAGATCATCCAGGAACTCGAGGCCGCCTTCCGCGGCGCCGGCTGGAACGTCGTCAAGGTGATCTGGGGCTCCTCCTGGGATCCGCTGCTCGAGCGCGACACCGACGGCTGGCTCGTCCGCGTCATGAACGAGACGCTCGACGGCGAGTACCAGAAGTACTCGGTCGAGGGGGGCGCCTACATCCGCGAGCACTTCTTCGGCAAGTACCCGGAGCTCGCGCGGCTGGTCGCAGACATTCCGGAAGACCAGATGCCCTACCTGCGCCGCGGCGGTCTCGACCCGGTCAAGGTCCACGCCGCCTACGATCTCGCGACGCGCACGAGCGGGCAGCCGACGGTGATCCTCGCCAAGACCATCAAGGGCTACGGCCTGGGGCTCGCCGGCGAGGGCAAGAACGTCACCCATCAACAGAAGAAGCTCAACGAGGAGGAGCTGCGCGCCTTCCGCGACCGCTTCGACATTCCGGTCTCGGATGCCGACATCGCGGGCGCCCCCTTCTACCGGCCGCCCGACTCGAGCCCCGAGATCGAGTACCTGCTCGAGCGGCGCCGGGCGCTGGGCGGCTTCGTGCCGGCGCGCAAGGTCTCGACCGCCGTGCTCGAGACGCCGCGCGGCGACGCCTTCGCCGAGTTCCACGCCGGCGTCGACCGCGAAGTTTCGACCACCATGGCGTTCGTCCAGATGCTGCGCCAGCTGCTGCGCCATCCGGAGATCGGCGCCCGCGTGGTGCCGATCGTGCCCGACGAGGCGCGCACCTTCGGCATGGAGTCGCTCTTCCGCCAGCACGGCATCTACGCCTCGACCGGGCAGCTCTACGAGCCGGTCGACTCGGGCACGCTGCTGCTCTACAAGGAGGCCAAGAACGGCCAGATCCTCGAGGAGGGGATCACCGAGGCCGGCGCGATGTGCTCGTTCACCGCGGCGGGCACCTCGCACGCCAGCCACGGCCTGCCGATGATCCCGTTCTTCATCTACTACTCGATGTTCGGCTTCCAGCGGATCGGCGACCTGATCTGGGCCTTCGGCGACCAGCGCGGCCGGGGCTTCCTGCTCGGCGCCACCGCCGGCCGCACGACCTTGAACGGCGAGGGGCTGCAGCACGAGGACGGGCACAGCCACGTCCTCGCCGCGACCGTGCCCAACCTGGTCGCCTACGATCCGGCCTACGCCTACGAGCTCGCGGTGATCCTCGAGGACGGCCTGCGGCGCATGTACCGCGAGAACGAAGACGTCTTCTACTACCTGACGCTCTACAACGAGAACTACCAGATGCCGCCGATGCCGGAAGGGGCGCGCGAGGGGATCCTCGCCGGCCTCTATCGGCTGCGCCCCGGAGAGGGCGCCGAGGGGCGGCCGCGCGTCCAGCTGCTCGGCTCGGGGCCGCTCCTGCGGGAGGCGCTGCGCGCCCAGGAGCTGCTCGCCGAGCGCTTCGGCGTGGCGGCCGACGTCTGGAGCGCCACCTCGTACAAGGAGCTGCGGCGCGAGGCGCTCGAGTGCGAGCGCTGGAACCGGGTGCATCCGGGCGAGCCGCGGCGCGTCCCCTACGTCGAGCGGCTGCTCGGCGAGGCGCCGGGGCCGGTCGTGGCGGTCTCCGACTTCATGAAGCTGGTGCCCGACCAGATCGCCCGCTGGGTGCCGCAGGGGCTGACCTCCCTCGGCACCGACGGCTACGGAAGAAGCGACACGCGGCGGGCGCTGCGCCGCTTCTTCGAGGTCGACGCCGAGCACGTCGCGCTCGCCGCGCTCACGGCGCTCGCCCGCCGGGGCGAGCTCGACGCCGCCGTCGCCGCCCGCGCGCCCGCCGAGCTCGGCCTCGACCCCGAAGCCCCCGACCCGCTGCGCAGCTGAACGGGCCGGGCCCCTCGGGCAGGCCGCGTCCGGGCCGGCTGAGGAGCAGGGCAGGGCGGCGACGACCTGGACTGGCGGTACCTCGATCCGGTGCCAGCCGATTCGCACGTGCCCGCAGGATCTCTCCACCTGAACTTGAACTTGGGTGGCGATACCCGCGCCTGGCCCGCCCTCGCTTCTCGAAGTCGATTCCTCGTTGCCCCATTCGTCGTTGGTATGAAGGGCGGGCGGCGCCCGCGGGGGAGTCGCCCGAAACCGAGACAGGAGGCGACATGCGCGTGATGGTGATCGTGAAGGCGACGAAGGAGTCCGAGGCGGAGAACGACCCGTTCGACGTTCCGGGCGCCGCCGAGATGTTCGAGGCGATGGGCAAGTTCAACGACGAGCTGATCCGGGCGGGAGTCATGCTCGCCGGCGACGGGCTCAAGCCGAGCAAGTTCGGCAAGCGGATCCACTTCGACGGCAAGAAGCGCTCCGTGACCGACGGCCCCTTCGCGGAGACCAAGGAGCTCGTCGCCGGGTTCTGGATCTGGCAGGTGCGCTCGATCGAGGAGGCCGTCGAGTGGGCGAAGCGCTGCCCCAATCCGATGCCGGGGCCGAGCGACCTCGAGATCCGCCCGCTCTGGGAGGCCGAAGACTTCGGCCCCGAGATCGCCGCAGGCGTCAACGCCCAGCGCGAGAAGATCGCCAAGCGGTATTGAGGCGGAGCACGCTTTCGCCCGGCGGATGCCAACCGGCGCCCGCCGGGGGCTGCTGGCGTTCGACCTCGAGGATGTGTAAACTCCTACACAAGGAGTCACACATGGCGACCAATCTGGCAATCGATCCCGACCTCCTGGACCGAGCGGTACGAGTCAGCGGCGAACGGACGAAGAAAGCCGTCGTGACCAAGGCCCTGCAGGAGTTCATCGCTCGGCGCGAGCAGCGGCGCGTGGCCGAGCTCCTGGGCAAGCTCGAGTGGGACAAGTCGTTCGACTACAAGGCCGAGCGGTCTCGTCGCCAGTGACTCTCCTGGTCGACACGAGCGTCTGGTCCCTGGCTCTGCGCCGGGACGTCGAAGCGCCTCGTCCCGAGGTGGACGAGCTGAAGGAGGCGCTGCTCGGTTCCGAGATGGTCGTCACCACGGGCCTGGTCCTGCAGGAGCTCCTGCAGGGATTCTCGGGCCCCAGGGATCGGGCCGGGATCATCGAGCGCTTCGCAGCCTTGCCGCTGATTCAGCCCGATCGAGAGGACCACATCCAGGCGGCGGGCCTGCGCAACGTCTGCCGCAAGGCGGGTGTTCAGCTCGGCACCATCGACGCCTTGCTCGCCCAGCTCTGCATTCGCCACGGCCTGACCCTGCTCACGACGGACGAAGACTTCACGCATGCAGCGAGGCATAGTCCGCTCCGAGTCTGGCCCGCCAGGGCCCGAGCGCGGCGCGATTCCTGA
>WYBK01000190.1 GCA_011525905.1 Acidobacteriota bacterium
GCTCGGGAGGCGCCACCCTCCCCTCGAACCAGCGGTAGCGGTAGACCTTGGCGCAGGCCGAGCGGCGGGCGTGGAAGCCGTCGGCGGCCGCCCCGGCGCGCCGGATCCGGATCTCCTCGGGGAGGAAGTGGTTGACGCCGTGGACGAGCCCAGAGACGGGGAGCTCCCGGTCGAGCCGGAAGGAGGCGACCTGCCCCTCGGCATGGACGCCGGCGTCGGTGCGGCCGGCGCCGACGAGCGCGACTGGCCGGCCGAGCAGCCGCCCGAGCGCCTCCTCGACCCGCGCCTGGATCGTCGCGGCGTTGGCCTGCCGCTGCCAGCCAGCGTAACCGGTGCCGACGTAGGCGAGCTCGAGCGCGTGGATCATGGCTCCCCCGACTCCCGCGCGCGACTGTACACTTCCGGCAGCGCCGTGGCCGCCGCGACTCCGCTCCGCCGCCCCACCCGCGTCGCGCTCCGCCCCGCCCTGCCGGGGGACGCGCCGCTGCTGGCCCGCTGGCGCGCCGAGCCCTCGGTCGGTCGCTACCAGCCGCTCCAGGACGCTTCGGTCGCCGACCTGCGCGCCGACCTCGCCCGGCAACGGCCGGAGGAGATCTTCCGTGGCCGGGGCGACCGGTTCCAGTGGATCGTCGCCGCGGACGGCGAGCCGGTCGGCTGGATCACTCTGGCCGTGACCAGTTGGGAGCACGGCCTCGCCGAGATCGGCTACGCGCTCACCACGAGCGCCCAGGGGCGCGGCATCCAGGCGCAGGCGCTCGAGCAGCTGCTGGCCGAGCTCTTCCTCGAGACGCCGCTCGAGCGGATCGAGGCGCGCTGCGCGATCGACAACCTGGCAAGTCAGCGCGTGCTCGACAAGGTGGGCTTCACGCGGGAGGGGACGCTGCGCTCCTACTTCCTGCTCGGCGGGCGCCGCGTCGACAACTACCTCTACGCCATCCTGCGCGCCGACTTCCTGCCGCGGCGCTAGACCAGCTCGAGGGCGGCGTAGCGGGCGATCAGCTTCTTCTTGCCGGCGCGGTCGAAGAAGATGGTGATCTTGGTGTCGTCGCCCTCGCCCTCGAGCTCCAGGATCACCCCCGGACCGAGCGTCGGGTGGCGGACGCGCGCGCCGCGCTTCGGGCGGCGGCCGGCGGGCTCCGGCTCGGGCGCCTCGGCGGCGCGGCCGCGGCCGAAGTACTGGTCGATCGCCCGGGCGCGCTCGTCGCGGTAGAGCGTCGGGCTCTCGGTGATCTCGAGCAGCTCCTCGGGCACCTCGGCGAGCAGCGGCGAGGCGAGCTGGTCCTGGTAGCGGCCGGCGATCCGGCGCCGGCGCGCGGTCGAGAGGTGCAGCCGCTCGCGGGCGCGGGTCATGCCGACGTAGAAGAGCCGCCGCTCCTCCTCGACGTCCTCCGGCCGCCCGTGGGCGTTGAAGTGCGGCAGCAAGCCCTCCTCGAGGCCGGGCAGGAAGACGCCCGAGAACTCGAGCCCCTTGGCCGAGTGGAGCGTCATCAGCGACAGCCCGCGCTCACCGTCCCAGCGGTCGAGGTCGGTGACCAGGGCGACGTGGTCGAGGAAGGCGGTCAGCAGGTCCTCGTCGTCGCCGCCGAAGGCGCGCGCCTCGGTGAACTCCTGCGCCGCGGAAAGGAACTCCTGGATGTTCTCGAGCCGTCCCAGGTCCTCGTCGTCCTCGCGCCGGAAGAGGCCGGCATAGCCGGTGCGCGCGAGCAGCTCGTCGAGCAACGCCGGCAGAGGCAGCTCGGAGGCGGCGCGCCGCAGGTCGCGCACCAGGTCGCGGAAAGCGGTGAGCGCGGTGCGCGCGCGCGGCGGAAAGCTGTCGAGCGGCCCGAGCTCGAGCGCGTCCCAGACGACGCCGCCGGCCGCGGCGGCGCGCTCGACCAGCTGCGCGACCGTCGTCTTGCCGATGCCGCGCGGCGGCTGGTTGAGGATGCGCAGCAGCGAGAAGTCGTCGCGCGGGTTGCGCAGCACGCGCAGGTAGGCGATCAGGTCCTTGATCTCGGCCCGCTCGTAGAAGCGCACGCCGCCGACCAGCGAATAGGGGATGCCGGCGCGGAAGAACTCGTCCTCGAAGGCGCGCGTCTGGGCGTTGGTGCGCACCAGCACGGCGAGGTCGGCGAGCGCGAAGCGCGCGCGCAGGCGGCCGACGCTCTCGGCGACCCAGCGCGCCTCGTCCTGGTCGTCGGCGGCGCGGTAGAGCGCGATCCGCTCGCCGCGGCCGGCGTCGGTCCAGAGCCGCTTGCCGCGGCGCAGCCGGTTGTGGGCGACCACGGCGTTGGCGGCGTCCAGGATGGTCGAGGTCGAGCGGTAGTTGCGCTCGAGCTTGCGCACCGTCGCGCCCGGGAAGTGGCCCTCGAAGTCGAGGATGTTGGCGAGGTCGGCGCCGCGCCAGCGGTAGATCCCCTGGTCCTCGTCGCCCACGGCGGTCAGGTTGCCCGACGGCGCGGCGAGCTCGGCGACCAGGCGCAGCTGCGCATGGTTGGTGTCCTGGAACTCGTCGACCAGCAAGTGCTCGACGCCGCGACGCAGCCGGTCGCCGATCTCCGGGTGCTCGACGAGCAGGCGGACGGCGAGCACCAGCATGTCGTCGAAGTCGATGCCGGCGGCCTGCCGGCAGAGCGCCTGGTAGCGCCGGAAGACGCGCGCCACCCGCTCGGGGTAGTAGCCGTGCGCCTCGGCGGCGTAGCGCTCGGGGCCGATCAGCTGGTTCTTCGCCGTCGAGATCGCGGCCGCGAGTGAACGGGGCGGGAAGCTCGCCTCGGGCACCCCCTCGTCGGCCATCGCTCGCGTCAAGATCGAGCGCTGGTCCTCGCCGTCGAGGATGGCGAAGTCGCGCGGCAGCTCGAGCCGGTCGCCGTAGCGGCGCAGCAACTTGAGCGCGTAGCGGTGGAAGGTGCCGACGAAGGTCGGCAGCGGCCAGGTGGCGAGCAGCCGCTCGACCCGGTCGCGCATCTCCCCGGCCGCCTTGTTGGTGAAGGTGACCGCGACGATCGCGCCCGGGTCGACGCCGCGCGCGCGCACCAGCCAGGCGACGCGGTAGGTGATCACCCGCGTCTTGCCCGAGCCGGCGCCGGCGAGCACCAGCTGCGGCCCGTCGCCGTGGGTGACCGCGGCGCGTTGCTCGTCGTTGAGATCCGCCAGCAGGTCGGGGCTCATCGCGGCCGATTCTCTCTCGGCAAGACGAGTCGCCCTACTCGACGGTCACGCTCTTGGCGAGGTTGCGCGGCTGGTCGACGTCGGCGCCGCGGCGCACGCCGATCTGGTAGGCGAGCAGCTGGAGCGGCACGACGTTGACGATCGGCTGCAGCAGCTCGGAGACCGCGGGGACGGCGAGCACGTGGTCGGCCACACCGTCGAGGTCCGCCGGGTCGCGGTCGGTGACCACGATCACCCGGCCGTCGCGCGCCTTGACCTCCTGCAGGTTGCTCTTGACCTTCTCGAAGGTGCGCCGGCCGCTGGCGAGGGCGACGATCGGCAGGTGCTCGTCGATCAGGGCGATCGGGCCGTGCTTCATCTCGCCGGCCGGGTAGCCCTCGGCGTGGATGTAGGAGATCTCCTTGAGCTTGAGCGCGCCCTCGAGCGCGATCGGGTACTGGATGCCGCGGCCCAGGTAGAGCACGTCGGTCGCGGTGTGCAGCTCGCGCGCCAGCTCGTCGGTCGCGCGCTCGAGCTCGAGCGCCCCGGCCACCGCCTGCGGCAGGTGGGCGAGCGCCGCGAGCAGCTCGCGCTCGATCGGCCGGCCGAGCTGCTGGCGCAGGTAGAGGGCGAGCAGGTAGAGCGCCACCAGCTGCGTGGTGAACGCCTTGGTCGACGCGACGCCGATCTCCGGTCCGGCGTGGGTGTAGAGGACCCCCTCGGCGATGCGCGTCGCCTGCGATCCCGGGACGTTGGCGAGCGCGACGAGACGCGCGCCCCGCTCGCGCGCCGCCTCCATGGCCCAGACCGTGTCGATCGTCTCGCCCGACTGCGAGATGCCGACGACCAGCACCGAGGCGTCGGCGATCGGGTCGCGGTAGCGGTACTCCGAGCCGTAGTCGACCTCGACCGGCAGGCGCGTGAGCTCCTCGATCAGGAACTTGCCGACCAGGGCGGCGTGCCAGGAGGTGCCGCAGGCGAGCAGCTGGACGCGCCGCAGCGAGGCCACCGTCTCGCGCGAGAGCTCCAGCCAGTCGAAGGCGATCTCGCCGCTCTCGAAGTCGACGCGGCCGGCGAAGGTGTCGCGCACGGCCTGCGGCTGCTCGTGGATCTCCTTGGCCATGAAGTGCTTGAAGCCGCCCTTCTCGATCTGGATGGGGTCCCAGTTGAGCCGCTGGAGCGGGCGCTCCACCGCGCGCCCCGTGGCGTCCCAGATGGCGATGCCCTCGCGCGTCAGGCGCGCGACGTCGCCGTTCTCGAGGAAGACGACGTCGCGCGTGTGGGCGAGCAGCGCCGCCGGGTCGGAGGCGAGGAACTGCTCGCCGGCGCCGACGCCCAAGACCAGCGGCGTCCCCTGGCGCACCGCGACGACCTCGTCTTCGCGGCTGCCGGCGGCGACCAGGGCGCAGGCGTACATCCCCTCGAGCTCGGGCAGCGCGCGGCGCACGGCGGCGGCGAGGTCGCCGTCGAAGTGGGAGGAGACGAGGTTGGCGATCACCTCGGTGTCGGTGTCGGTCGAGAACTCCCAACCTTCGGCCTGCAAGCGGCGCTTGATCGGCAGGAAGTTCTCGACGATGCCGTTGTGGATGACCGCGACGCGGCCGCGCGCGTCGGTGACCGGGTGGGCGTTTCGCTCGATCGGCTTGCCGTGGGTCGCCCAGCGGGTGTGGGCGACGCCGTAGCGCCCGCTCAAGGGGTGGCTCGCGAGCCGCTCGACCAGCCGGTCGAGCTTGCCCTCGGCCCGCTGACGGGCGATCGCGCCGTCCTCGACCACGGCGACGCCCGCCGAGTCGTAGCCGCGGTACTCGAGGCGGCGCAGCCCCTCGAGCAGCAGCGGGACCACCGGGCGGGGTCCGACGTAGCCGACGATGCCGCACATGGCGTCGGGTCACTCCTCTCCGGACCGGCCGCGCCGCCGCCGGCTCCAGCCGCGCACGACGCGCGTCGGCGCGCGCTCGACGGCGAGTGCCTCGTCCGGCACGTCGCGGGTGATCACCGAGCCGGCGCCGGTCATCGCGTCGGCGCCGACCCGCACCGGGGCGACCAGCATCGTGTCGCTGCCGACGAAGGCGCGCTCGCCGATCTCGGTCCGGTGCTTGGCGACGCCGTCGTAGTTGCAGGTGACGACGCCGGCGCCGATGTTGGCGCCGGCGCCGATCTCGGCGTCGCCCAGGTAGGCGAGGTGGTTGGCCTTGGCGCCGACCCCCAGCCGCGCGTTCTTGACCTCGACGAAGTTGCCCACTCGCGCGCCGTCGCCGAGCACCGTGCCCGGGCGCAGCCGCGCGAACGGTCCGACCCGGCAGTCGCGGCCGACGACCGCCCCGTCGAGCACCGAGTAGGGCTCGATCACCGTGTTGTCGTCGACCTGGCAGTCGCGCAGCCAGGCGCCGGCGTGGACGACGACGCCGGCGCCGATCGTCGTCGAGCCGAGCAGCGTGACGTCGGCGTGCACCACGCTGTCGGGACCGACCTCGACGCCGGCGTCGAGCGTGACCCGCCCGGGCGCCAGGAAGGTGGTGCCGTCGCGCGTCAGCCGGGCGATCTTGCGCTCGGTCAGCCGCTCGTGGACGCGCGCGAGCTCCAGCCGGTCGTTGACGCCCAAGGCCTCCTCGACGTTGTCGACCTCGACGAGGGCCACGCGCTCGCCGGCGCGCGCCGCGCCGGTCACGGCGTCGGTCAGGTAGAGCTCCCCCTGGGCGTTGTCCGGGGTCAGCCGTTCGAGCCGGTCGAAGACGTCGGGCGCCGGCAGCGCATAGAGGCCGGTGTTGATCCGGCGGATGGCGAGCTCGTCGGGCAGGGCGTCGCGCGCCTCGACGATCCGGCGCAGCCGCCCATGGCCGTCGTCGACCACGCGGCCGAGCGCCCCGGGAGCGTCGACGGTGGCGACGCCGACGGCGCCCCACCCCTGCTCGGCGGCGGCGGCGAGCCGTCCGAGGGTCTCGGGCGAGACCAACGGCACGTCGCCGGAGAGCACCAGCAGGCGCGCCGCGCCCGCGACCGCCGCGCGCGCCTGCAGCAGCGCGTGGCCGGTGCCGAGCTGCTCGCGCTGGTCGACCCAGACGATGTCGCTCGCTCCGGCGAACTCCGCGCGCACCTGGTCGGCGCCGTAGCCGACCACCACCAGCAGCCGCTCGCAGCCGGCGGCCCGCGCCGCGTCGAGGACCCAGGCGAGCAGCGGCCGGCCGCAGGCGCGGTGCAGGACCTTCGGCACCTCCGAGATCATGCGCGTCCCCTTGCCGGCGGCGAGCACGACGGCGACCTTGGAGGGATGGGGTGCGGAGCTCATGCCGGGGGAAGCGGGTCGGAGCAGGGCCGCCGGTGTCGCCCGAGGCGCGGCGGCGAGCCGGCGGTCAGTCTAGCAGGGCGACCGCCGCGGGAGCAGCGCGAGCAGCGCCGCGGCCAGCCGCTCGGGGTCGTGGCGGACGAGCCCGTCGCGCGCCACGAGATCGGCCGCGACCACGCGGCAGCCGCGCCGCTCGAGCGCCGCGCGATCGACGGCGACCGGCTCGGCGCCCTCGGCGCGGTAGGCCGCGATGCGCTCGGCGGCGATCTCGCCCTGGTGGGCGACGACGACGTCGATCAACCCGGCGCCGGCGTGGCGCTCGATCGCGTCGAGATGGGCGAGCGCGTCGAGGCCGTCGGTCTCGCCCGGCTGGGTCATCAGGTTGAGCACCAGGGCGCAGGCTCCACGCCGGCGGGCGAGGACGTCGCGGATCTCGGGCAGCAGCAGGTTGGGCAGGATCGAGGTGTAGAGCGAGCCAGGGCCGAGCAGGATCAGGTCGGCACGCTCGAGCGCGGCGAGCGCCGGCGGGTAGGCCGAGGGGGCCGCGGGCACCAGCTCGACCCCGGCGATCGGCTCGCCGGCGCGGCCGATCGCCGATTCGCCCTCGAGCCGCCGCCCCGAGCGAGTGGTGCCGGCGAGCGCGACGTTGGCGAGGGTCGCCGGCAGGATCGTCCCCTTGACCGAGAGGATGCGCTCGGCGGTGAGCACGGCGCGCGCGAAATCGCCGGTGATCTCGGTCAGCGCTGCGAGGAAGAGGTTGCCGAAGGAGTGGCCGGAGAGCCCCTCGCCGCCGCCGAAGCGGAACTGGAAGAGGCGGGCGAGCAGGTCCTCGTCGTCGGCGAGCGCGACCAGGCAGTTGCGGATGTCGCCCGGCGCCGGCAGGCCGAGGTCGCGTCGCAGCCGGCCGGAGGAGCCGCCGTCGTCGGAGACCGCGACGATGCCGGTGAGCTCGCCGATCTCGGCGTCCACGCGGCGCTTGAGCCCCGAGAGCAGCGCGGCGAGACCGGTGCCGCCGCCGATGGCGACCAGGGCGGCGCC
>WYBK01000191.1 GCA_011525905.1 Acidobacteriota bacterium
ATGCGCGCGCGGTAGCGGATCTCGCTCCCCTCCCGCCAGGGCTCCGGCAGCTCGTGGTCGAAGGTGCGCACCACCAATCCCCCTTCGTCGAGCAGGTGGAGGAAGACGATCGGCCGCGCGCCCCCGTCGGGCAGCCGGGCGAGCGGCTCGAAGGCGAGCTCGACGCCGGCCGCCTCCCCGAAGCCGAGGCGCAGGTGCGTCGGCCGGGCCTCGAGCCGGGCGACCGCCGGCGGCTCGGCGCGGCACCCGACCAGCCAGGCGGCGGCCAGGAGGGCGGCGGCGGCGACCGGCCGCGGCGCCCTCACGCCCGTCCCTCGCCTGGCCGATAGGTGGCGCTCGCGTCCGGACCCTCGAAGAGGGTGACGGCGACCAGCGGCGCCGCAGGCAGCGCGCGCGTCAGCTCGTCGAAGAACCAGGCCGCCACGCGCTCGGTCGACGGGCTCTCCACGTCGAACGGCGGCACGGCGTTGATCTCGCCATGGTCGAAGCGGGCCGCCAGCGCCTGGAGCGCGCGCTGGACCTCGACGAAGTCGTAGGCGAGACCGTCGCCGTCCAGGTGTCCGGTCTCGAGCCGGGCGATCACGCGCCAGCTGTGGCCGTGCACGGGCTCCCGCGCCCCCCGGTAGGAGCGCAGCCAGTGCGCCGCTTCGAAGCGTGCGGAGACCTCGAGCGTCCAACGCGACATGTCGGAATCGTAACGTAGGATACACGCCATGTCCGAGTACGCGCTCGAGGTCTGCCGCCGCCCGGCGCGGCTCGCCGGCTTCGACGGCAGCGCGGCCGAGGCCCTGCTCTTCCTGCGCGCCGCGAGCCCCCGCGGGCCGCGCTCGGAGACCGTGCTCGAGCGGCTGAACGACCTCGACGGCGACTTCCTGCCGTGCGAGCTCGACGGCGAGATGGTGCTGGTCAACCTCTCGTGGATCGCCTACGTCGAGGTCGACGCCGGACCGGAGGACGTGGAGACCGTCGAGCCCGGCCTGCGCCGCGCGCCGGTGGCGATCGATCTGGTGAGTGGCGAGACTCTCGACGGCGAGCTCGTCTACCTCGCCCACCCCGGCCGCGCCCGGGTCTCCGACGTCCTGAACGCCGCGAGCGAGCGCTTCGTCCGTCTGGCGGCGCCCGGCTGCGAGCGCTACGTCCGGCGCGCGGCGATCCTGCGCGCGCGCAGCTAGCCGAGCCATGGCCACGCCCGACCGCCAGCGCCGCGGCGACCGCTGAGCTCCCGGAGCGCCCCGCTTGAGCGACGCCGCACTGCTCCTAGGACTGCTCGGCTTCCTGCTCCTCGCCTCGGCGCGCGAGTGGATGGCGGTCGAGGTCGCCGCGCTCACCGTCCTCGCCGTGCTGCTCGCGACCGGCCAGCTGTCGATCGCCGAGGCGACCGCGGGCTTCTCCAACCCCGCAGTCCTCGCCGTGCTGCTGATGATGATCCTCTCCCAGGCGGTCGCCGAGAGCGGCGCGATCGCGCAGGTCGGCCACCGGATCGCCCGCCTCGCGCGCGGCTCCTTCCCGGCGGCGGCCGCGCTGGTCCTGGTGGTCACGGGCGTCACTTCGATGTTCGTCAACAACACCGCGACCGTGGCGATCTTCATCCCGGTGGTGATCCAGCTCGCCAAGCAACACCGCTCGAGCCCGTCGAAGCTGCTGCTGCCGCTCAACTACGCGGCGATCTTCGGCGGCACCTGCACGCTGATCGGGACCTCGACGAATCTGCTCGTCTCCTCGCTCGCGGACGGCCGGGGCCTGCCGCCCTTCTCCATGTTCGAGCTCTTCCCGATGGGGATCGTCTTCTTCGCCGCCGGGCTCGCCTACAGCGCCTGGCTGGTGCGCACGCTGCCCGATCGCGGCGATCCGGGCAACCTGACCGGCAAGTACCAGCTCACCCCCTACCTGACCGAGCTGCGCGTGCCGGCGAGCTCCCGGCTGATCGGGCGCACGGTGGTCGAGGCGCGCGTCGCCGACCGCTACCGGCTCACCGTGCTCGAGATCCTGCGCGGTCCCCGGCGCATCGCCTACGACCTGCGCTCGACGCCGATCGAGGAGGACGACATCCTGATCGTGCGGGGCACGATGGAGGACATCGTCCTGTTCAAGGAGCAGCAGGTGCTGCGTCTGCTCACCGACGTCGAGCTCGCCGACCGGGATCTGGCCGGCGAGGACACCACGCTGGCGGAGGTCCAGCTCTCGCCGGCCTCGACGCTCGAGGGGATGTCGCTCAAGGAGATCGACTTTCGCCGGCGTTTCGGGGCCTTCGTGCTGGCTCTCGGGCGCACGGGCGGCGCCATCCGCGAGCAGCTGTCGCGCGTCGCGCTGCGCCGCTTCGACACGCTCCTGGTGCTCGGGCCGCGCCGCGCGGTCGAGCAGATCTTCCGGCTGGACGACTTCCTGCCGCTGCAGGAGGTCGAGCTGCGCCTCCGCCTCCATCCCCGCTGGTGGCTGCACGCCGGAGCGCTCGCGGGGGTCGTCCTGGCGACGACCCTCTTCGACGTGCCGCTGCTCGCGGCGGCCTTGGTCGGCGCGGTCGCACTGCTCGCCGCGCGCGCGGTGCGGGTCCAACGGGTGTACCGGTCGGTGAACTGGTCGGTCTTCTTCCTGCTCGCCGCTTCGATCCCGATCGGCACGGCGTTCGAGAAGAGCGGGCTGGCCGCGCGCCTCGGGGAGGGGGTCGCCGCGGCCGGCGCCGGGCAGGGCCCCTGGCTGGCGCTGTCGCTGACCTACCTCGCGACGATGGTGCTGACCGAGGTGCTGACCAACGCCTCGACCGCGGTGCTCATGGTGCCGGTGGCGCTCTCGACCGCCACGGCGCTGGGGTGCGATCCCCGGCCCTTCGTGATGGCGGTCACCTTCGCCGCTTCCAACGGCTTCATGACCCCCGTCGGCTACCAGACCAATGCCATGGTCTACGGCGCCGGCAACTATCGCTACGCCGACTTCCTGCGCGCCGGCATCCCGCTCAACCTGCTCTTCTGGCTCCTGGCGAGCCTGCTGATTCCCCTGATCTGGCCCTTCTGAGCCGGGGGGCAACCATCAGGCGAGCGTCTCGCGCGGCGTCGCGCGGGCGAGGAGCTGCTCGAGGCGGGCGCTGACCATCTCGAGGGCCACGCGGTTCTCGCCACCCTCGGGGACGATGACGTCGGCCCAGCGCTTCGACGGCTCGACGAACTCGAGGTGCATCGGCCGCACCGTCTGCATGTACTGGCGCAGGACGTCGCCGACATCGCGGCCGCGCTCCGAGAGGTCGCGGCGGATGCGGCGAACCAGGCGCACGTCGGCGTCGGTGTCGACGAAGACCTTGAAGTCGAGCAGGTCGCGCAGCGCCGGCTCGGCGAAGAGCAGGATCCCCTCGACCAGGATCACCGGGCGCGGCGCGACGCGCCGGGTCTCGCTCGTCCGGCGGTGCCGCACGAAGTCGTAGACCGGCAGGTCGATCGCCCGGCCCGCCTTCAGCTCGGCGAGATGGCGCACCATCAGCTCGGTGTCGAGCGCGTCGGGGTGGTCGAAGTTGTAGCCGCGCAGCTGCTCGGGGCTCTCCCAGGCGACGTCCTTGTAGTAGTTGTCCTGCGCGAGGAAGGCGATGCGGTCGGCGCCGACCGCCGCGAGGATCGCCCGGGCGACCGTCGTCTTGCCCGAGCCGGTGCCTCCGGCGACCCCCAGCGCGACCGAGCTCATCGGGACCGCATCCTACGCGAGGCGGGCCGGGGCGGGCGCTGGCAACGGGGGCAGAAGAAGCTGCTCCGGTTGGCCTGGACGAGCCGGCGCACGCGCGCGCCGCAGCGTGGGCAGGGCTCACCCTCGCGTCCGTAGACCGCGAGCGAGACCTGGAAGTAGCCGGCGTTGCCCTCGCCGTCGGCGAAGTCGTTGAGCGTCGTCCCCCCTTCGCGGATCGCCTGCTCGAGCACCTCGACGATCGCGCGCGCGAGCCGCGCGAAGGCCGCCGGCGCGAGGGAGCCGATCGGTTGCGCGGGGTGGATGCGGGCGCGGTGGAGCGCTTCGGTCGCGTAGATGTTGCCGACGCCGACCAAGCGCTGGCCGTCCATCAGGAAGGCCTTGGCGGGAGCCCTCGATCCGAGCGCCAGCTCGGCCAGCCGCTCGCCGGAGAGCGGCGGGTCGAGCGGCTCGGGGCCCAGGTGGGCGAAATGGGGGTCGCGCTCGAGCTCGTCGGTCGGCGTGGCGTAGGCGAGACCGAAGCGCCGCGGGTCGCGCAGCCGCAGCCGCTCGCCCGAGTCGAGCCGCAACGCCAGGTGCTCGTGCGGCTCGCGGGGGACCACGGCGGGAGCGAGCGTCAGGCGGCCGCTCATGCCGAGGTGGACGACCAGCGTCGAGCCGCCGGAGACGTCGATCCAGAGGTACTTGCCGCGCCGCCGCAGCGCCGCGACCGAGCGACCCGCGAGCCGCCGCTTGAGCGCGCGCCGGTCGAGCGGCTCGCGCAGCGCGGGAGAGAGAACCTCGACCCGATCGATGCGACGGCCGAGCAGACGGGGCTCGAGCGAGCGGCGCAGGACCTCGACCTCGGGCAGCTCGGGCACCGCGCCATTCTACGAGCCGGCATCGCGGGGGAGCGGAGGGCGCGGGTTGACATTTCCGCCCGGAAGGCGTAAAAAAGGCGTAAATGATCGACCAGGCGACCCTTCCCCTCTTCCCGAACCTCCTGCCGGCGCCCGGCCGGCCGGCGCCCGACGCCGACGCGCTGCGCCGGCGGGCCGGAGTCGAGTACTTCGACCTGCTGGTGCGCGACGTGCTCAACAGGAACGACCAGCCCCGCCTCCCCTTCGACTGGACGATCAACCCCTACCGCGGCTGCGAGCTCGGCTGCACCTACTGCTACGCCCGCTACACCCACGGCTTCTTCGAGCTGGGCGACCCGCTCGACTTCGAGACCAAGATCTTCGTCAAGCGGCGCGCCGCGGAGAAGCTGCGCCAGCGGCTGCGTAAGAGTGACCTCGCCGGCCGGTCGATCGCGCTCGGCACCGCGACCGACCCCTACCAGCCCGCGGAGAAGCACTACGGCGTGACCCGGGCGCTGCTCGAGGTGCTCGCCGAGGCCGAGGGGCTGGCGCTTTCGATCACCACCAAGTCGCCTCTGGTGCTGCGCGACCTCGACCTGCTCGCCGAGCTCGACCGCCGCCATTCGATCGCGGTGCACGTCACCCTGACCACCGTCGACCCGGCGCTCGCGCGCCGTCTCGAGCGCCAGGCGCCCGACCCGGGGGCGCGGCTGCGGACGATCGAGCGCCTCGCCGAAGCCGGGATCTCGACGGTCGTCAACCTGATGCCGGTGATGCCGGGGATCAACGACGACGAGGAGTCCCTGGCGCCGCTCTTCGAGCGGGCCCGGGCCGCCGGCGCCAACGACGTCCACGCGGCCCCGCTCTTCCTCCGACCGGCGACCCGCGCGGTCTTCTTTCCCTGGCTCGAGGCGGAGTTCCCCGCCCTCGTGCCGGTCTACCGCCGGCTGTTCGGCGGGCGCGACTACCTCGGCACGGCCGCCCGCGACACCCTGCTCGCGACGTACCGCCGCCTGAAGCTGGAACAGGGCTTCCCCCACCCCGCCGCCGGCCGCGCCTGAGGGCGGTGCGCCGTCGCGCTTCGCCGCGCGCACCGGCGGTTCAGCGTGCTTGGCGGGTTGCCGGCGCGGCGGGAACGCCAGCGAGCTCGAGCAGCAGCTCGGCGAGCGCGGCGCCGGGAGCGTCCCCCTCCCCCTTCAAGCGCAACTCGGTTTCGAGCAGCCGCTCCGGGAGACGCAGCGCCGTCGCCCGGTCGAGGCGCCCGAGCGCGAGGTAGACGCGGTGGAGGCGGAAGGGGTGCAGCCCGGCGAGCGGATTCCTGGCGACGCCGGGCAGCTCCCCCTGCAGCCGGGGCGCGATCGCCGACTTGAAGCGGGGGTAGCTGCGCTCGCCGGCGGCGGCGCCGGTCGCGGCGAGGGCTTCCGGCAGCGCGGCGAGCTGGCGCGCGAAGCTCGCCACCAGGCCGAAGACCGCGAGCCGCTCGCTCACCGGGTCTTCGGCGCCGGCGAGCCGCCGCGCGAGCCGCGCGAGCGCCTCGCCGCCGCGGCCGCCGCCGATCGCATCGAGCAGCTCCCAGACGTCCTCCTCCCCCCGGTCCTCGACTTGCGCGCGCACGAGATCGAGCCCGATCGCCTCCGCGCCGGCGAGCGTCGCGAGCTTGCGGTACTCGGCGCCGAAGCGCTCGGTCGAGTCGACGTCGATCGCGCCCGGCGCGGCGCCCCGCCCTCCCGGAGCCCGAAAGGTGCGCCGCGCCAGCTCGGCGAGCGCGTCGCGTCGGATCGCGACGCCGGTCTCGCGTTCGAGCTCGGCGACTAGCCGGCCGACGCCGCCGACCCCGCCGCCGCGCTCGAAGGCGAGCCGGCCGGCGTCCACCAGCGCCCCGCGCCGCGCCAGCGCCTCGATCACGGGGTGCTCGTCCGGCGCCGAGCTCTCGACCAGGAGCAGCGCGTGGCGCTCGGGCAACCCGTCGCGCAGCAAGTCGGCGAGCAGCGACGCGTCGAGCTCGCCCAGGCCGCGCAGCCCCGCCTCGAGGGCGGCGCCGAGCAGCGGGACGAAGGCCTCGCGCGCCTCCTGCGCACCCCCCTTCGCCCGCGCGCGGCCGCGCGCGGCGAAGAGCGCGTCGGGCAGGCGCGCCAGCAGCCGCGCGGGCTCCTCGCCGCCCGGCTCGAGCTCGAACAGACGAAGGACCTGGAGCAGACGGAGCGCCGCGACGCGCGCCTTGCCGACCAGCTCGGCGGCGCCCCCTTGCCAGGGGAGAGCCGAGCGCGCCTCGGCGAGCAGCGCCTCGGCGGCACTCCGATCGGCCAGCACGCCGGTCTCGACCGCGACCACCAGCTTGCCGGGAGAGAAGAGCGAGTAGGTCCTCAGGTCGGCGACCAGGGCGGGTAGGTCGTCCGGGTGGCGCAGCCTCGACGGCTCGGTCTGCCAAGCCTCGGCGAGGCGCGCGGCGAAGCGCTCGGCGAGCGGCTCGGCGAGCGCGCGCTCGCCGCGCACCAGGTAGACCGGCGAAGCCTCGCCCCCGGTCGCGCCCGCGAGCAGGCGATCGAGCGTAGTCGCGCTCACTAGCGGCTCACCTTGGGCTCACTCCGGGCTCCCGCGCTCGCGCGCCCCGCGCCGGGCGGTCACGCTCCCGACTCGGGAGCGGGGGCCGCCAGCGCGATCTCGCCGCTGTCGTCGGCGGCGCTCCAGACCGGCACCTCGTGCACTCCGAGCGCCTCGGCGGAGAGGCGCTCCTCTTCGAAGTCGAGCTCGACCGAGTTCCAGGAGCCGCAGCGGGAGCAGGCGTCGTGCCAGTCGGGCGTGCGCGCTCCGCAGACGCGGCAGGCGTATTCGGCAGCGCCCAGATCGAGCTGGCGGACGCAGGCCGCGTAAGCCTCGGCCGCGCGCTGCGCGTCGCCGCGCCGCTCGTGGATGCGCGCCCTGAGGTAGTGAAAGGTGGGCGAGGAGTGGATCCGCGCCTCGACCGCGTCGAGCTGCTTGAGCGCCTCGTCGTGCATCTCGAGTCGGTAGTAGAGCCGGCCGAGGAAGAAACGGGGCAGCAGGTCGTTGTCGGCTTCGGCGATCAGCTGGCGCAGCATCTCGATCGCCCGCGCCGGCTGCTCTTCCTCGATCAGGTGGTCCTCGATGCGCTGCAGGAAGACCGGGCTGCCGGTCTCCCGGTACCCCGCACACCAGGCGTCGAGCGCCGCCTCCTCGCCCCCGGCGACCAGCTCGGCCTCGCCGAGCATGATGCGCGCCGGGATGAAGCGCGGCTCGCGCTCGAGCAGGCCGCGAAAGATCGCCCGAGCCTCCTCGACCCGGTCGGCCTCGAGCAGCAGCACGCCGCGCTGGTAGTCGAGACCCTGGGCGAGGCCACTCTCGCGCGCGAGCGCCGCCACCTCGCCCCCCTCCGCGACCAGGCGCATCGCCCGGTCGTGCAGCGCCGTCGCCTCGCCCCAGTCGCGCCGGGCGATCGCCGCGGCGCGCCGGGCCTTCAGCACGGCGAGCCCGAGGCCCGGATGGTCGCGCAGCAGCCGCCCCTGGATCTCCCGCTCGGCCTCGCCGTCGCCGCGAGCACGATAGTCCTCGGCGAGCTGGTAGAGCAGCGCCGCCGACTGCGGGTAGCGCGCGACTCCGCGGCGGTGCACCTCGATCGCCTCGTCGACCCGGCCGAGGTCGCGCAACACCTCGCCATAGGCGGCGAGCGCCACGAAGTCCTCAGGCCGCGCCGCCAGATAGGCCTCGAGCTCGGTCGCGGCGCGCGCCGGCTGGCCGTCGGCGGCGAGATCGACGCCCCGGCGAAGCGTCGCCTCGAGGCTCTCGGTCTCGCGCAGCCGCCGGCGCTTGCGCCGCCGCCCGAGCTCGCGCCGGAGCGTGTCGATGACCAGCGTCACCCCGGTCGGCAGGAAGCCGGCGAGGAAGAGCGCGAGCAGCGCGCCCCAGAGCGGAATCGTGCTCTGGGCGCCGAGCCGGAAGGGCTCGTGCAGCAGGTCGCGATTGTGCGCGTGGAGGACCGCGGCGTAGATCGCCGCCGCGACCGCGAGGAGGAGACCGAAGAAGGAACGGATGCGCATCGCGCTCGTCGGGCTCCTCGCTCGCTCGCCTCAGGCCTCGGTCAGGAGCCCCCGCTCGAGCAGCTCGGCGCAGTCGATGCAGTGGCGCGCCCAGGGCAGCGCCTCGAGGCGCCGCGGGGCGATCGGCCGGCCGCAGTGTGCACAGCGGCCGTAGCTGCCCTGCTCGATGCGCGCGAGAGCGTCCTCGATCTGCAGCAGCAGGGCGCGCTCGCTGTCCGAGATCGAGTAGGAGAGCTCGCGGCTGTAGGCGTTGTTCGCCCGGTCGACCAGGTCCTCGGTCGGGCTGTCGTTGGACTCCTGGCCGTTGCGCAGGTCGGCGCGATAGAGCGCGACGATCTCCTCCTTCTTGGCCAGCAGCTTCGCGCGCGCCGCGGCGAGCTCGGCGGCACCGAGCGCCGGCGCCTCGGAGACGGCGGCCGGCGGCGCCGCCGAGCGGCCTCGGCCGGCGCCCTTCTTCGCGGCCGCCGGGCGCTCCCGCGCGGGCGGGCGCACCGGTTGCGTCGCGGCCGCGAGCGGACGGGACGCCGACTCTTTCGGTCGCGCGCCGCTCTTCGCAGCCGGCTTGGCCGATGCCTTGGCCGGAGCCTTGGCGGCGCCCTTCGCCGACACCTTGGCGGCGCCCTTCGCCGGAGCCTTGGCGGCCGACTTCGCCGGGGCCTTCGGGGCGCGGGCCGCCTTGGCCACCGGTTTCGGCGCCGGCTTGGCCGGCTTCCTGGCCCCCTTGGCCGCTGGTTTGGCAGTCGCTTTGCCGGCCGCAGGCTTCTTGGCCGCGCTCTTCGCGCCCTTCTTCGAGGTCGCGCGCGCGGGCTTGGCGGCGCCGCCACCCCGCGCGGGCGTGGCCTTGCCGGGTCGAGCCGCGGGCCGGGTCGACCGCGTCTTCGCGCTCTTGGCTGTCTTGCTCTTCTTCTGCGCCACGCCTGGCCTCCTCGGGCCTCGTCCGCCGGGCGACTTCCGCATCTGCCGGAGACGGGGCCTGTTCAAAACGGCCTGCGATGATACTGGATTCCCGCCCCGATCGAAAGCGCGCGGTAGAGCTGCTCGAGCAGCACCAGACGGGCCAACGAGTGCGGCAGCGTCAGGGGGCCGAGCGACAGGCGCAGCCGGCAGCGCTCGACCAGCTCCGGTTCGAGGCCGAGATCGGAGCCGAGGAAGAAGACGACCGGATGGGGCCACTCGGCGCGCCAGCGCGCGACCTGGGCGGCGAGGGCCTCGGAGTCGAGCGCGCGGCCGCGCCGGTCGAGGGCCACCCAGAAGGCCTCGGCGGGCGCCGCGGCGGCGAGCGCCGCCCCCTCGGCCCGCCGGCGGGCGGCGCCCTCGCTCCCCCCGCCGCGCACCTTGATCGCCCGCTCGGCGATCGGCGCCATCGGCGCGATCCGGCGGCGGTAGTCCTCGCACAGCGCCTCCCAGGCCGCCGGTGAGTGCCGGCCGGCCCAGAGGATCCGCAGCTCGAAGGGCACCTACTCGGCCTTGGCGGCGGTCGGCCCGGCGTCCTCTTCGCGCAGGTAGCGCTCCCACTCTTCGTAGAAGGCGAGCGAGTGGAGGTCGCGCATCCGGTCGAGGAAGACGACGCCGTTCAAGTGGTCGAACTCGTGCTGGACGATGCGCGCCTCGAACCCCTCGACCACCCGGTCGAACGGACGGCCGTCGCGGCCGAGCGCCCGCAGCCGCACCGCCGGATAGCGCGGCACGAGGCCGCGCAGATCGGGGATCGACAGGCACCCCTCCCAATCGTCGACGGTCTCGTGCCCCTCGGGCTCGACCATCGGGTTGACCACGACGGTGAGCGGGATCGTGAGCTCCGGCGCCCCCTCGACCACCGCCTCGTAAACGAAGAGCTGCCAGGAGACGCCGACCTGCGGCGCCGCCAGCCCGACGCCGTCGGCGGCGCGCATGGTGTCGACCATGTCGTCGATCAGCCGCTGCACCTTGCGGCTCGACAGCTCGTCGTCCGGCACCGGCTGCGCCCCGGTCCGCAGCACCGGATCCCCGAGCCGGACGATGGGCAGGAGGGCCATGGAGCGAGAATACCCGAGGCGGCCGACTCAGGGCGAGGAGGAGCAGTCCTCCCGGTAGCGGGCCAGCAGCACCGATTCGAACAGGCCCCAGCGCTCGAGCTCGAGCCAGGTCGCGCCCGTCGCTCCGTCGTGCTCCCAAGCCGAGGGGAGCAGCGTGTCGACACTCTCGATCCGGTCGAGCCAGCGCACCTCGCCCGCGCTCGACAGCGAGGCGACGCCCACGGTCCTTCCGGCCGGGAAAAGCCGAGCCGCGAGGATCGGTCGGCCGCAGGCATCGAGCCCGAGCCGCATCCAGCCACAATCCACCGGGCCTGGGAAGCGCGCCGTCCAGAGCGTCTCGCCGGCGGCGCCGACCGCCGCCACGAAGGGCTCTTGGGCACCGCCGATCCAGTGCTGCAGGCAACCTGCGACGTAGGTGCGTTCATCCACGAACACCGGAGCGGTCGTCAGGGGCCCACCCGCCGCGGCGAGCGGATCCCAGATCCAGCGGATCCCGCCGGCCGGGTCGAACGACCAGAGCCCGGTCTGATCGGCCCGGGCCCAGCTCTGCGCCGCGAGCCGCAACTCTCCGTCAGCGGAAAAGCCGAGACCGAGCACGCGCACGAGGCCGAGCTCTTCGAGAGGCGCGTCCTCTCGCCGCTGCCAGAGCGGCGCCCCCGCCCCGTCGAAGACAACCAGGTCAAGCCCGTCGTAGCTGTAGGCGGCGGAAGTGACGGCGACGTCACCGTCGGGCGAGATCGCCAGGCGCGTCTCGAAGGCTGCCGCCTCGGGGCCGTCGACTCGCGCCGACCAGAGAAGCTCGCCCTCGAGATCACGGCAGAAGAGCCGCGATTCGGATCGATGGGCCTCCCCGGTCCAAGTAGACTGCCCAGCGACGCAAATCCGTTCGTCGCGCACCTCGACTCGCTGCGCGCGATCCCATCGACTCCCCGGGCCCTTCGTCGACCGGCTCCAGGCCGCTTCGAGCTGCGAATCGAGCCGAGCCACCGAGAAGTCCTCGGTTCGGCTCTCGCCGTGGGGCGCCGGCGCCGAGGTCGCCGTACCGGCGACCACCAGGCCGGCTGCCGGCAGGCTGCGAATCTCGCCGATTCCGAGCCAATCATGGAGAGGCCGAACGAGATCGGCTCCTCCTTCGGAGTCGACTCGCACGAGGACCTCGGAGTCCCCCGATCGGCCCGCGAGCACGACGGCTCCCGATCCGACCGCCGCCAGCCCCGTGCTCCCTCGCGTCTGGACGGGGAGCGGGGTCTCGATCCCGGCCAGCCAGATCGGCGCGACCGAGTCGTCGAACTCCGCGTACTCGAAGCGCTCCGAGCCGGCTTCGTCCGCGCGCGAGTAGCCGACGCGGAGACGTCCGCCGAGAAAGTCCGCCGACAGAACGCCGAGATCGAAGGGCCACCGCCGGGCGACCGCGGGACCGAGCGCCGCCATCTCGACCCGACCGCGCTCCGAGATCGAGGCGATTCGGAGCCGGCACTCGCCCGCTTTCGGGCAGGCCGAGGCCAGGAGCGCGACTCCGCCGGCCGGGCGCGGCGCGATGGCGACGTCTCCGTTCAGCGCCAGGTCCCAGGTGTCTTGATGCCAGAGGCGCTCGAGGTCGGCGTCGTAGGCATAGACGCGGGCTCGGAACTCGGGTGCGGCGCTCCGCTGTCGGCTCGCCAGCGCCGCGACGTAGAGCCCGCCGTCCGCGCCGAAGCGGACCTCCCGAGGGAGCAGGTCGCGTTGCTCGGGAAGACTCTCGTAGGTGACGGCGAGCCGCTCGCCGTCGGCGCCGAGGAGCGCGACCGCCATCATGTCCCAGGGATCGGGATCGAAAAGCTCGCGGCTCGGTTCTCGCGCCGCCGGCGCCGCGTCGCCTCGCTGGTCGAGCCAGTCGCTGCCCGCCCCGAGCACCGCCAGCCGGCCGTCCTCTGCCACCTCCGCCGCGACGATTACCGCTTCCCGATCGGAGTCGTCGAATACGGCGCTGCGCCAGAGCGTCTCACCCCCCGAGCCGAGCGCCAGAATCTGCGTGCCGGTGCGACCGAAGGAGTCCTGATCGAGCAGGTAGACGCGATCGCCGGAGGCACCCAATAGCCGCGGCGGCGCGTCGCTGCTCGGTGCGCCCAGTTCGACCGGCAACACGTCCGCGACGAGCTCGCCCTCTTGGTCGAACTCGAGCAGGCGGTAGCGGATCTCGCTCCCGTAGTCGATCTCGAGACCGACCACCCAGAGTGTCTCCGCCGGGCCAGGGCCGGTCGCGACGGCGCCGAACCTCTCGTAGCCGGCGGTCGCCGGGAGGCGCCTCGTCCAGAGGATGGAGCCTTCCGACCCGTAGCGGACGACGACCAGCTCGTCGAGGCCCTCCGCGGCCAGCAGGGCGTCTCCGTTCGGCAAGAGCGCCACGGCCCGGATGCTGCCGTGGTCGCCCAGCTCCTCTCCGAGCCACCGCTTGCGCACGACCCGACCGTCGGAATCGATCGAAGCCATCAGCCAGTGGCCCCAGCCCCAGAGGTCGCCGAGGGTCTCGAGCAGGAGGGTCGTCTCGCCTCCGGCCGTTGCGACGGGCCGACTCCCATCGGCCGATCGCGCCGCAATCGGACGCGACTCGCCCGTCACCTCGACGAGCCACTCCCGAGGCGGGGGTGCCGCCTCTTCGGCGGCAGCCGAGCGCGCGCCGAGAAGGGCGACGCCGAGGCACCAGAGGAGCGAGGATCGCGCCAACCTGCCTCCTCCCCGAGGACACTGGGTGACGGGCCCGAAGGTCCGGGCCTCGCATCCACTCGGGTCGAGGATAGGCCCGGTCGATTCGGCGGGCAAGCGCAAGGCCCGCTCCGGTTCCGCGTGCTATCGTCATTGGCCGCATGGCCGCCTGGACGAGCGAGGAGGAGCAGCGCCGGAAGCGGCGCAAGCGGATCCTCACCGGCCTCCTGGTCGGGGGCGCGGCGGTCGGCGTGCCGGCGCTGCTCAACGCGGTCGTCACGCGGCGCGCCCGGAAGATCGAGCCGGTGGCCTGGGGGCGGCGCCACCGCTACGCCTGGGACCTGGGCGACGTCCTCTTCCAGCGGCTCGGCCAAGGCGACCCGCTCGTGCTGCTCCACTCTTTCGGCCCGGGGCACGATTCGCACCAGTGGCGCGAGGCCGCCGAGCGCCTCGCCGGCGGGTTCCAGGTCTTCGCTCCCGACCTGCCCGGCTGGGGGAGCTCGGACCGCCCGGCGATCGACTACGACGCCGAGCTCTACATCGACTTCCTGATCGACTTCACCAACGACGTCGTGCGCCGCCGCGGCGTCCTGGTGGCGGCCGGAATCACCGCCGCCTACGCGGTGCAGCTGGCGGTCGACCGTCCGGAGTTGGTGCGCGCCCTGGTCCTCGTCTGCCCGCTGGGCATCGACGCCGCCGCCGACGAGCCCGACTTCAAGGACGCCATCATCCACCGCCTCCTGCGGTTGCCGGTGTTCGGCACCTCGGCGCTCAACGTCTACTCGAGCCGGCGCGGCATCGAGCACCACCTGCGCGAGGAGCTCTTCGCCGATCCCGGGCTCGCCACCGCGGAGCGCATCGATCACCACTGGCGGGGCGCGCACGAGAGCGGCAGTCGGGCGGCGCTCGCCGCCTATCTGTCGGGCTATCTCAACCACCCGGCCGGCGCCGCGCTCGCGCGGCTGCGCGTCCCGACGCTGCTCGTCTGGGGCTCCGCGGCGGTCCATCCGGCGCTCGAGTCGGCCGACCTCTGGCTGCGCGCCTGCCCCGACGCGGAGCTCGAGGTGCTCGACGGCGCGGGCGTCCAACCCCACGTCGAGCGCACCGCGGGCTTCGCCGAGGCGGTCGCGCGCTTCCATCGCGACCTGCCCCCCGCATGACGGCGGCGCGCTTCCCCGACGTCCCCGGCGGTTAC
>WYBK01000192.1 GCA_011525905.1 Acidobacteriota bacterium
AGGCAGGAGGCGTAGGGGCCGATCAGGCTGTAGGTGGGATCGGCGAAGGTGACGTCGCGCAGGGTGACGTCGAAGGTCTCGGCGGTCAGCAGCGCCGAGTCGGCGTCGTTGGCGTCGCAGATGCCGACCGGCGGCGTGCAGTCGTAGAGGGCGAGCGCCGAGGAGAGCGGGTCGGGCTCGAAGACCTTGCCGGTGGCGTCGGCGTAGAGCAGCTTGTCCTCGGCGGCGAGGATCGCGCCGCTCTCGGCGTCGACCAGCAGCTCCCACTCCCCTTCGGGCGCGCCCTGCGGGTCGAGCAGGACGCGCCAGACGTGGCGGGCGCCGTCTTCGGCCGCGTAGATCCGCGCGTCGAGCGCCAGGGTGATCGCCAGGGGCGACCCGAGGTGCGCGAGCGCGGCGTCGAGCGCCTCGGCGGCGTCGCGCCGGCGCGCGTTGACCGGCGCGCCGAGCCCGAGCCGGTAGCTGCTCGAGACGAAGGAGATCCTCCCTTTGGGGCCGACCGCGACCGCGATCTCGCCGCCGTGGACCGGCAGCCCCACGAGTCGCTGCTCGAAGCGGACGACAGTCGAGGCCTTGCCGCGGGAGACCGCGCGCACCGGCAGAGCTTCCTCGGTCGGCGCCCCGGCGAGGCCGAGGCGCGCGGCGTCGCCGGCGAGGTAGGCGCGCGCCGTGCCGACCGGGTCGGCGGCGTCGCCGCGGAAGTCGAGCGAGAAGAGGGTGCGGGCGGCGCCGGTCGCCGCGTCGAGCTGGCCGAGGCCGGCGACGTCGACGAGCGCCGGCTCGCCGCGGCCGGCGACCGCGAACGGAGAGGGTGCGGGGGGCTTGGCGCCCTCGGCGGCGGTGGCGCCGGCCAGTCCGAGGACGATCAGGGTCGAGAGCTCACGCGACAAGGCGACCTCCTGGAGCGAATCGCGGTGTGACCGGCTCCACAGTCTATTCGAACCGGGGCTGGATCTAGACTGAGGGGGTGCAGCTTCGCCGCCCCTCCTGGAGACTCGCCCACCCCGCCAGCGGGACGGCCGGCGTCCGCCGGGAGCCGTCCCGCCCCGCGCCGCGGCCGGGCGCGGGCGGAGCGAGCTAGATTCGCGCGATGGCCGAGCCGGCGCCGCGCCGCGCCCTGCTGCCGCGAAGGGTCCTGGTCTGGGTCCTGCTCTGGATCGGCCTCGGGCTCTTCTTCGCCTCGGAAGCCGCGATCCGGCAGGTGCCGGGGGGCGAGCGCGGCCTGCGCTGGTTGGACGCGCTCCTGGTCAACATCCCCTACTACCTTCTCTGGGGGTTGCTCGCCCTGCTGGTGGTCCACCTCTGCCGCCGGTGGCCGTTCGGCGAGCAGTTCGCCGGCCACCTCGCCCTCCACATCCTGGCGAGCGTCGCGATCGCCTCCAGCCACCTGCTGCTCGCCGAGTCGTTCTTCCACGGCCTGCGCGCCGCGCGCGGCCAGGAGATCGCCTACTCCGAGGCGCTGGTCTTCTCCTTCCGGCACAACTTCCACGTCAATCTGCTGACCTACTGGGCGATCGTCGGCGTCCGCCAGCTGCTCGCCTACTACCGCGGGTTGCGCGAGAAAGAGCTGGTCGCCTCGCGGCTCAAGGAGCAGCTGGTGCGCGCCGAGCTCGCCGCGCTGCGCATGCAGCTACAGCCCCACTTCCTGTTCAACGCGCTCAACTCGATCTCGGAGCTGGTCTACGTCGATCCGGCCGCGGCCGACCAGATGCTGGTCCGCCTCTCCGACCTCCTGCGCAAGTCGCTCGAGACCAACGGCGCCCAGGAGATCCCCCTCGCCCAGGAGCTCGAGTTCGTCGAGCGCTACCTGGAGATCGAGCGGATGCGCTATTCCGACCGGATGCGCTGGACGAGCCACGTCGACGAGTTCGCGCTCGACGCCGCCGTGCCGAGCTTCCTGCTGCAGCCGCTGGTCGAGAACGCCGTGGTGCACGGCGTCGGGCGATCGAGTCGCCCCTGCCGGGTGATCCTGCGGGCGCGCCGGGAGGAGGGGGAGCTCTTCCTCGAGGTCGAGAACGACCTGCCACCCGGCGGCCCCGCCCCGACCCGGCCGGAGCGCGAGGGGGTCGGCATCCAGAACACCCGCGCGCGGCTCGAGCAGATCTACGGCGACCGCGCCCGGCTCGACCTCGACCTGCGCTCCGAGGCCGGTGGCGGGGGGATCGCGCTCGCCCGGGTGGTCATGCCCTACCGAGAACTCGAGGGCCTGCGCAACGTATGAAACCCGAAACGGGTCCGGGAGGCCGCATGAGCGAAGCCCTGAACGTGATGCTGGTCGACGACGAACCCCTCGCGCGGGGCAAGCTGCGCCGGCTGCTGGCCGACGAGGCGGACGTCGAGGTGGTCGGCGAGGCCGGCTCGGCCGAGGAGGCGCGCGCCAAGCTCGAGGAGCTCGACCCCGACCTGCTCTTCCTCGACATCCAGATGCCCGGGCAGGACGGCTTCGCCCTGCTCGAGAGCCTGCCGCCCGACCGCCTGCCGGCGGTGGTCTTCGTCACCGCCTACGACGAGCACGCGGTGCGCGCCTTCGAGGTCAACGCCCTCGACTATCTCCTGAAGCCCTTCGACCGCGAGCGGCTCGGCCTCGCCCTCGAGCGCGCGCGCGAGGCGCTCGCCCGCCGCGACGGCGCCGGCCTCGACGAGCAGCTGCGCTCGATGCTCCAGGAGCTGCGCGGCGAGCAGCCCTATCTCGACCGCTTCGTGGTGCGCAGCGTCGGCCGCATCGTCTTCGTGCGCGCCGCCGACGTCGACTGGATCGAGGCCGCGGGCAACTACGTGCGCCTGCGCATCGGCAAGGAGAGCCACCTGCTGCGCGAGACCATGAGCTCGCTCGAGACGCGGCTCGACCCCAAGGTCTTCGCGCGCATCCACCGTTCGACGATCGTCAACATCGACCGGATCCGCGAGCTCAACCACATCTTCCACGGCGACTACTCCGTCCTGCTCAGGGATGGAACTCGGCTGACGCTGTCCCGAGGATACCGGGAGCAGTTCGAGCGGATCGTCGGCGGGGTTCCGCAGCAGGCTCAGGAAGCGTGAGCCGGGCGAGGGCGGCCGCGCCCTCGCCCTCGCCCGCAGCGATCGCGAGCCCGGCGCTGGCGAGCACGATGTCGCGGCGAGCGCCGGCGCGCCGCTCGGCGGGCGTCTCGAAGGCCAGGTCCGCCGCCGCGCACTCGTAGGGCTGCACCCGGCGCGGCAGGATCCCCGTCGCCGAAGTCCAGACCAGCTGGCTCATGATCGAGCCGTAACAGGCGGGCTCGAAGCGGTCGGTCAGCCCGAGCGCGTGGCCGAGCTCGTGCGCCAGCGTCTCGGCGACGCGGTCGAGGTCGCCGCAGCCGCCGAGCGCGTGCACGCGCGGGTCGATCGCGCGCCCGTAGAGGATGATCTCCGCGCCGATGAAGGAGCCGCAGCTGCGCGGCTCGCGCGGATTGTGCCCGGGCTCCCAGCGCACGCGGATCACCCGGTGGGGCTCCGGCGTCTCGTCGAGGACGATTTTCGGGAACTCGCCCGCGCGATTGCACCCCGGATCGTTCCAGAAGGCCGCGGCGCGCTCGGCCGGCGGTCGCAGCCAGGTCGGCAGCGCGCCGAGGTCGAGGCGGATCGCGCCGATCGCCTGCGCCGGTCGCGCCTTGAGACCGACGCACGAGACGGCGGTGTCGGATACGGCCGCCGCCGTGCTTTCGCCCGCGGCGCCGCGCGCGACCAGCGCGAACAGCAGCGCGAGGCACCGGCGAAACGAACGCGACTCGCGAGGCAGCGTGGCGTCGACCATGGCTCCGGCCTCCTTGGACCGGGCTACGGGCGCGCGTGTGGAGCGTTACCCGCTCCGGGACCAGCTCGCCGCACGGCGGTTTCCGTGGGTCCACGGGCGCCGCGGAGCGCCGCGCGCGCTCACCGCGCCGCGCGGGACTCGCCCACTGGAGGGCGCGGGGCGAGTTGGACTGGACCGGGACGAAAGATCCGTGGAACCGGACGCGCGCTCGCGCCCCGGAACCGTCGCGCGCGAGGCCTCGGGCGAAGCGGGCCGTCTCCTGGTGTCGACCGTCTCGCGCGCGGGACCGGCCGGCGCTCCGGGCAGGTGCGCCGCGGTTGGCACGCTCGTGGCTCACGTAGCGGATGAGCCCCGCGGCGTGCGCGAGGGCGAGTCGAATGAGAAAGGAGAAGCAGATGAAGCGAACCTCCATCGGCATCCTGGCGCTGGCGCTGATCGCGCTGGTGACGGCCGTGCCCGCCGGGGCGCAGGGCGTGCAGACCGGCGTGCTGGTCGGCACGGCGACCTCGAACGACGGCCAGCCGCTGCCGGGAGTCACGGTCACCGTCACCTCGCCGGCGCTGATCGGCGAGCGCAGCGCCGTGACCTCGGTCAACGGCGACTACATCCTCAAGGGGCTGCCGCCGGGCGCCTACGTCGTGCGCTTCGCGCTCGACGGCATGCAGACCGTCGAGCGCTCGGCGACCGTGCCGCTCGGCGGCACCGCGCGCTCCGACGCCGCGCTCGAAGTGCTCGCCGCCACCGAGACGATCGTGGTCGAAGGGGAGGCGCCCTCGGCGCTCGAGACCACCACGGTCGGCGCCAACTTCGACGCCACGCAGGTCGACAACCTGGCGGTCGACCGCAACTTCTCGGCGATCGTCGAACTGGCCGGCGGCGTCACCGACAACACGCCGAACGTCGGCCAGGTGACGATCAACGGCGGCTTCGCCTTCGACAACGTCTTCATGGTCAATGGCGTCGACATCACCGAGAACATCTTCGGAGACTTCGACAATCTCTTCATCGAAGACGCCATCGCCGAGACGCAGGTGCTGACCTCCGGCGTCTCCGCCGAGTACGGCCGCTTCTCGGGCGGCGTGGTCAACGCCATCACCAAGAGTGGCGGCAACCAGTTCTCGGGCTCGCTGCGCGCCGACCTGACCGACCCCGATTGGCAGGACGAGACGCCGTTCGAGGAGGATCGCGGCATCGATAACACCGGCGACCTCTCCAAGGTCTACCAGGCGACGCTCGGCGGCCCGGTGATGCGCGACCGGATCTGGTTCTTCCTCGCCGGCCAGACTCAGGACCAGGACAACGCCCTGACCCTGCCGATCTCCGGCATCCCGTTCAACACGCAGGTCGAGAATGACCGCTGGCAGGTCCAGCTCACCGGCAACCTGAGCAACAACCACTCGGTGCAGATCTCCTACACCGACAACGAGACCGTGCAGAACAACGTGGTCTCGACCAGCCGGGCGATCGACACCTACTCGATCATCAACCGCAACTTCCCGAACACCGGTTGGTCGCTCGGCTACAACGGCGTGCTGTCGAGCAACCTGTTCGCCGAGGTGCGCTACTCGGAGAAGGAGTTCGGCTTCCGCAACGCCGGCGGCAGCAGCACCGACATCCTCGACTCGCCGTTCCGCAGCCAGGGAGCGCTGCCCGGGGCGAGCGCCAATCGCAACTACAACGCGCCCTACTTCGACGCGACCGATCCGGAGGACCGCAACAACGAGCAGTCGTTCGCCGCGCTCTCCTGGTTCCTGGCGACCGAGAAGACCGGCAGCCACGACCTGAAGCTCGGCGCCGAGCGCTTCGTCAACACCAGCGTCGGCGGCAACTCGCAGACCGCCACCGACTACGTCTTCTACACCGACTACAAGGTGGTCGGCGGCGCCCCGGCTCTCGACGCCAACGGCAAGATCATCCCGGTGTTCACCCCCGGCCTCTCCGGCCTCGGCCAGTGGCTGGCGACCCGCGGCGCGGCGATCGACATCACCACCGACGCGCTGTTCGTCAACGACCGCTGGAACCTGAACGCCAACTGGTCGCTCAATCTCGGCCTGCGCTACGAGCAGACCGACTCGGAGGCCAACGCCGCGGTCACCACGATCGACACCGACGCGCTCGTGCCCCGTCTCGGCGTGTCCTACGATCCGTTGGGCAACGGCAAGTACAAGGTCGACGTGACCTACGCCGAGTATGCCGGCCGCTTCAACATCACTCAGTTCGCGCTGTCGACGCCGGTCGGCAACCCGTCGCTGCTCTACGGCTACTACATCGGCCCGCCCGGAGAGGGGCTCGACTTCGCGCCCGGCTTCGATCCGGCCAACTACTTCTTCTACTACGCCGCCGTGCCGACGGCCAACGTCTTCACCGAGAACGACATGTCGTCGCCGATCACCGAGGAGATCTCGCTGTCGGCCGGCATGGAGCTGCCCAAGGGCGGCTTCCTGAAGCTGACCTACGTCGACCGCGACGTCTCGAACTTCGTCGAGGACTTCGTCGACACCACGACGGGCACGACCTTCGTCGAGCTCAACGGCGTGCCGGCGGGCGAGTTCGAGAACCAGGTGATCCGCAACACCGACGTGCCGATCCGCAAGTACCGCGGCATCGTGCTCCAGGGGCAGTACCGCGTGCTCGACAACTGGACGGTCGCCGGCAGCTGGACCCACCAGATCGAGAACGAGGGCAACTACGAGGGCGAGGCGGCCAACCAGCCCGGCCTGACGTCGAGCTTCGGCAACTTCCCGGAGCTGCTGGTCGAGCGCAACAACCCGTACGGCCGCTTCGACGACTATCAGGAGAACAAGGTCCGCATCTGGACCAACTACACGCTGGAGCTCGGCCGGGCCGGCGGTCTCGACATCGGCCTGGTCTATCGCTACGACTCGCCGCTGACCTACAGCCTGCGCGCGACCAACGTCGCCTACTCGGCGATCCAGCTGGCGCGGGATCCGGGCTACCTGTCGCGCGGCAACAGCCAGACGCTGTTCTTCGGCGAGCGGGGCGTGGGCGAGTTCGAGTCGTCCAACGTCGTCGACCTGGCGCTCAACTACCGCGTGCCGGTCTGGCGGTCGCTCGAGCCCTGGGTGAAGTTCGAGCTGCGCAACGCGCTCAACGAGGATTCGCTGGTGACCTTCGACACCTCGATCACGCCCGATCGCAACGGGCCGGTCGACGCCGACGGCCTGCCGGTGAACTACGTCGAGGGTGTCAACTTCGGCAAGGCGGTCTCGGACACCAGCCACGTCACGCCGCGCGAGTACCGCTTCTCGCTCGGCTTGCGTTTCTAGGTCCGGGCTCTCCGGAGCGCCCACGGGGCGGGGCGGCGCGAGCCGCTCCGCCCCTTTCTCTTGCCCAGGCCGAAAAAAAGCGGCGGCTCGCGCCGCCGTTCCCAAGAAGGAGGTCGTGGCGCCCGGAGGGCGCGCGCCGCCTCTCCGGGCAAGCTAGCGCCCGCCCGGCCGTGGCGCGAGCGGTCCGGGACGAAACCGCCCTCCGGCGACGCGGGCCGGCGGCCGTCCGGAGGTTGCGCTGCGCGCCGGCCGCCGTCCCGGCTAGAATCCGCGCGTGCGCCCCCACCCCGAGAAGGTCGGTCGGTACGAGATCCGCGGCGAGATCGGCCGCGGCGCGATGGGCACGGTCTACCGCGGCTACGATCCGCAGCTCGGGCGCGAGGTCGCGATCAAGATGATCGCCGCGGCGCTCGCCGGCGGCCGCGAGGAGGGCGACGAGATCGCCGCCCGCTTCCAGCGCGAAGCCCGCGTCGCGGCCCGCCTCCACCACCCCGGAGTGGTCGGGGTCTACGACGCCGGACGCGAGGGGGAGAGCCTCTTCCTGGTGCTCGAGCTGGTCGAGGGCGAAACCCTCGCAGCGCGCCTGTCGCGGGGCGAGTTCCCCTCGCTCGAGCAGGCGCTCGACATCGCCGCGCAGGCGGCGGACGCCTTGGCCGTGGCGCACGCCACGGCGATCGTCCACCGCGACATCAAGCCGGGCAACCTGATGATCACGCGCACCGGCCAGGTCAAGGTCGCCGACTTCGGCGTGGCCAAGGCGGTCGGCGAGTCGACCGAGCTGACCCGCACCGGCATGATGGTCGGCAGCCCCGCCTACATGGCGCCGGAGCAGGTCAAGGGGCAGTCGCTCGACGGCCGCAGCGACCTCTTCTCGTTGGGCGTCGTGCTCTACGAGATGCTGCTCAAGCGCAAGCCCTTCCCGGCCGACACGGTGACCAGCCTCGTCTACCAGATCCTGCACGAGGACCCGATGGCCGACGCGGCGATCCACGCGGCGCTGCCGCCGGGTGTCGCGGCTTTCCTGCGGCGCGCGCTCGCCAAGGAGCGCGACGAGCGCTTCGCCGACGCCGCAGCTTTCGCGGCCGAGGCGCGGGCGCTCGCCGCCTCGCCGGCGGCGCGCACCGCGGCGACCAAGCTGGTGGCGAAGCGGGCCGCCGCGGCCCCGGCGCGCGCGGCCGCGGCGGCCGCCCTGCCCGCCGCGGGGGGGACCACGATCGCCGAGTCCGACGCCGGACCCGGCAAGGGGGTGCTCTGGGCGGCGCTCGCCGGCGCGGCGGCCGTGGCGATCGCCCTCTTCCTCTGGCTCGGGCGCTCCCCGGGAGCGCCCGAGGTCGGCGCGCCGCCGGTCGAGCCGGCGCCCGATCCGACGCTGGCGCAGCCGCTCGCCCAGCCGGAGGCGCCGCCGGCCGACGCTCCGGAGGCCGCGACGGCGACGCCCGCGCCGACGCCGAAGCCGACGAGTCGGCCCCAGGCTGCGGCGGCGGTGCCGGCGCCAGCGCCGACGGCGGCGCCCACGGCGGCGGCGACCCCGGAGCCGGTCGTCGTCGACGTCTTCGAGACCCGACGAGGCGCCGAGTTCCACGTCAGCCCGGAGGAGGCGCGGGTGACCGTCGCCGGCCGTTATCTCGGCATCGCCGACGACTGGGACGGCATGGGCGGCGGCAAGATCTACGTCTTCCCGGCGCCCGGGGAGTACCTGGTCCACCTCGAGCTCGAGGGGTACCACGACGCCTGGATCAAGGTGATCGTCACGCCCGACGCCAAGCGCAACGTCGCCGACGTCGACACCGAGCTCGAAGAGATCGACTGAGCGAGCCCGGCCGAGGCTCGCGGGCTCAGAAGATCTTCTTGCCGAGCAGGCTGGCGGCGAGACCGACCAGCGTGTTGGCGGTGCGGTTCTCCCGGTCGAGGATCGGATTGACCTCGACCAGGTCGAGACTGGTCACCCGCCCCGAATCGGCGAACAGCTCCATCAGCAGGTGCGCCTCGCGGAAGGTCAAGCCCCCCGGCACCGGCGTGCCGACGCCGGGCGCGATCTCCGGATCGAGCACGTCGGCGTCGAAGGAGACGTGCAGGCGGTCGAGCCCGCCGAGCCGGTCGAGCGTCTCCTCGGCGATGCGCGGCAGGCCGCGGTGGTCGAGCTCCTTCATGGTGTAGACGGTGACTCCGGCCTCGCGCATCAGCCGGCGCTCCTCGCCGTCGAGATCGCGCACGCCGATCAGCACGACGTCCTCGGGGCGCACCTTGGCGCCCGGCCAGACCAGGTCGACCAGCCGCGGGTGGCCGTAGCCGCAGAGGGCGGCGAGCGGCATGCCGTGGATGTTGCCCGAGGGAGAGGTGTCCGGGGTGTTGAAGTCGCCGTGCGCGTCGACCCAGACGACGCCGGTGCGCTGGCGGCGCGAGCAGCCGGTGACCGAGCCCAAGGAGAGGGAGTGGTCGCCGCCGAGCACCACCGGGAAGACGTCGTCGGCCAGCCCGAGCAGCTTCTCGGCCGCTTCGGTGCAGGCCGCCCGGATCGCCTCGAGGAAGCCCATGCCGCCGCCGGGACCGGCCGACTCGATGCCGAGCTCCTCCGGGTCGGGGACGTTGACGTGGCCGAGATCGAGGACCTCGTGTCCGAGCGCCTCGAGGCGCTCCTCGAGGCGGCCGCAGCGGATCGCCGAGGGCCCCATGTCGACGCCGCGCCGTCCCTGGCCGAGGTCCATGGGCACCGAGAGGATCGCCACCTTGCGCGCTTGCATGGCCGCGGATCCTAGCAGCGGCGTTCGCTCCGGGAGCTGGCCGGCTCGGGACCGGAACGCGCCGCGTCCGTGTAGAGTCCGCGCCATGCCCACCGCGGAGCATCGCCGGGAGGCGGGGGAGCGCCGCTTCGGCTTCGCCCTGATCACCGCGAGCGACAGCCGCACGCACGCCGACGACCGCTCGGGCGCGGTCGCGCGCGAGCGGCTCGAGCGCGCCGGGCACCGCGTCGAGTCCTCGCGGCTGGTGCCCGACGAGGCGGCCCGGCTCGCCGCCGCGGTCGAGACCGCGCTCGCGGCGCTCGGCGTCGACGTCGTGCTGGTCACCGGCGGCACCGGCTTCGCGCCGCGCGACGTGACGGTCGAGGCGATCGAGCCGCTCTTCGAGCGGACCATCGTCGGCTTCGGCGAGCTCTTCCGCCGGCTGTCGTTCGACGAGATCGGCGCCGCCGCCATGCTCTCGCGGGCGACCGCTGGTCTGGTGGGCAGGAAAGCGGTCTTCCTGCTGCCGGGCTCGCCGGCGGCGGTCGAGCTCGCGCTCGACCGGCTGATCCTGCCCGAGATCGCCCACCTGCTCGCCCAGGCGCGCCGCTGAGCGTGCCCGGGCGCCGAGCGGCTCAGCCCCGCTTCGCGGGCTCGCCCTTGCGGAAGATGCGGAAGACGACGAGCAGCAGGACGGCGCCCAGGGTGGCGACGATCAGGCTGTAGACGTCGAAGCCGCGGAAGCCGCCGAAGCCCAGCAGCGTCGCCAGGAAGCCCCCGAGGTAGGCGCCGGCCACGCCGACCAGGACGGTCAGGATGCAGCCCATCTTGTCCTTGCCGGGCAGGAAGAAGCGGGCGAGCGCTCCGGCCAGCAGGCCGAGGACGAGCCAGAGGAAGCCGTTCATCATCGCGAATTCGGGCATCGGAGCCTCCGGTAGCGGTCGTTGCGGTTCGCGAGCCAGATTACCGCAACGGCCGCCGGCTCGCGCGCGCGCCGGGCGCGGGCGTACACTTTCGGCGAGCTCGCGCGCACGCGAGCGGGAGGGGCGGATGACCTTCCAGCCGAAGCCGGGCCTGATCCGCTGGCGATTGCACCTCGCTTCGCCCCCCGAGAAGGTCTACGAGGCGCTCGCGACCGCGGAGGGGCGGGCACGCTTCTGGGCCGAGTCGGCGCCGGAGAGCGAGGGCGTGGTGACTTTCCATTTCCTCGGGCACGAGCCCCACGAGGGGCGGATCCTGCGCCGGGAGCCGCCGGTGCACCTGGCCGTCGAGTACTTCGGCACGCTGGTCGAGTTCACCCTCGAGCCGGACGGCCGGGGGGGCACCGACCTGGCGTTGCTGGCGAGCGAGGTCGACGAGCACGAGCGCATGGAGCTCGTCGCGGGGTGGGTCTCGGTGCTGCTGGCGATGAAGGCGGCCGTCGACTTCGGCATCGACCTGCGCAATCACGACCCCGAGCGCACCTGGGCCCGAGGCTACGCCGACAACTGAGCCAGCCTGCGCGGCGGCGACCGGGCGGCTGAGCACGGCCCGGCGAGGAGCCCGATGCTAGGCTCGCGGCCGTGTCCGCGCGCCCCAAGCTGCTGCTGATCGACGGCTATCACACCTTCTTCCGCGCCTTCTACGCGATCCGCGAGCTGGCCAACTCGAAGGGGCAGCCGACCAACGCGGTCTACGGCTTCATCCAGATCCTCAAGAAGGTGCTCAAGGACGAGGCGCCCGACCTGGTCGGCGTCGCGCTCGACGTCTCGGACGAGACGGTGCGCCGCGAGAAGTACGCCGACTACAAGGCGAACCGCGCGCCGGTGCCCGAGGACCTGGCCGCGCAGATTCCCTACCTGCGGCGCGCCATCGAGGGCTTCCGCATCCCGATCCTGGAGCTCGACCCCTACGAGGCCGACGACGTCATGGGCACGCTCTCCCGGCGCGCCGCCGAGGCGGGCTACGACGTGGTGCTGGTCTCGGCCGACAAGGACCTGCTGCAGCTGGTCGGGCCGCACGTCACGCTCTTCCACACCGGCCGCAACAAGCGCTACGACCCGGCGCTGGTCGAAGCCGACTACGGGCTACCTCCGGAGCGGATCCCCGACTACCTGGCCCTGGTCGGCGACGCGGTCGACAACGTCCCCGGCGTGCCCGGCATCGGCGACAAGGGCGCTCAGAAGCTGGTGGCCGAGTTCGGCTCGGTCGAGGCGCTGCTCGAGCGCGCGGCCGAGATTCCGCGCAAGGCCTACCGCGAGGGGCTCGAGCAGCATCGCGAGCAGGCGCTGCTCTCCAAGGAGCTGGTGACCATCCACACCGACCTGCCGGTCGCGCTCCATGCCGAGTCGCTCCGCCTCGACCCTCCCGATGCCGAGGCGCTGCGCGCGCTCTACACCGAGCTCGAATTCCGCGGCCTGCTCGAGGAGCTGGGCGGCTCGGCCGCGGCGAGCGCGGCGGCGGCCGCGATGCGCGAGATCGCCGACCCGGCGGACGTGGCGGCCGCCGTCGCCGCGATTCCCGGCCGTCTGCACGTCGCGCTCGCCGGCGGCGACCCGCCGGTGGCGTTGGCCTTCGCCGGGCCGGCCGGAGCCGACGGAGAGGGCGAGGCCTGCTGGCTCGACCTGCGCCGCGCCGGTCTCGCGGCGGCGGCGGGCGCGGCGCTCGCGGAGCGCGCCGCCGACCGGGAGGGCGAGCTCGCCGGGCACGATCTCAAAGAGGTGCTGCGACTCGTCCCCGGCGGCGAGCGCGCCGGCTGTGCGCTGCGCGACCTGCAGCTCGCCTCCTACCTGATCCGCTCGTCGGCCCATGGCCACTCGCTCGAGGAGATCGCCGCCGAACGGCTCGGCGTCCAGCCGCGCAGCGCCCGCGAGGCCGGCTTCGACAAGGGGCAGGAGCCGGCGCTCGGCGACGAGCGGCTCGGCGCCTGGGCGTGCGAGCGGCTGGCGCTCGCCCGCCGGCTGGACGGGCCGATCTTCGACGAGCTCGCGGCCACCGGGCGCCTCGGCGCCGTCTACCGCGAGATCGAGGCGCCGCTGGTGCCGGTGCTGCTCGGCATGGAGGAGGCGGGGATCGCGCTCGACGTCCCCTTCCTCGAGGCGATGTCGGCCGCGATGGCGGCGGAGCTCGGGGGCCTCGAGGGCCAGATTCACGCCGCCGCGGGGGAGACGTTCAACCTGAACTCGCCGCAGCAGCTCGGCACGATCCTGTTCGAGAAGCTCGGGCTGCCGGTGCTGCGCAAGACGCGCAAGACCAAGAGCTGGTCGACCGACGCGGCGACGCTCGAAGAGCTCGCCAAGCGGGGCCACGAGCTGCCCCAGAAGCTGCTGCGCTACCGCGAGCTGACCAAGCTCAAGTCGACCTACGTCGACGCCCTGCCGCAGCTGGTCGGCGCCGACGGCCGCCTCCACACCCGCTTCCAGCAGGCGGTGGCGGCGACCGGCCGCCTCTCCTCGGCCAATCCGAACCTGCAGAACATCCCGGTGCGCACCGAGCAGGGGCAGAAGATCCGCGAGGCCTTCCGCGCCGCTCCGGGCCACCTGCTGCTGGTCGCCGACTACAGCCAGATCGAGCTGCGCATCCTCGCCCACATCGCGCGCGAGCCGGCCATGATCGAGGCGTTCCGCGCCGGCGAGGACATCCACCGGGCGACCGCGGCGAGCGTGCTCGGCGTCTCGCCCGACCTGGTCAGCGCCGACCAGCGGCGCGCCGCCAAGACGATCAACTTCGGCCTGATCTACGGCATGAGCGCCTTCGGCCTCGCCCAGGCTTTGGGGGTGCCGACCGCCGAGGCCGAGGCCTTCATGAAGGCCTACTTCGCGCGCTACGGCGGCGTCCAGCAGTACATGCGCGAGACGGTCGAGCGCGCCGAGCGCGAGGGCAAGGTCGAAACCCTCTGGGGGCGGGTGCGTCACCTGCCGGAGCTGGGGAGCTCGAACTTCAACCTGCGCGAGAACGCCCGCCGGGTGGCGATCAACGCCCGCATCCAGGGCACCGCGGCCGACGTCCTGAAGCTCGCCATGATCGCCGTCGACCGCCGCCTGCGCGCCGAGCACCCCGGCGCGCGCCTGCTGCTGACCGTGCACGACGAGCTCGTCCTCGAGGTCCCCGCGGGCGAGGTCGAGCCGGTCGCCGCCCTCGTCCGACGGGAGATGGAGTCGGTCGCCGACCTCGACGTCCCCCTGCTCGCCGAAGCCGGCTGGGGCCCCACCTGGTACGAGGCCAAGGGCTGAGCCGCCCTCGGGCGCTCCCCCCGAGGCGGGGGCGCGGTGGCGCTCGAGCTTGGGCTCGGCAGCTTGATGCTTTGATGCTCTCCTGCTAAGCTGTCGTCATGACCCGGGTCACCCTCACGCTGCCCGACGAGCTCCATCGCGCGCTCAAGGAGGCCGCCGCCATCCGGGGCACCACCCTCGGCGAGCTGGTCGCCGAGAGCGTCGTCGCCTACGGCATCAAGCCGCGCGAGGAGGCCGAGCGGCTGGTGGCGCGGGCGCGGGCGCGCTCGGCGCTCTCCGAGGCGCAGGCGCTCGCGCTCGCCGCCCGGGAGACGCGGGCCGCGCGCCGGTGAGCGGGGCGCCGGTCGTCGTCGACACCAACGTCGTCGTCGCCGGGCTGCTCACCCGGGACCCGGCCGCGCCGACGGCCCGCATCCTCGATGCCCTGCTGCACGGCCGGCTGCGCTTCCTGATCTCCGACGAGCTGCTGGCCGAGTACCGCCGGGTGCTGGTGCGGCCGCGGATCGCCGCCCTCCACGGGCTCGGCGAGAGCGAGATCGACGAGATCCTGGTGCGGATCGCGGCCAACGGCGCGGTCCGCTCTCCCGCCCCGGCGCGCCGCGGGCCGCGCGGCGACGGTCACCTCCTCGCCCTGCTCGAAACCGAGCCCGCCGCGCTGCTGGTCTCGGGCGACGCCGCGGTGTTGCGCCACGCCGCCGAGCGGGGCCGGAGTCCCGGGGCGCTCGTCGAATCGGCGATCGGCGGTCTGCCCGCAACGAATCCCGAGCCTTGAGCCTCCAGGCAGCCGTGCGCACCGACCTGCCGCCATCTTCTCGGTTCGACAGGGGCGGCGCCGGTCGCGTAGGATCGCCCGCCGTGAAGCGCTCGCCCTCCGCCTCCCTGGCCCTCGCCACGCTCCTGGTGACCGCTCTCTCGGTCCTCGCCGGCGCCGCGCCGGCGGCTGCTGGGGCAGCCTACTCGTTCTACGGGACGACCGGCGGGGGCAAGAGCTTCAACCGGCCGACCGCCGACGGGCTGGCGCTCTCGGGCAAGGTCGTCGGCTACGGGGTGCAGCCCTTCTTCGTCGACGCCGACGCCTCCTGCACGCTCTACAGCGTCCAGGAGGGGGGCTTCGACGGCATGATCTTCCTCTACGGCGGCGCCTTCGATCCGACCAAGCCGCTCGAGAACCTGCTCGCCGGCAGCGACGACGCCGACCTCGGGCCGGGCTCCTCGGCGCTGCTCGCCGCCGCGCTCGCCGACGACAAGAGCTACTACCTGGTGACCGCCTCCGAGGAGCCGGGCGCCGACGGCGCTTTCTCGACCTTCGTCGCCTGCGCGGGCGCCGCCCGCGTGCTCGCGGGCGACGGCGCGATGCCCGCCTACGACGGCCGTTACGGCGAGGTCGGCGGCGGCCGCTTCCGCATCAGCGCGACCTGGCGCGACTTCCAGGGCGGCACCGGCGATGCCCGCTTCGTGCCATTGGGCTCGCAGGACTCGGGCGTCCTCTGGTTCTTCGCCCCGACCAACTTCGAGGTGATGATCAAGGTGCTCGACGCCTGCGACCTCAACAACCGCTACTGGGTCTTCTTCGCGGCGGTGACCAGCGTCGAGTTCGAGATCCGGGTGACCGACACCTACACCGGCACCACCAAGACCTACACCAACGAGCTCGGCGTCTCCGCCCCCGCCGTCACCGACACCAACGCCTTCGAAACCTGCCCCTGAGGGCTGCGAGCGAGAGAACTAGCACAGCGAGTTTCCTCTTGCCGCCAGTTCTTGGGTCGGCAGGTTTAGCCCTGGGCATCGGTCAGATGGTCTCTCGATCGGATTCCGATGTCTGGGTTCGTCAAGTCTTCTTTACCGGTGATGTGCCCGAGAGGGTCGTTGTCCAGAGAGAGTCGAATACTCGGCGGACTAGTCGGGCCCAGGGATCGCTGGAGCAGCCACCGGGCAGCTATAAGGATGGGGATCACCTGGCCCATGCCCTGGGACCCCTGACGCTGCGTCCTCGTCGAAACCCGAAAGCACCTCCGTCCACCGAGCGAAGTCACCGCCCTCGAATCCATCGGCGAATAGAATGAGAAAGTTCCAGGGCTTGTCGGGATTCAGGAAGACATACACATGCGAGATCCCCGATGGCGGCACGATCGTGTAGTGCCTCGCGAGTGGAGGGGGCGGCGCCGCAAAAGTCGGAACTACGCGGGACGCAGTGGACCCCAAGGTCGATGAGCTGAGATCAGGGCCCCAGGTCACTTCGATCTCAGCGTCCTGGCACTCTGTGACGAAGTTCAATACCAGCGAGTAGTCGTCTCCGGTAGCTGCAAGCCGGTCCTCTCCAGCGCGCTGCATCTTCATGGCGTTGACGTCGTCAGCTGCAAGACCAGAGTAGGCCATCAGGTTCGTAAACGTCGAGTACATGACGGAGTGGGTGCGTGCGTGCCCGGCCTGAAAGCCGTAGCAGAAATTCGCATTGGCGGCCCAGTCGCTACCCGCGGGAAGCTGCGTATTCGTTGCTCTCGAGTAGTGATCGATGTCGATGACCTCACTGTCGATTGCAAAGGGGTCGTTGTCCAACTCCCGAAACCAGTTGACGTTGACAGCGGTCGTTCCGAAAAGGTCGTCCATGAAGTCGTCCCTCGATCCGCGAACCCCGTCAGACCCAATGAGGACACCCGCCGGGGCTCCGTCGTAGGCCGCGCTGAAACTCGAGTGGACGAAAGTTCCCTCCACGGCAGGATCCTCGAAGCGGAGGTTCGGGTGATCCAGCCCCAGAGCATGCCCAATCTCGTGAAGAACGACGCTGGCTGCATCGAAGAACCCGGCTTCCGGATTCGGATCCTCGGGTAGCGAGCAGAAAGGCTCACAGTTGCCGAGGATCGGTGTCATCGCGGACCATAGCGAGAGTGCGTTGAGCGTCACGTTCGTCAGGTCGTGGTACGGAGCTAGCTGCGAGACACAGACGTCGACGCTCACAACGGGTTGAGAGATACCGGTATACCCGGGCGGGTGAGTGATCGCGAAGGCTCCGATTGGATTGAGATCTCTGTCCAGGCCCTGGGCGCAGAAGCCGCCGACGATCGAGGTGCAGTCTACGGTGTCAGAGTAGCTTCCTGCTTCCGACTGCTCCGCTGAGCAGAGCACCAGAACACTCGCTAGGATGGTGCTCTCGGAGACCCGCTTCACGGCGCGATTTTCTCCGCGCTCTCCCACTGCGACTCGAATTCCTCGAACAGCTGCCAGGCGGCGCGGACGTAGGGGAGCTCGCGAAGCTCCGGCCGGAGCGTTCCTGCGATCCTGGGCGGCACGACCGTCGAGGTGACGAGGACTCCTCCGCGGAAGACCTCGACTCGGATCGCTGGGGCATCCTTGAAATCAGACATCACTTCCTCGACTCGCTCGCTTCGAACGTCGGCAGCTGCGCCCGAGAAGTAGCGCCCCTCTTCGAGGATCTCGAAGTAGTGCCGGAGGTCGTCAGCAGCTGGTTCGAGACGGCGGCGCTGCATCAAGACACCGGATGGAGCCCGGCGAGTCATCTCGAGGCCACCGTCCTCGGTGAGCTCGAATACGCTGTAATGCGTGATCATCCCGCCCCCGTACTCCTGGAGACGGACTGTTGTTGGCCCCTCCTCGGCACAAGCTGCCGAGGTGACCAGGGCGAGCAGGAGAGCGAACATCCGGGTGGAGTAGGTGCGAAGCAGCGATCGCGTCTCCATTGTTCCTCCAATGAAGGCTCCGAACCCCCCCTGCGGGGACGCCTGGAGTTGCTCCGGCCCGTTGGACGGTTGACGGCTTTGGATTCTACCAGCGGGTGGGTAGTGGTACTGAAACCACGGAGACGCTCCAGCGACACCAGCGTCGCACCGAAACACGGCCCCTCGATGTCGGGGACTCGCCCAGGCGCTTCGCGGGCCACGATCGAGCCGGAACCCGATCCCGAAGAGAGGTCGAGTCGGGCGCCCGGAGCCCCCGACACGCCGTCGGGGTAGACTTCCGGCAAGGTGCTCCCGCTCAAGCGGATCGAGGGGAAGTACGAGGTCGTCCGGAAGCTGTCGGAGGGCGGCATGGGGGTGCTCTACCTCGTCCGCCACCGGCAGCTCGAGGAGCTGCGGGTCATCAAGGTCCTGCGCTCGACGCTCGACAGCGAGCACGACTTGAAGGAGCGCTTCCTGCGCGAGGCCAAGGCGGCCATCCGCCTGCGCCACCCCAACATCGCCCAGCTCTACGACTTCTCGGTCGACGAGGACGGCTCGGCCTTCATGGTCATGGAGTACATCGACGGCGTCAACGTCGAGGACTTCTGCCGCCCCGGGGCGCTGCTCGAG
>WYBK01000193.1 GCA_011525905.1 Acidobacteriota bacterium
CGCCGGGCCAGCGGCGCGTCGGGGTCGTAGACGCTCTGCGGCCCCCCGGAGAGCACGATGCCGATCGGCCGGCGCGCGCGGATCTCGTCGACCGCGAGGTCGAAGGGATGGACCTCGCAGTAGACGCGGTTCTCGCGCACCCGCCGCGCGATCAGCTGGGTGAACTGGCTGCCGAAGTCGAGGATCAGGACGAGCTGGTGCGTGGCCATGCGCGCCGCCACTCTATCGCCGGGCTCACCGGTCGACGACGATGGCTCCCCCCTGCATGACGAAGTCGACGCGGGCGAGCGCCCGGATGTCGGCGACCGGATCGGCGCGCACCGCCACGAGGTCCGCGATGCATCCGGCGGCCAGGCAGCCGAGCTCGCCGGCCGCGTCGAGCACCTCGGCGGCGCTGGCGGTCGCCGCGCGGATCGCCTCGAGCGGCGGCATGCCCGCCTCGACCATGTAGACCAGCTCGAGCGCGTTGTCGCCGTGTGGCGAGACGCCGGCGTCGGTGCCGAAGGCGATCTTGACCCCGGCGCGCCAGGCGCGCGCGAAAGTGTCGCGGATCTGCGGCCCGACCTTGGCCGCCTTGGGGCGCACGACCTCCGGATAGTAGCCCTCGATCTCCGCCTTGGCGGCGACGAAGGCGCCGGCCGAGAGCGTCGGCACGAACCAGGTGCCGTGCTCGATCATCAGCCGGATCGTCTCCTCGTCCATGAAGGTGCCGTGCTCGATCGAGCGCACCCCGGCGCGCACCGCCCGCTTCATCCCTTCGGCGCCGTGCGCGTGCGCCGCGACGTGGAGGCCGTAGTCGCGCGCGATGCGCACGACGGCCGCGACTTCTTCTTCGGTGAACTGCGGCGCGTCGGGGCTGCGCGCCAGCGACAGGACGCCGCCGGTGGCGGTGATCTTGACGAAGTCGGCCCCCTCCTTGTAGCGCTGGCGCACCGCCTCGGCGGCCTCGTCGGGGCCGTTGGCGACGCCCTCGCGCGGCCCCGGGTCCCCCTCGATCAGGTCGCACCAGCCGTTGGTCGGGTCGGCGTGGCCGCCGGTGGTCGCGATCGACTTGCCGGCGCTGAAGATCCGCGGCCCGGGCAGCCACCCCTTGCGGATCGCGTCGCGCAACGCCAGGGTCGAGCCGCCGTTGTCGCCCGGATTGCGCACCGTGGTGAAGCCGGCCTCGAGGGTCTCGCGCGCATGATGCGCCGCGCGCAGCGCGAAATCGGCCGGGTTCCAGGTGAACTCTTCGAGGTAGGCGGTCGGGGAGGACTCCGAGCCGAGGTGGACGTGCAGGTCGATCATCCCGGGCAGCACCCAGGCGTCCGAGAGATCGACCAACCGCTGCGCCGCCGCCGGCACGCGCAGCCCCTCCACGACCTCGACGATGCGGCCGTCGCGCACCACGAGACTCACGCGGGCGCGCGGCGGCGAGCCGGTGCCGTCGATCAGCCGCCCGACGTGGACCACCAGGTCCTCGGCCGCGAGCGGCAGGGCGGAGACGGCGAGCAGCGCGGCGGCGAGGATGGCGACGCGGGCGGTTCGAGAGTTCATGCGGGGTCTCCTCTGCGGGTTCGTCGATCGGCCGGGAGCGGCGGTCAGAGCTCGGCCTCGCGCTTGAGGTCGCGGGTCATCAGCTCGTGCACCGCCAGGCGGGCGCTCTTGCCCTCGTGGAGCACCGCGACCATCTGGGTGGTGATCGGCATCTCGATGCCGACTTCGTCGGCGAGGCGCTGGACGACCCGGGAGTTGCGCACCCCTTCGGCGATCTCGGTGGTGCCGGCGAGGATCTCGTCGAGCGAGCGCCCGCGCGCCAGCTCGAGACCAGTGCGGCGGTTGCGCGAGAGCCCGCCGGTGCAGGTCAGGACGAGATCCCCCAATCCGGCCAGGCCGCGCAGGGTCTCCGCCTCGCCGCCGTGGGCGAGCACCAGGCGGGTGATCTCGTGCAGGCCCCGGGTGATCAGCGCCGCCAGCGTGTTGTGGCCGAGGCCGAGCCCGGAGACGACGCCGGCGGCGATCGCGATCACGTTCTTGGCGGTGCCGGCGAGCTCGACGCCGGCGACGTCGCTCGACGAGTAGAGCCGCAGCGTCGGGCTCGCCAGCGTCTGTCGCAGACTGGCGGCGAGCGCCTCGTCGGCGCTCGCGATGACCGCCGCCGACGGCATGCCGGCGGCGAGCTCGGCGGCGAACGTCGGTCCGGAGAGGACGGCGAAGCGGCAGTCGACGCCGGCCCGCTCTCCCTCCTCGGCCGACACGCGGCTCATGCGCGCCAGCGTCTCGGCCTCGATCCCCTTGGTCGCCGAGACGACGGTGACCGGCGCGCCGCCGCCGCGCGCCGCGAGGTAGGCGCGCAGCACGTCACGGTAGCCGTGCGAGGGCGCCGCGACGACCAGCGGCTCGGCGCCGGCCAGCGCGGCGAGCTCGTCGACCACCTCGAGCCCTTCGGGGAAGGGAACCCCGGGCAGGTAGGTCGCGTTCTCGCGCTCCCGCCGCAGCCGCTCGCCCGCCGCCGGTCGCCTCACCCAGAGCCGGACCGCGTGGCCGGCGCGCGCCGCGTGGATCGCCAGCGCGGTGCCGAACGACCCCGCGCCGAGCACTCCGATCGGACTCATCGCCTCCCCCTCTCGCCGAGCCGGCGCTCCACCCCCGCGAAGAGCCGCCGCAGATTCGACAGGTGCCTCAGGATCACCAGCGCCGCGCAACCGCCGGTGAACGCGAGCGCCAGCGGCGGCAGCGCCGGCGCCCAGCCAGCGCGCGCGAAGAGCGCGGCGAGCGGCGGCACCGCGGCGGCGCCGGCCACCGAGCCGAGCGAGACGTAGCGCGTCGTGACGACCAGCGCGAGGAAGACGAGCAGGCCCCCTCCGGCCGCCAGCGGTACCAACGCCAGGAAGGCGCCGAATCCGGGCGCCACCCCGCGCCCCCCCCGGAAACCGAAGAAGAGGGGGTAGACGTGGCCGAGAACGACCGCGAGCGCGGCGCCGGCCGCGGCCTCCGACGGCAGCTCGAACGCCCGCGCGACCCGCACCGGCAGGTAGCCCTTCGCCAGGTCGAGCAGCAGGACCACGAGGGCCGGCCAGCGCCCGGCGGCGCGCAGCACGTTGGTGGCGCCCGCGTTGCCGCTGCCGAGCGTGCGCAGGTCGACCCGCCGCAGCACGTGGACCGCGATCACCGAGAAGGAGAGCGAGCCGAGCAGATAGGCGCCGGCGATCAGCAGGAGGATGCCGCTCACGCGCTCCCTCGCAGCCGCGCCGTCGCGCGCCGCTCGTAGCGGGCGCCCCCCGTGCCCAGCGTGCTCTCGACCAGCGAGGCGCTCGCGATCTCGAAAGCGAGCGGCGACCAGGCCGCCAGCCGCTCGACGAGCGCGCCGCGACGGGCGCCGGGCCAGGGGTGCGGGCAGCGGGCGAGCGTCAGGTGCGCTCGGAAAGGCTTCGGGTCGCAGGCGAGGCCGGCGGCGGCCACCGCCCGGCGCGCACCCGCGGCGAGCCGCGCGAGCGGCGCCTCGGGCTCGACGCCGGCCCAGATGACTCTCACCGCTCCGCTCGGCGGAAAGGCTCCGCCCCCGGTCACCGCCGCGGCGAAGGCCGCAAGACCTTCGAGCTCGGCCTCGAGCGCCGCGCCGAGCGGCGCCGCGCCCGCCTCCTCGACCTCGCCCAGGAAGGCGAGGGTCAGGTGGATCGCCTCGGGACGGACCCAGCGAGCCGGCGGCAGCTCGTCGGCGAGCTCGGCGATCCGGCTCGCCAGTTCGCGGCGGACGGCCTCGGGCGGCTCGACGGCGACGAAGAGCCTCACGCCTCCTCCTCCGCGCCGGTGCGAAAGAGCAGCCGGCGCCGGATCATCTCGAGCGCCGCCTGCGCGGCGAACCAGCGCACCCGCTCCCGGTCGCCGGGGAGCCGATAGGGGCGGTGGATCGTCCGCTCGTCGGGGCCGGCGAGCGCGACGTGGACGGTGCCGACCGGCTTCTCGGGGCTGCCGCCGTCGGGCCCGGCGATGCCGGTGATGCCGACGCCCAGCGAGGTCGCGAAGCGCTGCCGCGCCCCCTGCGCCAGCGCCCGCGCCACCGGTTCCGAGACGGCGCCGTGGGCGGCGAGCAGCGCCTCGGGGACGCCCAGGTCGCGCACCTTGGATTCGTTGGCATAGGCGACCACGCCGCCGGGGAACCAGCCGCTCGAGCCCGGCACCCGCGTCAGCCGCTCCGCGAGCAGGCCGCCGGTGCAGGACTCGGCCGTCGCGACGGTCAGGCCGCGCCCGGCGAGCAGCGCGCCGACCACGCCCTCGAGCGTCGCCTCCCCCTGCTCGGCGAAGACGGCGCGGCCGAGCAGGGCGCGGACCCGGGCGCGCATCGCCTCGAGCCGCGCGCGCCGCTCCGGCTCGGGGCCGCGCGCCGAGAGCCGGACGCGCACCTCGCCGGGCGCCGCGAGCACGGTGATGGCCTCGCGCCCGAACTCGGCGTAGGCGGGCTCGAGCTCGCGGTCGACCTCCGACTCCGGGCGCATGGCGGTCTTGAGCACGGCGTACTCGAGCGCCGCGCCCCCCGCGCGCGCGGCGAGCCAGGGCTCGACCTGCTCGGCGAGCAGCCCTTCGAGCTCGACCGGCACGCCGGGCAGCAGGATCAGCGCGCGGCCCCCGTCGAGCTCGAGGCGCTGCCCGGGCGCGGTGCCGCGAGGGTTCGGGAGCACGCGCGCCCCCGCGATGATCTCGGCCTGCCGGCGGTTGTTGGCGGTGGGGACGCGGCCGAAGGAGGCGAAGCGCCTTTCGATCGCCCGCCAGACCTCCGGGTCCTCGACTAGCGGGCGGCCGAGCGCCGCGGCCACGGCCTCGCGGGTGACGTCGTCGGCGGTCGGCCCGAGGCCCCCCGAGACGACCACCAGCTCGGCATCGGCCAGACGGCGCCCGATCTCGGTCGCGACCGCGCGCTCGTCGTCGCCGGCCACCGACTTGCCGACCAGCTCGACCCCGTAGCGCTCGAGCAGAGCGGCGACGCGCAGCGAATTGGTGTCGAGGCGGTCGGTCGAGAGCAGCTCGCTCCCCACCGCGATCACGGCGGCGCGCACGACGCCGCATCATAGCAACCGGGCGAGCGCCTGCCGCGCCGTTTGACAGCGCGCGGAGGGGGTCCGTACGATCGCTGCCCGCACCGACCCGAGAGCCCACGAATGCCTGCCACGACCCGCCACCCACGCCCTCGCCGGATCCGCGCCGCCGCAGCGCGACTCGTAGCCGGATTCCTCTTCGCGCTCACCGCGACGGCGCTCGCCGCCCAGGTCGCGACCGTCGAGCGGCCGGCCGAGCTGGGCGAGCGGACGCTCCGGGTCGGCACGGTCGGCAGCGCCCGCGGGAGCGAGCTCGCGCTCGTCTGGCACGGGCCGGCGACCGAGGAGACGATCGCTCCCCCCGCCGGGAGGACCGGGACCCTGCGCGACGAGCCGGTGGCGCTCGTCGGCGCAGCGGGCCTGCGTGGCCTCGCCTGGCTCGAGGGCGACACGCGCCAGAGCTACGCCGTGCGCTTCGCCGCGTCCGCCGCCGCGGGGTGGGGATCGATCGAGGAGGTCGCCCCGCCCGGGCCCGGCAGCCAGCTGGCGCTCGCCGCGGCCGAGCTCGCCGACGGCCGGATCCTCCTGGTCTGGGCGGCCTTCGACGGCCAGGACGACGAGATCTTCTTCGCCCTGCGCGGCGCCGCCGGCGGCTGGAGCGCGCCGGCGCGGATCGACGCCGACGACGCGCTGCCCGACATCACGCCGGCGGCGATCGCGACCGGCGAGGGCGCGCTGGTCGCCTGGAGCGCCTTCGACGGCGAGGACTACCGGGTGGCGGTCGCCCGCTTCGACGGCGAGCGCTTCCGCCCGGCGCGCTGGCTCGGTCCCCCCGCCTCCCTCTATCCCGCGTTCGAGCCCGGCCCGGGAGAGCCCCTGGTCGTCTACCGCAATGCCCGGCCCCGCGGCTGGAGCGTCGCCGAGCTCGATCGCTCGGGAGCGGTCCGACGTCAGGCCTTCGTCGCCAGCGACGAACGCGAGCCCCCGGCGATCGTCGAACGGGGCGCCACGCTGCGGCTCGGCTGGGGGGAGCGGAGGGTGGAGAGCCCCTGGCGGTGAGGCGCCCCGCCGCGGCGGCCGCGACCGCCGCCCTGCTCGCGGTCGCTCCGCTCGCGGCCCAGTCGACCCGCTTCGTCGCCTTCGGCGACTCGATCACCGAAGGGGTCGGCGACGAGACCGGAGGCGGGGGCTATCCCGCCCGTCTCCAGACGCTGCTCAACGGCGAGGGGGTGCCGGCGGTCGTCGAGAACCTCGGCGTCGCGGGCGAGACCACCGCCGAAGGGCTCGCGCGCCTTTCCTCGCTCTCGGGAACGGCCGCCGACACGCTGCTGCTGATGGAAGGGACCAACGACGTCTCGGCGCGCATCTCGACCGAGACGATCGCCGCCAACCTCGATGCCATGGTGCGCCGGGGACGCAGCCGCGGCTTCGGCCGCGTGGTGCTCGCCACCGTGGTGCCGCGCACCTCCGAGGTGACCACCCCGGCGACCATCGCCGAGACCGAGTACCTCGCCTGGGCGACCCGCCAGGTCGCCTTCGAGCTGGCCGCCGATCTCGCCGATCCCTTCGAAGTCTTCGCGAACCTCCCCGGCGGCTACGAGGAGCTCTACGCCGACCCCTTCCACCCGAACGGCGAGGGGTACGACCTGCTCGCCGAGCTCTTCGCCGATCGCTTGCTCGGCCGCGACCTCGTCCCGCCGGCCCCCTCGTTCGTGATCCCGGTCGACGACGCCGAGGACGTGGCGCCCGACCAGCAGTTGCAGGTCGTGCTCTTCGACCTCGAGGCGGGCGTCGACCGCGCGGCGACCGAGCTGCTGCTCGACGGCGTGCCGGTGCAGGCCGCCGTCTCCGGCGACGCGCGGCGACTGCGCCTGCGCCATCGGCCGTCGACGCCGCTCGCCGGCCGGGTGCGGCTGGGAGTGCGCACGCGCGACCTCGCCGTCCCGGCCAACGCGATCGAGCGGACCGTCTCGGAGTTCGTCGTCGCCGGCTCGAAGTTCCTGCCCGGGGACCTCGACCGCAGCGGCCGCGTCGACGGCGTCGACTTGGTGATCCTCGGCGTCGCCTTCGGCTCCCGGCGCGGCGAGGCCCGCTTCGACGTCCGCGCCGACCTCACCGGCGACGGCCGCATCGACGGCTCCGACCTCGCCATCCTCGCCGCCAACTTCGGCAAGCGCTCGCCCTGAGGCGCGGGACGCTCAGCCGCCCAGGCGGCCGTGGAGCAGGGGCGGGGCGAGCGCGCTGTCGCCGACCTGGAAGCAGGAGGCGAAGCGGGCCGTGAGGGCCGAGTCGTCGCGCCGCAGGTAGACGCGCGCGAGCTCCTCGCCTGCCTCGACCCGCCGACCGAGCCGGGTCGTGTAACGCAGCGCCACTCCGAGGTCGAGGTCGGCACCGATCGCGCGCCGCGAGGCCCCCGCCTCGGCGAGCAGTAGGCCGAGGCGGCGCGTCTCGACCCGCGCCACGACGCCGGCGCGCGGCGCCTCGATCACTCGCTCGACGGGCGCCAGCGGCAGCTCGGGGGCGTCGAAGAAGGCCGGCTCGGCGCCCTGCGCCACCGCCCAGCGCACGAAGCGCTCGCGCGCCGCGCCGGAGCCGAGCAGGCCGCGCAGGCTCTCCTCGCTCCAGTCGAGGCCGAGCGACTGCGCCAGCTCGAGCGCCAGCGCGACGGTCAGCTCGACGGTCTCGCGCGGACCCCGCCCCTCCAGACAGTCGAGGACCTCGCGCACCTCGGCGGCGTGGCCGACCCACTCGCCGAGCGGCTGGTTCATGTCGGAGAGCAGCGCCGAGGCGGCGACGCCCAGGTCGCGGGTGATGCCGACCAGCCGGGCCGCGAGCTCGAGCGCGTCGTCGAGCTCTGGGAGGAAGGCGGCGTCGCCGACCTTGACGTCGAAGACGATCGCGGTCGCGCCGGTCGCCAGCTTCTTCGAGAGGATCGAGGCGACCATCAGCGGCAGCGAGTCGACCGTCGCGGTCCGGTCGCGCAGCGCGTAGAGCTTGCGGTCGGCGGGCGCGATGCCCGCGGTGGCGACGCCGAGCGCGATGCCGCAGTCGGCGAGCAGCTCGAGCGCCCGCTCGCGCGAGAGGTCCTGGGCGAAGCCCGGGATCGCCTCGAGCTTGTCGGCGGTGCCGCCGGTGTGGCCCAGGCCGCGGCCGGTGAGCATCGCCATCGGCAGGCCAGCCGCCGCGGCGAGAGGCGCGAGCAGCAGCGAGGTCTTGTCGCCGACGCCGCCCGTCGAGTGCTTGTCCCCCAGCGCCGGCAGCGCGCGGCCGAGCTGCCAACGCTCACCCGACTCGAGCATGGCGCGGGTCAGCGCCAGCGTCTGCTCCTCGTCGAGCTCGCGGATCGCGGCGCCCATCAGGAAGGCGCCGAGCTGCGCATCGCTCCAGCTGCCGTCGGTCGCGCCGCGGGCGATCGCCTCGAGATCGCGCGGCGCCAGCGGCCGGCCGGAGCGCAGGTCGGCCAGGATCCGGTACGGATCCCTCAGGCTGGGCCTCCGCCCGGCGCCGGACCGGCCTCCTGCTGCGCCGCCGTGAAGTAGGGCGACTGCGGATGCTCGTCGACGATCCGTCGGTAGGTCGCGGTGGCGTCGCCGGGGCGCCCGAGCTGCTCGTAGGTCAGCGCCAGCTGGTAGAGCAGCAGGTCGGCCGGCAGGGGCCGGGTGGGGTCCTCGAGCAGCGCGCGCAGCCGCTCGGCGAGCGCCTCGCTCTTGCCCTCCGCCCGGTCGAGATCGAACAGGTTGACCCAGACCGAGGCCGCGACCGTGCTGCGGTCGTCCTTCTCCAGGTACTCCTCCCAGAGCTGGCGCGCCCGGGTGGCGTCGCCGCCGTCGAGCGCGGCCTTGGCGAGGTAGAGCTTGGCGACGCGGCCGACCGAGGTCGAGCCGAAGCGTTCGTCGACCTCCTCGAACAGCTCGCGCGCGCGCGCGTCGCGTGCCGCCTCGCTCGCGAAAGTCGGCGTCGCCGGATCGTCGGGCTTGGCGCCGGTGGCGACCACTTCGGCGTCGACGACGTGCAGCGCCTGGGCCAGCAGCTCGTTGGCGCCCGCGCGCCGGCTCGAGCTCCAGGCGAAGAAGGCCCAGATGCCCAGCGCCACCACGGCGAGGGCGCCGATGGCGGTGAGGATGGTGCGGACGTGGTCCTCGGCGTAATGGATGCCGGCCTCGAGGGCCTCGCCGAGCTCGTTGCGCTTCAGCTGTTCACGTGTCAGATGGTCGGCCATCGTCCTCGGATTCTCCGTCTGGGGCGGCTCGGTCGGGTGGCTTGGTGCGGCTGGGAGGATTCGAACCCCCGACCAAGAGCTTAGGAAGC
>WYBK01000018.1 GCA_011525905.1 Acidobacteriota bacterium
CGGCGCGCGCGCGGGGGGGCAGGGCGGCGGCTGCCGCGGCGAGGTCTCGGGGGCGGTCCTCCGCGAGGAGGTCGAGCAGGGCTTCTGCCTGGGCGAGGTCCTTGTTGGCGCGCAGGGCCTCGGCCGCCGGGCGGCGCCGCGCGAGCCAGAGCTTGTGCAGCGCGAAGCGGCTCGGGTCGGGGACGCGGACGAGGACCGGGCGGCTGCCGCAGACGACCGCGAGAAGCGCGCCTTCGATCAGGTAGGCGAGGCCTTCGACCGGCCAGGCCGCCAGCCCGAGCGCGCGCAGCGCGACGGGGCGCTCGGCGTCCTTCGGGCGCTTGGGGGTGAGGAAGTCGACGCGCAGCTCGCGCCCGCGCAGCTTGAACGAAGTCGAGGCGTCGCGCGGGTCGAGCCCGGGCACCGCGAGCAGCGGCGGGTCGGTCTCGCCGAGTCGCCGGGCGAGGTCGCCCTCGCCGTCGCGCGGCAGCGCGACCTGGACCTCGCGCTCGAGCGCGACGTCCAAGTCCTGCGTGCGCGCCGCGGCCGGCGCGACCAGGCCGAGCAGCGAAGCGTAAGCGGCAAAGGCGCGGGTGCCGACCAAGACCGCGCCGGCGCGGAAGAGCCCGGCGCCGGCGAGGATCTCGAGCACGCGCAGGGCGGCGGCGGGTTCGGCTGGGACGCCGCCGGCGACCACCATCCGGCACAGACGCTCGAGCTCGGCGCGCTCCGGCGCGAGCTCGGCGGCGAGCGCGCGCCAGCGCTCGAGGCGCGCCGCGAGCTCCGGCGTCTCGGCGCCGAGGAAGCGCTGCACCTCGAGCCCGCCGCCGCGGCTCTGCAGGTACCAGTAGCGCTTCCCCGAGACGGCCTTCGCGACTGGCGTGCCGGCCGGCAGCTCGGCGAGCCGCGGCTCGAGCGCGAGCGCCAGGTCGCGCAGCTCGGTGGCGAGCGCGAGCGTCGAGTCGGGGAGGCGAGCGGCCGGCATCGATCGAATTATACGCTCGATTGCTTTTCCAGCGTATAAAGCCCCGCCCCGTCGAGTGAAGAGCCGCGGGCCGGGGCTTCAGCCGCGGGCCAGCGGGCGGGTCAGGCAGGTCGGGCCGCCGCCCCCCTTGCGGCTGATCTCCTGGCCCTCGTAGAGGAGGACCTCGCAGCCGGCGCGCTCGAGGCGGGCGCGGGTGACCGGGTTGCCGGCGAGCGCCAGGACGCGGCGGGGGCCGAGCGCCAGCACGTTGGCGCCCATCGAGTCGAATTCCTCGTCGGGCACCTCGACGAGGGCCATCCCGCGCGCCAGCAGCGCCTCGCGCAGCGGCACGGGCGCGAGCGGCGAGTAGACCACCGCGAGGTCGGCGTCGACCGGCGAGAGGATCGACATCAGGTGGAAGACGTCGCCAGGGCCCCGCCAGTGGACCAGCGGCACGGCAGTCACCGCGACCTCGGATCCGAGCAGGGCGCGAAGCTGGCGGATGCCTTCGTCGTCGGTGCGGTAGCCGCGGCCGACCAGCAGCGTCGCCTCGTCGAGCCAGACGACGTCGCCCCCCTCGAGGTGTCCGGGCGGCTCGATCGCGCCCAGGACCGGAACGCCCGCCGCGCGCAGGAAGTCGCCCTGGGCCGCCGGCTCGCCGGCGCGCGCCGGCTTGCCCATGCGGCAGAGGACGAGGCCGCGCGGCGTCCAGACGCTCGCGTCGCGCACGTAGATCGAGTCGAGCGAGAGCGTCTCGTCGCGCGGCGCTTCGAGCAGCTCGGCGCCCGCCCCGGCCAGCAGCTCGAGGAAGCGTTCCGACTCCGCGCCGGCGCGCTCGAAGTCGGGCGGCGCGGTGAAGCCGAGCGCGCGCCATTCGGCGGCGATCGCGAGCGGCGAGCCGAAGGCGGCGCGCGCGCGCTTGACCAGCACCCGCTCGAGGCGGCCGAACTCGTTGGCCCCGGCCGAGCTCACGCGGCGCTCCCGAGCTGCTGGCGCCGGACCCAGACGAAGACCGGCAGCCCGGCGACCAACATCAGGAACCCCCAGTAGACGATCTCGGCGCCGGCGCCGCCGATCGCCGCCAGCGAGTAGAGGAAGGCGAGCCCGGCGACGACGGCGCCGCCGGCGCGCCGCCGGCCGCCCGGCCGCGCGGCCGGGTCGGGGTGGACGAAGAGCGCGAGCGAGCAGAAGACGTAGGGGATCAGCGTCCCGAGCGTGGCCAGCAGGATGAAGAAGGTGAAGAGCGCCACCAGGCCGCGGGTGTAGTTGGCGGCGACCAGCGCCGTGGCGAGCGCGCCCGAGAGCAGCATGCCGGGCACCGGCAGCAGGCGGCGCGACAGGCGCTGGAAGAGCCGGGGGAAGAGGCCGTCTTCGGCGACCGCGAGCGGGAACTGGCCGACCAGCAGCGTCCAGCCGTTGAGCGCGCCGAAGCAGGAGATCGCCGCGCCCGCCGCGACCAGCCGGGCGCCGGACTCGCCGAAGAGCCGGCGCGCGGCGTCGGCGAAGGGGGCGGTCGAGGAAGCGAGCTCGGCGGGCGCGACCAGGCCCATCACGCCGACCGTCGAGACGATGTAGACGAGCGCGGCGAGCGCCGTGCCCACCACGGTGGCTCGCGGGATCGTGCGCGCCGGGTCGGCGACGCTCGCGGCGGGGATGGTGGCGCTCTCGAGCCCGAGGAAGGCCCAGAGGGTCAGCGTCACCAGGGCCGCCAGCGCGCGGCCGAGGCTCTGCGGATCGGCGACGTGCTCGGCGGGCAGGGCGAAGTGCGCCGGCTCGAGCAGGGCGAGGCCGCCCAGCCCGACCGCGGCGAGCGGCAGCAGCTTGAGCACGACCGTCGCCACCTGCAGCCGGCCGGCGCGTTTCAGCCCGCTGACGTTGACGCCGACCAGCAGCCAGATGGTCGCCACCGCGAGCGTCGCCGAAGCGCCCGGGTTTCTCACGACCGCCGGCACGAAGGGGTCGAGGTAGCCGACGAAGGCGACCGCGAGCGCGGCGAGCGTGGTGACGGTCGAGATCCAGTAGCCCCAGGCGACCAGGAAGCCCGCGAGATCGCCGAAGGCGCCGCGCGTGTAGGCATAGATCCCTCCGGCCGCCGGGTCGAGCCGCGCCAGCCGCGCGAAGACCAGCGCGAGCAGCAGGCTGCCGGCCGAGGTGATCAGCCAGCCGGCGACCGACAGGCCCCCGTACGTGGCGAGCGAGGCGGGCAGCAGGAAGACGCCCGAGCCGATCATGTTGCCGAGCACCAGGGCGACGGCGGTCCAGAAGCCGATGACGCGCACCCGCTGCCCGGCGGTCTCCTGCTCGCTCACGCGCGGCTCCTCTCGAGAGGGTGGCTCGCGCGGCAGTTTGTCAGATCGGCGGACCGATCGCCGCCCGATCGGGGGCTAGCGGCAGAGCCGGGCGAGCTCGTCGGAGCGGTGGAGCAGGATGCGGTGGGAGCTGTCGACCGACAGATGCCCCTTCTGGCGCAGGTCGACCATCACCTGGTTGACCCGCTCGCGGCTGGCGCCGACCAGTTCGGCGAGATCGGTCTGGGTGAGACGCAGAGGAATGCGCGTCCCCCCCTCCTCCGCGTGGCCGTAGCGCTCGGCGAAGGCGAGCAGCTGGCGGGCGAGCCGGCCGGCGACGTCGAGCGAGGAGAGCGACTGGATCTGCTCGTTGGCCATGCGCAGCCGGCTCGCCAGCAGCTTCACCAGGTTCTGGGCGAACTCGGGGACGTTCTTGAGCAGGTCCTGGAAGGTCTTCTTGTCCATCCAGAGGAAGGTGCACTTCTCCATCGTCATGACGTTGGCCGAGCGGCCGGAGGAGTCGACCAGGCTCATCTCCCCCACCGTGTCGCCGGCGCCCAGGAAGGCGAGGATCACCTCGCGCCCGTCGAGCTGCTCGATCAGGATCTTGACGGTGCCTTCGAGCAGGACGTAGACCACCTCGCCCGGCTGCTCGGCGGTGATCATGTTGGTCCCGGCCGGCACGCTCTTCTTGTGCAGCGTCTCGTTCAGCCGCTCGAGGCGCTCGGGCGGCAGCCCCTGGAAGAGGGGGATCTCGGCGAGGGTCTTCGGATCGGCGACGACGGTCACGTCTCCTCCCAGCGATGCGATTGCGAGGACGGCACGATTCTAACCACGCTCGCGCCGCGATGTCCGGCAGCGTCCGACTCTAGCCGATCCGGCCGCCCGCGGCAGTCGAGCGCGCGGCAGCGCGGTCAACGAGCGGGCTCGGGCTCGCGGCCGGCTCCGGCGAGCCGGGCCCGCTCGGCGAGCGCCGCCGCCTCCTCGTGCGCGCCGGCGCGCGCGCGTGCCGCGGCGAGGTCGAGCAGCGCCGGCAGGTAGCGCGGATGGAGCTCGAGCGCGATCTCGAGCTGGCGCACCGCCTCGTCGCCGCGCCCCTGGGCGGCGTAGACGCGGGCGAGCGTCTGGCGCGCCTCGGCGAACAGCGGCCGCAGCGTGAGCGCGTGCGCCAGCCGCTGCTCGGCGCGCTCGAGGCGGCCGGCGGCAAGCTCCTCGCGTCCGGCGAGCCAGAGCAGCATCGGATTGTCGGGTGTCGCGGCGAGCGAGGCCTCGAGCAGGGTCGCCGAGTCGCGCCAGAGGCGCGCCTCCGAGGAGCTGCGCGCCCCGAGCGCCGCGAGCAGCGCGAGCAGCGCGAGCCCCAGCGCGCGCTCGGGCAGGGTCCAGCGCCGCGCGAGGCGGGCGCCCCCGAAGACCAGGGCGAGGAAGAGCCCGAGGTGCGGCAGGTAGGTGTAGCGGTCGGCGCTCGCCTGCTCGCCGACCTGGACGAGCCCGAGCACCGGGGCGAGCGCGCCGAGGAACCAGAGGCCACCGACGGCCACCGGCGCGGCGAGCGGCCGCCCGCGGACCAGCGTGGCGAGCGCGGCGGCGGCGAAGGCCGCGAGCAGCGCGGCGCCGAGCGCGACCGCGAGCGCGGCGCGCGGCTCGCCGCCGGGCAGCGCCGGGTGGGGGTAGAGCACCGAGAGGCCGAACGGCCAGAGCGTGCGCGCCAGGTAGTCGAAGGGGGCGACCGCGGCGTTGGCCAGCCGCGCGGCGAGCGGCAGCTCGGCGGCGAGCGCCACCGCGCCCGCGGAAGACTGGAAGGTGAGCGTCGCCGCCGCCGTCCCCGCGGCCAGCGCGAGCAGCGGCAGCTTCTCGGCCAGGCAGCGTCCGGGCGCTGCGCGCAGCCGCCCGAGCGGCCAGGCGTCGAGCAGCAGCAGCAGGAAGGGGAGCGTCACCGCCATCGGCTTCGAAGCCATCGCCGCGGCGCCCGCCGCGAGCAGCGCGGCATAGCGCAGGGGACCGCCGCGGCGGGCGAAGCGTTCGTAGGCGACCAGAGCGAGCAGGACGAAGAGGGCGCAGAGCAGGTCCTTGCGCTCGGCGACCCAGGCGACCGATTCGACCCGCAGCGGGTGCAGGGCGAAGAGCGCGGCCGCCGCCAGGCTCGCGCGCGGCGAGCCGGTCAGCCGCGCCAGCGCGA
>WYBK01000194.1 GCA_011525905.1 Acidobacteriota bacterium
CCTCGCGCAGCGCCTTCTCGGCCTCGGGATCGTCGGCGAGCAGGCGGAAGTCGGCGAAGTCGAAGCCCGGTCCGACGGCCGCGCCGGTCAGCGAGTAGTCGCCCAACGGCTCGGCCGCCTGCCAGAGCCCCCGCCGCACCGCGCGCTGCGGTGCCGAGCCGTCGCCGATCGGACCCAGGAGCTGCGAGTCGATCTCGCCGGTTTCGGCGTCGAAGGTCCAGAGCCGCACCGGCCCCCCTTCGAGGTGGATCCAGATCTCGTCCGACTCGACCCGGTGCCAGGCGCTGCGCTCGCCGGCGACCATCAGGAACCAGATGCCGGTCAGCGCGCTGCGGCGCCCGCGGCCGTCGAGCGGCTCGACCTCGGCGTCGGAGCGATGGAGCTCGCGATAGTGGCCCCCCTCGGGGTGCGGCTTCAAGACGAGCCCGCGCACCAGCTCGGCGGCTCTCGCGCTCATCGGCCCGCCTCCTTCGTCGCGCCACGGCTGGCCGGCCGATCGGCGCGCTGGCGCTGCAGCCGCGCGACGATCTTCGCCGCGGCGGCGCGCGGCAGCGCGCGCACGGCGACCGCGCCGGTGCGGTTGAGCAGGCCGGGAACCACGACCCGGCGGCCGCGGCGGAAGGCCGCGTGGGCCGCGCGCGCCACCCGGTCGGCGCGCGTCAGCGGCAGCAGCCCCGAATTGAGTGGAATGCCGTCGGCGAAGCCGGCGCGCGCTTGGAAGCCGGTCGGCACCGGCCCCGGGCAGAGACAGGTGACGCGCGTGCGCCCGGCGAGCTCCTCGGCGAGCGCCTCGCTCCAGGCGAGCACGAAGGCCTTCGAGGCGTAGTAGGTCGCCATGTAGGGGCCCGGCTGGTAGGCGGCGGTCGAGGCGACGCTGAGGATGCCGCCGTCGCGTCCCGCCGCGAGGATGCCGGGCAGCAGCCGCTTGGTGAGCTCGATCACCGCGACGACGTTGAGCCGGGCCATCGCCAGCTCGTCGTCGAGCGGCAGCTCGGCGAACTCGCCGAGCAGGCCGTAACCGGCGTTGTTGACCAGGATGCCCGGGGCGATGGCGCGCCGCGCGAGCTCGGCGGCGAGTGTCGCCGGCCCTTCCGGCTCGGAGAGGTCGAGCGCGATCGCCTCCGCCCGCGGGGAGCCCAGCGCGACCAGGGCGCGCGCCGCCGCTTCGAGCGCGCCGCCGCTGCGCGCGGTCAGCGCCAGCGGATGCCCGTCGCGGGCGAAGCGCTTCGCCAGCTCGAGCCCGATTCCCCCCGAGGCCCCGGTCACCAGCACCCAGGGACGCGTCGCCGTATCGCCCATCCCGCCTCCTCGCGGCGGCAGCCCGCAGGTTCCGCCCGCCGGCGAGAGCTTAGTGCGGAGCCTCCCCCCTGCGCTCCGTGAGCCGGTCGACGTCGGCGGGCGCCCGTTTCGGGTACGCTCGCCGGGTCCGGGCCGCTCCCGGGAGAGGAGGCGGGGATGAAGCGTTCGATCGAGTTCGAGCTGAACGGCCGGCCGACCGCGCTCGAGGCCGAGGGCGACCGCATGCTGCTCTGGCTGCTGCGCGGCGAGCTCGGCCTGACCGGCGCCAAGTATGGCTGCGGCGAGGGGGTCTGCGGCGCCTGCACGGTGCTGGTCGACGGCCGCGCGGTCCACGCTTGCACGACGCCGGTCGCCGCGGTCGCCGGCAAACGGGTGACGACGATCGAGGGCCTCGCCGCAGGAGAGCGGCTCCATCCGCTGCAGCAGGCTTTCGTGGAGGAGGGGGCGCTGCAGTGCGGCTACTGTACTCCCGGCATGATCCTCGCCGCGCACGCGCTGCTCGCCGAGCGGCCGCATCCGACGCGCCGGGAGATCGCCGACGGCCTCGAGGGGCACCTCTGCCGCTGCGGCGCCCACCGGAGGATCCTCGCCGCGGTCGAACGGGTCGCGGCGGGCAAGGGGGGTGCGGCGTGAGCGCGCGTGATCGTTTCGCGCTCGAGCTCGATCCGCTCGCCACGCTGCTCGCCGAGCGGCGCGAGGCGGGCGGCGGCCTCGACCGGCGCGACTTTTTCCGTCTGGTCGGGGGCGGCATCGCGGTCTTCGTCACGCTCGGTCCGGACGACCTCTTCGCGCAGGGGCGGCGCGCCTACCCGGAAGACCTGAACGCCTACCTGCGCATCGGCGAGGACGGCCGGGTCACCGTCTTCACCGGCAAGATCGAGATGGGGCAGGGGGTCGAGACCTCGCAGGCGCAGATGGTCGCCGACGAGCTCGGCGTCTCCCTCGCCGCGATCGACATGGTCATGGGCGACACCGACCGCTGCCCTTGGGACGCGGGCACCTGGGGCTCGCTGACCACGCGGATGTTCGGGCCGGTGCTGCGCGCGGCGGCCGCCGAGGCGCGCCTGGTGCTGCTCGGCCTGGCGGCGCAGCGCCTCGGCGTGGCGCGCTCGGCGCTCGACGCGGCCGACGGCGCCGCCTTCGTCGCCGCCGATCCGGCGCGCCGGGTCGCCTACGCCGAGCTCGCCCGCGGCCGACAGATCGCGCGGCTGGTCGGCGAGAAGGCGGTGCTCAAGCAGGTGCGCAAGTTCGCGGTGATGGGGCGCTCGCCGGCGCGCTTCGACGGCCGCGCCAAGGTCACCGGCGCCGCTCTCTACGTCGGTGACGTCCGCCGCCCGGGGATGCTCCACGCCCGCATCCTGCGCCCGCCGGCGCACGGCGCGCGGCTCGCGAGCGTCGACACCGCGGCCGCCGAGACTTTGCCCGGCGTGCGGGTGGTGCGCGACGGCGACCTGCTGGCGGTCCTGCATGCCGAGCCCGACGGCGCGGCCGCGGCGCTCGCCGCCGTGCGTGCGACCTGGGAGCCGGTGCCGAGCGAGCCGGACGGGGAGTCGATCTTCGCGCATTTCAAGAGCGCGGCCGGCGAGCCGCGGGAGATCGCGCGCGCCGGAGACCCCGAGGCGCGGCTCGCGGGGGAGGTCTTCCAGAGCACCTTCCGCAAGGGCTACGTCGCGCACGCGCCGATCGAGCCGCACGGCGCGCTCGCCGAGCTCGTCGACGGCAAGCTGACCGTCTGGGCCTCGACCCAGACGCCGTTCGGCACCAAGGACACGCTCGCCACCGCGCTCGAGCTGCCGCCGGAGAAGGTGCGCGTGATCACGCCCTACCTCGGCGGCGGCTTCGGCGGCAAGAGCGCGCACCGGCAGGCGGTCGAGGCGGCGCGGCTGGCGCGCGCGGCGGGCGCCCCGGTGATGGTCGCCTGGACGCGCGCGGAGGAGTTCTTCTTCGACACCTACGATCCCGCCTGCGTCGTGGAGGTGCGGACGGCGGTCGACGAGTCGGGCAAGCTCACCCTCTGGGCCTACGACGTCTGGGCGGCGGGGGCGCGCAGCGCCGAGCTCTTCTACGACGTGCCCGACGTGCGCATCCGCTCCTTCGGCGGGCGCATGGTGGCGGGCACCGAGCAACGCATCGGCGAGGCCTTCCACCCCTTCGCGGTCGGCCCTTGGCGCGCGCCCGGCGCCAACATGAACGTCTTCGCACGCGAGTCGCACCTCGACCGCGTCGCCGCCCGGCTCGGGCTCGACCCGGTCGAGTTCCGGCTGCGCAACCTGCGCGACGGGCGGATGCGGCGCGTGCTCGAGACGGCCGCCCGCGCCTTCGGCTGGCAGAGCGGCCCGGGACCGACCGGGCGCGGCCAGGGGATCGCTTGCGGCATCGACGCCGGCACTTACGTGGCGCTGGCGGCCGAGGTCGAGGTCGACCGCGCGACCGGCGCGATCCGCGTGAAGCGGGTGGTCTGCGCGCAGGACATGGGGATCGTCGTCAACCCCGAAGGGGCGAAGATGCAGATCGAGAGCTGCATCACCATGGGGCTCGGCTACGTCCTCGCCGAAGAGCTGCGCTTCGCGGGCGGCAGGATCTCGGACACCAACTTCGACACCTACGAGCTGCCCCGCTTCTCCTGGCTGCCCGAGATCGAGTCGGTGCTGGTGGCCAACGACGAGCTCGATCCGCAGGGGGGCGGCGAGCCGGCGATCGTGCCGATGGGCGCGGTCGTCGCCAACGCGGTCTTCGACGCCACCGGCGCGCGGCTCGACCGCCTGCCGATGACGCCGGAGCGGGTGCGCGCGGCTCTCGC
>WYBK01000002.1 GCA_011525905.1 Acidobacteriota bacterium
GGTGCTCGACCGGCACGCCGGCCAGCTCGGCGAGCGTCGGGTAGAGGTCGATCAGCGCCACCTGCTGCTCGACGACGACGCCGTCGCGCGCGCCCGGATCGAGCAGGCCGCGCGCCGCGCGCACGCCCGGCGGCACCCAGAGGATCAGCGGCACTCGCACCTGGTGCTCGTAGAGGTGCATGCCGTGGCGCCAGGTGCCGTGCTCCCAGAAGGCCTCGCCATGGTCGCTGGTGATCGCCAGGATCGTCCGGTCGAGCAGGCCGCGGCGCTCGAGGCCGTCGAGCAGGTCGCGGATCCCCTCGTCGGCGCGCGCGATGTCGCCGTCGTAGAGCGCCTCGGCGTAGGCCTTCTCCTCGTCGGTGAGCGTCTCGTTCCAGCTGCGCCAGAGCGCGTGATCGAAGCGCCCGGCGATCCGGCCGGCGGGCAGCCCGGCGGTGAAGCGGCCGTCCTCGTAGGGATCGTGCGGCTCCCAGGAGTGGAGGAAGAGGAAGAAGCGGTTGCCCGGCCGGGCGTCGATCCGGCGGAAGAGCTCCCCGGGCACGCGCAGCCACTCCTGCCCCTGGTAGGCCTCGAAGCCGCTGCCGAAACCGAACTTGGGGTCGAGCTGTCCGCCGCCGGTCACCGCGAAGGTGCGCAGGCCGCGGCGCCAGAAGAGCTCGGAGAGGCGCGGCCCGGTGAGACCGCCGTGCGACGACGGGTAGAGGCCGGTGAGCATCGAGCGGTGCGACGGGCGGGTCCAGGGCGCCTGGCTGACGGCGGTGGCGAAGCGATAGCCGCGCCGGGCGAGCGCGTCCATGTGGGGGCTGGTCGGCCGCGAGTGGCCGTGAGAGCTCAGGTGGTCGGCGCGCAGCGTGTCGAGCGAGAGCAGAATCACGTTCGGTCCCGGCTCGACGGCCGCCGGCACGACCAGCTCCGGCACCGCCCAGGCGCCGATCGCGCCCCCCTGCGCCGAGCTGTCGAGCTCGAGCTCGACCGCGCCGCCGGCCAGCTCGCCGAGCGGCACCTCGATCTCCCGCCAGGTCGACCGCTCGCTCCAGCCGATCCGCTCCTCGAAGAGCGGCGGCGCTCCCTCCCCCTCCGCACCGCTGCCGTTCGCCGTCTCGCCCTCGGGGCCGACCCGCGCCGCGCGCACCGCGAAGCGCACGCTCCCTGCGGCCGCCGCGCCCTCCGCGACGACGCCGAGCCCGGCGCGCAGCACGGCGCCGGCGGGCGCCTCGACCCGGAACCGGTATCGCGTCTCCCCCGGCGCCGGCAGCGAGACGCGCGTGTCGGAGTGCCCCTCGCTCGGCACCAGCCGCGCCGACACCAGCCCGCAGCGCCGCCGCCCGGAGGCGCACGGCAGGAAGCTCTCCTCGAAGGCGACCTCGGAGACCTCCGCGGCGCCGAACTCGAGCTCCGCCTCCTCGACGAGCTCGAGCAGCCGCACCCGCTCCGGAGCCGGCTCGGCCGGCCGGCACCCCACCGCCAGCCACCCGATCCCGGCCGCCGCGAGCGCCGCGAGCGCGACCCTCGCCGCCTGCCGCCCGCGTCGCGGTCGGCAGCCCGTTGGATCCGACCTCCTCGTCGACCTCTGCCTCAACGTCATCCCCCGGACCCGTAAACGAAAAGCGACCTCGGCTGGAACCTCACGGCCGACGGGCGAAGCCGCCCAGACTCCCTCGAACCTCCGAGGCCAGCGAAACTATCAGGCGCCGTTGCGGGCTCAGTCCTCCGGCGTCCAGGGCTCGCCCGGCTCGAGCACCACCACCTCGGTCGCGCAGCCATGGTCGCGCAGCTGCGCGATCAGCGTCTCGGGGCGCCCGGTGAGCAGCGGGAAGGTCCCCCAGTGGATCGGCACCACGCGATGGACGTTGAGCAGGCGGCAGGCGCGCGCCGCCTGGTAGGGGTCCATGGTGAAGTGGTCGCCGATCGGCAGGAAGGCGAGGTCGGGGCGATGAAGCTCGCCGATCAGCGACATGTCGGAGAAGAGCGCCGTGTCGCCCGAGTGGTAGAAGGTGTAGCCCCCCTCGAGCTTGATCACGTAGCCGGTCGCGAGGCCGCCGTAGACGATCCGCCCCTCGTGCTCGAAGCTGCTCGAGTGGTCGGCGCGCACCTGCGAGATGCGCAGGCCGAGCGCCTGCTGCGTGCCGCCGAGATTCATTCCCGAGGTCCGCTTCACGCCCCGGGACTCGAACCACTGGCACAGGTCGTACTGGGCGACGACCAGCGCGTCGTGCTCGCGGGCCAAACGCACGACGTCGGCGATGTGGTCGCCGTGGGCGTGGGTGACCAGGATGAGGTCGAGCCGCTCGAAGCGGTCCGCACCGGCTGGCGCCGTCGGGTTGCCGGAGAGGAAGGGGTCGATGACGGCGACCTCGCCGCTCGGCAGCTCGAACTTCAGCGCCGCGTGGCCGAGCCAGGTGAAGGTCGGGTGGTTCGTTCTGTTCATCGGCGGTCTCCCCTTTCGCGTCCCGATCCGATCCTAACGCCGGATAGGATCGTGGCCGGAGGTCCGACCATGTTGACGCTCGCGCCCTGGCTCCTGCTGCTCCACGTCCTCGCCGCGCTCTGGCTGGCCGGCGGCGCCTTCGCCGGCGCCGTGGTGCGCGCCCAGACGCGCAAGGCGCCCGACCTCGCCTCGCGCGTCCACGGCCTGCGCATCGGCGACCGGTTGGCCAGCGTCTATTCGCTCCCCGGCGGCATCGTCGCCGGCATCCTCGGCTTCGGCCTGCTCCACCCGCTCAACTACGGCTTCCGCCCCGGCTGGGTGCAGGCCTCGATCGCCATCTGGCTGCTGATGCTGGTCAACGGTCTCTTCTACCTGCGCCCTTGGATGAAGCGCGCGCTCGCCGAGGCCGAGGCCTCGCTCGCCACCGGCGCGCCGACCGACGAGCTCAAGCGGCTGACCGCGATGAAGGCGCCGCGCATCCTCGCCGACCTCAACGCGCTCGGCGTCGTCCTGCTCACCTGGCTGATGGTGATCAAGCCCTTCTGAGCCGGGCTCTTTCGCGTCGCGGCCGGGCGGCTCAGCGCGCGAAGCTCTCGGCCCGCCAGGCGGCGAGCCCGGGATAGCGGCGGTCGAGCTCGGCGGCCGCGAGCGGGGCATCCTTCTCGATCAGGCGGTAGAGGAAGCGCGACGACCCGCGCGCCCCCTCCTCGACCCAGACGACATCGGCGCCGCGCAGCAGCTGCGCCTGGTACCAGAGATCGGCCTCGAACATCAGCCCTTCGCGGTAGTCGGCGAGCCGCCGGGAAGCGAGCCCGCCGAGGCGCTCGGCGACGGCGTCGTAGAGCGCCGCGACCTCGGGCATCCGCCCCGGCTCGTGCCGCTCGAAGACGACGCGCGCCGCGACGTGCGCGAGCAGGGCGCCGATCCAGGGCTCCTCGCCGCGCAGCCCGGCCTGGCGCGCGAGATCGCGCGCGGCGTCGACCTGGAAGAGCAGGTCGGCGGCCGCGAGCGCCGCCGCCTCTTCCGGCGTGCCGCGCAGCGGCAGCGTCTCGGTCGGGCGCAGCGCGCCCCCCGCGAGCCCGGCGAGGGTCGCCACCAGCGCCGGGTCGCCGGAGGCGGGGAGCACGAAGGCGCCCGGCTCGACCCGCGCGGGCAGGCCGTAGGGACGGGAGAAGCCGACGCGCTCCCACTCCTCGCGGTCGAGCACCCAGAGCCGCAGCCCGACCGGGCGGCGCGCGATCTCGCGCAGCGTCTCGACGATCGCCTCGGCCCGTTGCTGAACGTGCGCCGCGCGATCGAGCGCCCCGGGAGGGTAGGTCACGTCGACGGACCGCCCGGGGAGCACGAGCAGGTGCGCGAGCTCGGCCAGGCCGTACGGTTCCGGCGCGGCCTCCGCGGATTGCGCCGGAGCGGGCAGCGCCGCGCCGCGCGCCGGCAGCGGCGCCCGCGGCGCGCCGGCGCAGCCGAGCGAGGCGGCGAGCGCCACGACGCTCGCGCAGGCGAGCAGGGCCGGGCGTGCGCCGCGCGGCCGAGGGGAAGGTGGAAGACGTCGCATCGTGGAAGTGTACGCCGCCCGCGCGCGCCGCCGGCGATAGACTCGCGGCCGATGCTCGGCTATCGCGTCGCCCGTCACGGCGGGCCCGAGGCCCTCGAGTGGGGGGAGCTGCCCGACCCGGTGCCGGCCGCGGGCGAGCTGTTGGTCGCGGTGCGCGCCTGCGCGCTCAACCGGCTCGACCTCTGGGTGCGCGAGGGCGTGCCGGGGCACCGCTTCCCGCTGCCGCTCGTGCCGGGCAGCGAGATCGCCGGCGACGTCGCCGCGCTCGGCCCCGGAGTCGACGGGCCGCCGGTCGGCACGCCGGTTCTGGTCGGCTCGGGCGTCTCCTGCGGCCTCTGCCCCGCCTGCGCCGCCGGCCGCGATCCGCTCTGCCCCGACTACGGCATCCTCGGCGAGGACCGCGACGGCGGCTACGCCGAGCTCGTCGCCGTGCCCCGGCGCAATCTGTTCGAGCTGCCGCGCGGCCTCTCCTACGCCGAGGCGGCGGCGATCCCGCTGGTCTTCCTGACCGCCTGGCACATGCTCGCCGAGCGGGCGCGCCTGGCGATGCACGAGGAGGTGCTGATCCACGCTGCCGGCTCGGGCGTCTCGACGGCGGCGATCCAGATCGCGCGCCTGCTCGGCGCGCGGCGGATCTTCGCGACCGCCGGCAGCGCCGAGAAGCTGCGGCGGGCCCGCGAGCTCGGCGCCACCGACACCATCCCCTACCGCGAGGTCGACTTCGCCCGGGCGGTGCGCGAGGCGACGGGCAAGCGCGGCGTCGATGTCGTGCTCGACCACGTCGGCGGCGAGACCTTCGAGCAGTCGCTGCGCTGCCTGGCCCGCGGCGGGCGGATCGTGCTGTGCGGCGCCACGGCGGCGCCCGAAGCGCGGGTGAACCTGCGCGCCCTCTTCTTCAAGAGCCAGTCGATCCTCGGCTCGACCATGGGCTCGAACGCCGAGCTCGCCCGCCTCCTGGCCTGGTTCGAGCGCGGGCAGCTCGTGCCGGTCGTGGCGCGCACCTGCCCGCTCGAGGAGGCGGCCGCCGCGCAGGCGCTGCTCGCCACGCGCGAGCTCGCCGGCAAGATCGTCCTGACCGTCGGGGAGGGCGCCCACGAGGTCCCCCGGCCGCGGGAGGCCTGAGCATGGAGGCACGAGAGTTCGTCGCGGGGCTGGTCGAGGAGATGCGCGCGCTGTTCGCGCGGCTGGGCGAGCGGCAGACGCTCGAGGCGGAGTCGGGCGGACGGCTCGAGGTGGCGACGCTGCTCAAGCTCGCCCTCCAGAGCGAGCTCGAGGCCGCCGAGCTCGCCGGCTTCTGGATGCCGACCACGCCCGAGATCGAGGCCAAGATGGTCTTCGCCCGCCAGTGCGGCGACGAGATGAAGCACTACCACCTGATCGCCAAGCGGCTCGGCGAGCTCGGCGTCGACCTCGCCGGCCACGACCCGCTCGCCCAGGGGCACAGCGCGCTCTACCACCACGCCAAGGGGCTCAAGCGCACGGTCGAGCGGATCGCCGCCGGCCCCTTCGCGCGCGAGGCGATCGCCGAGGTGCGCAACGCCCAGTTCATCGCCTTCTGCGAGGGCGCCGGCGACGAGGAGACCGCGCGCCTCTACCGCGAGGTGATCCAGCCCGACGAGTCGCTCCACCACCGGCTCGGCCGCGAGTTCCTCGAGCGCCACGCCGTGGGCGAGGAGCTGCAGGCGGCGGTGCGCGCCGCCACCCACGACACGCTGGCCATCGCCGACGAGCTCTCGACCCTGGTCGAGCGCTCGACCGGCATGGGACCGCTGCCCGTCTCCTGAGGAGGCCATGGCTCGACCGATCGAAACCATCGCCGTCCTCGGCGCCGGCACCATGGGGCGGGGAATCGCCCACGTCGCCGCGCTCGCGGGCTACGAGACCGAGCTCTACGACGTCGACGCGGCGGCGCTGGCGCGCGCCGAGGAGGCCATCCACAAGAACCTCGAGAAGGGGATGGCGCTCGGCAAGGTCGCCCCGGCCGACGCTGCCGGCGCCCGTTCTCGCCTGGCGCTCGACACCGACCTGGGCGCCGCGGTCGCCGACGCCGACCTGGTGATCGAGGCCGCGCCCGAGTCGCTGGCGGTCAAGATCGAGCTGTTCGAGGCGGTGGCGCTCAACGCGCGCCACGACGCGCTCTTCGCCACCAACACCTCGGCGCTCTCGGTCACCGAGATGGCCGCGGCCTCGGGCCGGCCGGAGCGTTTCGCCGGCATGCACTTCTTCAACCCGGTGCACCTGATGCGCCTGCTCGAGCTGGTGCGCGGCCTCGAGACGTCGGTGGAGACGGTCGCGGTGCTGCGCGCCGTCGGCGAGCGGATGGGCAAGGAGGTGGTGGTGGTCGCCGACTCCCCCGGCTTCGCCACCTCGCGGATCAACGCGCTGATCGGCAACGAGGCCTTCCGCATGCTGGAGCAGGGCGTGGCCTCGGCCGCGGACCTCGACAAGGCGATCAAGCTCGGCCTCAACCACCCGATGGGGCCGTTCGAGATGGCCGACCTGGTCGGCCTCGACGTGCGGCTTGCCATCCTCGAGCACTTGCACGCGACGCTCGGCGAGACCTTCCGCCCCTCGAACCTGATGCGCCGCTACGTCCAGGCCGGCAGGCTCGGCCGCAAGAGCGGGCGGGGCGTCTACGAGTACGACGCCGAGGGGCGGCGCACGACCGGCGAAGGAGCGGAGTGATGCGAACGAATCGATCCCGCGCCGGCGCGGCGCTCCCGCTCGCGTTGGCGATCGCGGCCCCGGCCGGCGCGCAGGTGACCTATCTCGGTCCCGAGACGCAGATCAACCTGACCACGGCCGGGGCGCAGATCGCGCCCGCGATCGCCGCCGGCGACTTCGAGGGGCGCTACTTCGTCGCCTGGCAGAGCTTCGACCAGGACGGCAGCGGCGCCGGCGTCTACGGCCGCGCCTTCTCGGCCGACGGCGAGCCGCTCTCCGGCGAGGTCCGCCTGTCGATCACGACGGCCGGCGAGCAGATCACGCCCGCGCTGTCGAGCCGCTACGAGCTCTTCCACGCGGTTTGGGCCTCGCAGGGCAAGGACGGCGACGGCTACGGCATCGTGCTGCGCCGCTTCGACATCGACGGCGAGCCGATCGGCGGCGAGATCCTGGTCAACACCCAGAAAGCGGGCAGCCAGATCTCGCCCAGGGTCGCCGCCGCCGATCCGCAGTTGGTCGTCGTCTGGAGCGGCCCCAACCCGGCCTCTCCCTCGCAGACCGAGATCTGGGCGCGCCGCTTCGCGCTCGACGGCGAGCCCCTCTCGGGGGAGCTCCGCGTCAACGCCGCGACCTCGGGCAACCAGTCGCAGCCGGCCGTCGCTCTGGCGGCCGACGGCTCCTTCCTCGTCGCCTGGACGAGCGACGACGGCGACGGCTCGGGCTACGGCGTCTTCGCGCGCCGCTTCGACGCCCAAGGGAACCCGACGACCGGCGACCTGGTCGTGCCGGCGAACACCTTCTTCGACCAGACCGTCCCCGCCGTCGCGGCGCTCGCCTCGGGCGGCTTCGTCGTCGCCTGGAAGAGCGACCTGCAGGAGCAGGGGTCGCCGGTCGGGCCGCAGCCGGTCGTCGTCGCGCAGCGCTTCGACGCCCTCGGCGCCAAGACCGGCGCGCCGATCCAGGTGACCGAGCAGTCCTTCGACCGGCAGGAGCTGCCCGCCGTCGCCGCTGAGAGTGGCGGCGGCTTCGTCGTCGCCTGGCAGGCGACGGTGCTCGACTCGGGCGACCGCCAGGTCCGGGCCCGCCGCTTCGACGCCAACGGCGCAGCGATCGGCGGCGAGCTGCCGCTCAACTCGACGCCGGCGGGCGACCAGATCGCGCCCGCCGTCGCCGCGCAGCCCAACGGCCGCTTCACGACCGCCTGGGCGAGCTTCGGGCAGGACGGCAGCTCTTGGGGGATCTTCGGCCAGCGCTTCGGCACGCCGCTCGAGCCCTGCGCGCCGGGCCCGACCACGCTCTGCTTGAACGACGGCCGCTTCCGGGTCGAGGTCGACTGGGCGACCGCGCTCGGCACCTCGGGCGAGGGGCAGGCGGTGGCGCTCACCTCCGACACCGGCTACTTCTGGTTCTTCGACGAGTCGAACGTCGAGATCGTCGTCAAGGTGCTCGAGGCCTGCACCCCCTTCGGCAACTACTGGGTCTTCGCCGGCGGGCTGACCGACGTCGCCGCGACGATCGTCGTGACCGACACCGAGACCGGCGCCACCGAGGCCTACGCGAACCCCCTCGGCACCCCCTTCCAACCCATCCAGGACGCCGGCAACTTCTTCGTCTGCAACGCTTTCCATCAAAAGGTGCCAGCCACTTCGTCGGCCGCCGGCGAGGTGCCAGCCGATTCGCCGGCGGGCGCCCCCAGGGTGCCCCGCAAGGTGCCAGCCGTTTTTCCGGCGGGAGCCGGGGCGTCCACGGTGGAGGACACCTCCCCCTGCGTCCCCGGCCCGGAGACGCTCTGCCTGAACGGCGGACGCTTCGAGGTGCGCGTCGAGTGGGAGACCTTCCAGGGGGCCAGCGGCGACGGCCAGGCGATCCCGCTGACCTCCGACACCGGTTACTTCTGGTTCTTCGACCCGGCCAACGTCGAGATGGTTGTCAAGGTGCTCGACGGCTGCGGCGTCAACGGCAGCTACTGGGTCTACGCCGGCGGTCTGACCGACGTCGAGACCCGCATCACCGTGCGCGACAGCGAGAGCGGCCTGGTCTGGCAGGCGGTCAACCCGCAGCAGACCCCCTTCCAGCCGATCCAGGACGTCAACGCCTTCCCCGTCTGCCCCTGAGCGGGCCGCCGCAGCCAAGAGAGGTCGCAAGGGTGAGCCGCAATCACTCGATCGGCGTCGCTTCGACCGCCTGAGGCCAGGGCCATGGCACGTCGATCGCCAAGTCACCCAAGGCCCCCGCGAGCCCTTCGGCCTGGCGCGCCGCCCCCCAGGCGACGAGTCGAACAGGACCAGCGGGCAAGTTCGACAGGGAGATGAGCCCACCCACCTCGTTCCGCGGACCGAAGAGCCAGCGAAGCGGCCCTCCAGCAACGTAGCCGGCATCGGTCGCGACCGCAAGCCTCTCCAAAGCCAGAGGATCCCCCGCGCCTCCGGCGGCGACTCGGATACGGAGCGGATACGGAGAGCGAGGGGGCAGCTGCACGACGACCTCCTCCGAGTCCTCCGACGGCACCCTCGACTGCGCCACGCTACCCGCTGCAGTGTGCCTCACGAGCACGACGCCGCCTCGCCAACCCCTTGGGAGCGACGCCGCCCCTCCCGCATCGAGTCGCCCTGCAATCGTCGGATGTGCGGACTGAAGCGCCTCCAAGAGCTGGAACTCAGCGCCAGCAGCCGGCTCGCCCGACGGCAACAGGACTTTCAATCGCCCGCTACCCTCTGCCTTCACGAGCGAGATCTCCAGAGCGATCGCATCGGACGGATCGAGAACTGGCACGCGAACCGCCTCACGTAGGCTCTGATAGCCCTCGGCAGAGGCTCGAACCTCCAGGTACCCCTCTCGGAGTGGAGGGAGATGGGCAACTCCATCCTCTCCGGTGACCACAATCTGCGCGATGGCTCGCTGCGTTGGGCCCGAAAGAGCCTCCGGCGCATCTCCGGACTCTCCCTGGGCCGGCGAGAAGCGGTTTCGATAGACCACCTGTGCTCCGCCGATTCCCTCTCGAGTCGACTGGTCGAGCACCCGGACCTGGTTGTCGGCTCCAGGCAGATCGAAGTTCAGCTCGGTTGTCTCGGCGAGTGGGGCCGGGAAGAAGTCGCTCCACCCTGCCTGCTCGACTCCCGTAAGCTCCACGGTGACCGCCATCAGCGGCTCGAGCGCCACGACTTCGTAGCGGCAGGCCTCGTCCGTCTCGGCAACGATGGGGTCGCCCCCGATCGTCGTGAATCGCACGGTCGCTGGATGTGGCTCGCCGTCCCGCTGTACGACTCCGAAGATCGTGGTCAGCGCGGGCTCGATCAGGACGTAGCCATCCTGGCCGTTCGTCAGGTCGATGCTTCGCGACACAGGGCCGTAGGGAGTGACGAGCGTGACGACGAGCGAGCTCGCTGGAACCGAGCTCAGAATGCGTCGACTCGATCCCGGACGAAGCGCTTCGGCCAGGACCAGCCTGCCCGTGGCCTCGGACCGAATCTCGAGCCGGAGCGCTTTACTTCTCAGTGCGCTCGGCAGTGCGAGCTCGATCGTCAAGGAGGGGCGCGGGCCGAGTCGAGCATCAACCGCGGCTGTGTCGCCGGCTCGAAGCTCGACCGCCCTATCGAGGTAGCGGCCTCGCCACTCGATCTCCAGGTCGGCATTGCCCGGCTTCAAGTCGTACCAGAACGCGAAGACCGTATCGGCGTCGGAGGCGACCTCGGCTGGCACCAGTGCTTCATCGTCTCGGTAGAGAGTGATTCGCTCGTCCAACTCCTCGACGCTTCGTGCGATCTCTTCACCCCGGCGCGCTCGCAAGACGAGGAAGCTGCGGTCCTGCGCTGGGGGCTCGACCTCGAGGGCCGATGGGGCCCCTGGCGCCAAGGTCAAAGGCCGCGAGACTCCGAGAACTCCTTGCTCCCCTTGCTGCCAGAGGACAGCGACAGTCTTACCCGTTGGCATCTGGATTGTTCGAAACCCGTGCTCCAGTCGCAGCGTCCGAAGCAGCGTGAAGCGAGTGCTCGACCCCTCGACGCTCTTGCCGAGGGCAAGCACGCTGACGAACTGCGTTCTCGAGGCTGGCCCCGTCGAGGCGCGGACTCGCACCTCGACAGCTCGCGTCGTGGGCGCCGTTCCAA
>WYBK01000195.1 GCA_011525905.1 Acidobacteriota bacterium
CCGGGCGCGCGCTGACCGGAACGTGCCGCCCAAGAGAAAACCCTCCGCCCGGGGTTCCCGGGGGAGGGTCGGAAAAGCTGGTTGCGGGGGGGGGATTTGAACCCCCGACCTTTGGGTTATGAGCCCAACGAGCTACCTGACTGCTCCACCCCGCGTCGAGGGCCCGGCGGTCTCCCGCCGGGCCTCGTACGATGCCACAGCGCGGCGCGCACGGTCAAGGTCGCGGGCCGCGGCGCCCCGCCGCGCACCGGCCGGCTCAGACGAAGAAGAGGAAGGTCACGGCGAAGAAGAGCGGGACGAGCAACGCGAGCGCCCAGCCGAAGTAGCCGAAGAAGCTCGGCATCTCGACGCCGTGCTCCTCGGCGATCGCCTTGACCATGAAGTTCGGGCCGTTGCCGATGTAGGTGTTCGCGCCCATGAAGACGGCGCCGCAGGAGATCGCCGCGAGCAGATCGGCGGCCTCCGGCGCGCGCGCCAGCATCGCGCCCAGGTAGCGGCCGTTCTCGACCGACACTCCGAGCTGCCCGGCCGCCGCGGCGGCGAAGGTCAGGTAGGTCGGGGCGTTGTCGAGGAACGAGGAGAGGAAGCCGGTCGCCCAGAAATACTGCCAGGGGTGGGCGAGCCCGAGGCTCGCGCCGTGGGCGTTGAGCACCAGGAGCGGCGCGACCATGGTGACGAAGATGCCGGCGAACAGCACCGCCACCTCGACGATCGGAGCGAAGCCGAAGCGGTTCGCCGCGCGGGTCGCCGGCGACGTGGCGCGATAGGCGGCGAACGCGAGCAGCCCCATCAGCCCCTCCTGCACGCCGAAGGGCCAGGGCGCGGGGTGGGTGAACCACTGGTTGCCCTTGCCGACGATGACCAGCACGATGCCGGCGAGGAAGAAGAGGTTGCGCCCCCCCTCGATGCGCAGCGGCGCGTGCTCCATCACCTCGCCGAGCAGGCCCCTCGGGCTGCTGCGTGCCTCGAGGTTGAGCAGGTACTGGTCGAGCACGTTGAAGATCGCGATCAGCGTGCCGTTGACGAACAGCCACTCCCGCCAGAGGCGCAGCGTCCAGTCGAACGGCACGCCCTTCAGGAAGCCGAGGAAGAGCGGCGGGTCGCCGAGCGGCGTCAGCAGGCCGCCGCAGTTCGAAACAACGAAGATGAAGAAGATGACGACGTGAGTGCGCTGCTTGCGCTCCTCGTTGGCGCGCAGCAGCGGCCGGATCAGCGCCATCGAGGCGCCGGTGGTGCCGATCAGGTTGGCGAGCAGGGCGCCCAGCCCGAGCAGGACGCTGTTCGACAACGGCGTGCCGGCGAGCGAGCCGCGCACCAGGATGCCGCCCGAGATGACGAAGAGCGCGCCGAGCAGGGCGATGAAGGAGAGGTAGTCGAGCAGCGCATGGCCGAGCTCGCGCGCCGCCGCGGGGCCGTAGGAGGCGACGAACCAGGCCGCGAAGGGGAGCGCGAGCGCGGCGGCGACGATCCCCTTGTTGCGGTGCGAGTGCCACCAGCGGGGCACCACGAGAGGCAGCACGGCGATCGACCAGAGGAGCGCGGCGAAGGGGAGCAGGCTCCAGACCGGCAGCCGCGCGCCGAGCGCCAGCGGACCGCCGTCGGCGAGCGCGAGCAGGGTCGCGGGGCCAGTCGTCAGGCCGAACGCCGTCGTCATCGCGCGCCTCCGGAACTTCCGGCGGATCTTGCCACAGCCGAGGCAGACCGGGCAGGTTCCGGTCGACTCACGTAAGTGATTGAAGACATGGATTTTCTGCGCTATCCTCGGCGTTCGGGCGGCGGCGCCGCCGCGAGGAGGGGACATGTTCTCGATCGAGGAGATCGTCGCGCGCGAGGTGCTCGACTCGCGCGGCAACCCGACCGTCGAGGTCGACTGCCTGCTCGAAGGAGGGGCGGTCGGCACGGCCCTGGTGCCCTCCGGCGCCTCGACCGGCAGCCGCGAGGCGATCGAGCTGCGCGACGGCGGCGGGCGCTACCTCGGCAAGGGGGTGACGCGCGCCGTCGACTTCGTCGAGGAGGAGATCGCGCCCGAGCTCGAGGAGATGGACGCGCGCGACCAGGCCCTGATCGACCGGACGCTGATCGACCTCGACGGCACCAAGAACAAGGAGCGGCTCGGCGCCAACGCCATCCTCGGCGTCTCGCTGGCCGTGGCCAAGGCCGCGGCAGCGGCGGCCGGCCTGCCGCTCTACGCCTACCTGGGCGGGCCGGGCGCGACCCTGCTGCCGGTGCCGATGCTCAACGTGCTCAACGGCGGCGCGCACGCCGACAATTCGGTCGACATCCAGGAGTTCATGCTGGTGCCGGTCGGCTTCGACCGTTTCGCCGAGGCGCTGCGCGCCGGCGTCGAGGTCTACCATCACCTGAAGGGCGTCCTCAAGCAGCAGGGGCTGGTGACCGCGGTCGGCGACGAGGGGGGCTTCGCGCCGAACCTCGCCAGCAACCGCGAGGCGCTCGACCTGCTGACCGCGGCGATCGAGAAGGCCGGCTACCGGCCGGGCGAGGAGATCGCGCTGGCGCTCGACGTGGCCGCTTCCGAGCTCGGCGCCGAGGGGGGCGACGGCTTTCGCTACGCGCTGGCCGGCGAGGGGCGCGAGGGGCTCGCCGCCGCGGATCTGGTCGACCTCTACGAAGAGTGGTGCGCCGCCTACCCGCTGGTGTCGATCGAGGACGGCCTGGCGGAGGGCGACTGGCAGGGCTGGGAGCTGCTCACGCGCAGGCTCGGCGCCCGGGTGCAGCTGGTCGGCGACGACCTGTTCGTCACCAATCCGGAGATCCTCGGCGAGGGGATTCGGCGCGGCATCGCCAACGCCCTGCTGGTCAAGGTCAACCAGATCGGCACGCTCACCGAGACGCTCGCCGCCGTCGAGCTGGCCAAGTCGAGCGGCTACGCCAACGTCATCTCGCACCGCTCGGGCGAGACCGAGGACACCACCATCGCCGACCTCGCGGTGGCGACGCGCGCCGGGCAGATCAAGACCGGCGCCCCCTGCCGCAGCGACCGCGTCGCCAAGTACAACCGGCTGTTGCGCATCGAGGAGGAGCTCGTGGGCGTCGCGGCCTATCCGGGCCGCGCCGCCTTCCCGCGCTTCAGCGCTTGACCGTCGCCTACCAGGCCGCCTCGGCCCGGCCGAGACCGCTCCGCTCGCTGCTGTCGGCGGTGGTCGTCTTCCTGCTGCTCGTGCTCGCCACCGCGGCGCTCGCCGGCTGGCGCGAGCTCGAGGGGGCGCGCGAGCGCGAGCGCGAGCTCGCCCGCGAGGTGGTGGCGCGCGAGGAGCGGATCCGCGCCCTCGAGCGCCGGATCGAACGGCTGCGCGACGACCCGGTCACCCTCGACCGGCTGGCGCGCGAGGACCTCGGCATGGTCTCCCCCGAGGACGTCGTCCTCGTGCTGCCCGAAAAGCCCCCCGCGACCCCCTGATCGAGCCTCCGCGATGCGCTATCCTGGGGCGACGCGCCGGTCCCGGCGCGCCTCCTGGCCGTAGCCGTTCCTTCACTTCCGAGGAGACCCACCGCATGCGCAGAATCCTCGCCCCGGTGCTCGCGCTCGCGACCGCGCTGCCCGCGCTCGCCGCGCCGCCCGACGCTTCTCCGACCAAGCTGCTCCGCTTCCCCGACGTCCACGGCGATCGCGTGGTCTTCACCTACGCCGGCGACCTCTGGACGGCCTCGACCGCGGGCGGCCTCGCCACCCGGCTGACCGCCCACCCCGGCCTCGAGCTGTTCGCCAAGTTCTCGCCCGACGGCCGCTTCGTCGCCTTCACCGGCCAGTACGACGGCGACGAGCAGGTCTACGTCGTCGAGGCCACCGGCGGCGAGCCGAAGCAGCTCACCTACTACCCGGCGCAGGGGCCGCTGACCCCCCGCTGGGGCTACGACCACCAGGTCTACGGCTGGACGCCGGACGGCGCGAGCGTGCTCTTCCGCTCGCTGCGCGACGCCGACGGCGGCCGGACGCTGACGGCGCTCTACACCGTCCCCGTCGCCGGCGGCCTGCCGACCATGCTGCCGATGCCGACCGCCGGCGCGGGCGACTTCGCGCCCGACGGCGCGCGCCTGGTCTACTCGCCGCTCTTCCGCGACTTCCGCGCCTGGAAGCGCTACGAGGGAGGCTGGGCGCAGGACCTCTACCTGTTCGACCTGGCGAGCCACGCGGTCGAGCCGGTCTCGCACTCACTGCGCACCGAGCGCGACCCGATGTGGGTCGCCGGCGCGATCGTCTTCGTCTCCGACCGCGACGACGTGCTCAACCTCTACCGCTACGACCTCGCGACGAAGCAGACCCGCCAGCTCACCCACGAGACCACCTGGGACGTGCGCTGGGCGAGCTCCGACGGCGCCAGCCAGGTGGTCTACGAGATCGACGGCGAGCTCGCGCTCCACGACCTCGCCGCCGGCGCGTCGCGCCGGCTGCCGATCGTCGTGCCCGACGACGGCGTCTACCGCCGCCCGTCGCGCGTCTCGGCCGCCGACCAGATCGAGGACTTCGAGCTCGCGCCGAAGGGCGAGCGCGCGCTCTTCGTGGCGCGCGGCGACCTCTTCACCGCGCCGGTCGAGAAGGGCCCGACGCGCAACCTGACCAACTCCTCGGGCGCCCACGACAAGCACGCGCGCTGGTCGCCCGACGGCAAGTCGATCGCCTACGTCTCCGACGCCACCGGCGAGGACCAGGTCTACGTCGTCGACCAGCTGGGCAAGGGGGAGCCGAGAGCGCTGACCTCGGGGCTCACGGCGATGCTCAACGCGCCCGCCTGGTCGGCCGACGGCGCCCGCCTCGCCTTCTCCGACCACAACGGCAAGCTCTACGTCCTCGAGGTCGCGAGCAAGAAGCTCACCGAGGTCGCCGACGACGAGTACGGCGGGATCTTCGACTACGCCTGGTCGCCCGACGGCAAGCATCTCGCCTTCTCGCTGACCGACCCCAACCGCACCCGCTCGATCCGGATCTGGTCGGCCGAGGACGGGGCCCTGCACCGCGCGACCGACGAGACCTTCGACGAATACCAGCCGGCCTGGGATCCCGACGGCGACTACCTCTACTACCTCTCCGAGCGCGACTACGCGCCGCAGATCTCGCAGGTCGAGTGGAACTTCGCCGGCAACCGGATGACCGGCGTCTTCGCCCTGGCGCTGCGCGCGGACGTCGCCCACCCCTTCCCGCCCGAGAGCGACGAGGTCGAGCTCGACGGCGAGAAGAAGGAGGAGAAGGGCGAGAAGGACGCCGCGAAGGACGAGAAGGGCAAGAAGCCGGCCAAGGAGGAGACGGAGAAGAGCGCGCCGAAGCCGGTCGCGATCGACTTCGAGGGCCTCGCCGGGCGGGTCGCGCGCGTGCCGATCGAGGCCGACAACCTGACCTCGCTCGGCGCCACCAAGACCGGTCTCGTCTACCAGGTGGTCGGCGCCTTCTTCTACGGCCGGCAGAGCTACGCCAAGCCCCGGCTCGAGCTGTTCGACTTCGAGAAGCGCGAGGCCTCGACGCTCGTCGAGGACGTCCAGGGCTGGGTGCTCTCCGCCGACGGCGCCAAGGTCCTGGTCCGCCAGGGCAGCGCCTACAACCTCTACGAGGTCAAGCCCAAGGGGGGCGAGAAGAAGAGCGTCTCGACCGCCGGCCTCGAGGTCGACCGGGTGCCGGTCGAGGAGTGGCGCGAGATCTTCGACGAGGTCTGGCGGCGCTACCGCGACTTCTTCTACGTCGACAACATGCACGGCTACGACTGGCAGGCGATCGGCGAGCGCTACCGCCGCTGGTTGCCGCACGTCGCGCACCGCTCGGACCTGAACTACCTGATCGGCGAGATGATCGCCGAGCTCTCGGTCGGCCACGCCTACATCGAGGGGGGCGACTTCGACTTGCCCGCACGGCCGAAGGTCGGGCTGCCGGGCGCGCGCTTCGAGCTCGACGCGGCCGCCGGCCGCTACCGGATCGCGGCGATCTTCGGCGGCGACAACGCCGAGCCGAAGTACCGGGCGCCGCTCTCCGAGGTGGGCGTCGACGCGCGCGTCGGCGACTACGTGCTGGCGATCGACGGCGAGGAGCTCGCGGCGGGCGACAACCCCTACCGGCTGCTGCGTCACAAGAGCGACCCGGTGACGCTCACGCTCAACTCGAAGCCGAGCCGGGAGGGCGCCCGCGAGGTCACCTATCGCCCGATCGACGACGAGGGGAACCTCCTCTACCTCGCCTGGGTGGAGCGCAACCGGCGCTACGTCGCCGAGAAGAGCGGCGGCCGGGTCGGCTACCTGCACCTGCCCGACATGGGGGGCAACGGCGCCTACGAGTTCGTCAAGTGGTTCTACCCGCAGCTGCGCAAGGAGGGGATGGTGGTCGACGTCCGCTCGAACGGCGGCGGCAACATCTCGCAGTGGGTGATCGAGCGGCTCGACAGCAAGCTGCTCGGCACCCGCTTCGGCTACGCCAGCGACCACCCGCTGACCTACCCCTACACCGTCTTCCACGGCCATCTGGTCTGCCTGCTCGACCAGACCTCGGCCTCGGACGGCGACATCTTCCCGGCGCGCTTCAAGAAGGCGGGGTTGGGCCCGCTCATCGGCAAGCGCTCGTGGGGCGGGGTGGTCGGGATCTCGGGCACCGGCCCGCTGGTCGACGGCGGCACGGTCTACGTGCCGCAGCAGGCGACCAACGACGTCGACGGCAGCTACATCATCGAGGGGCACGGCGTCGACCCCGACATCGAGGTCGACAACGACCCGGCGTCGGTGATCGCCGGCCGCGATCCGCAGCTCGACCGCGCGATCGCCGAGGTGCTGGCGGCGATGGAGCGCGAGCCGAGGAAGCTCCCCGCGCGGCCGCCGGACCCGGTCAAGGCGCCGCGCAAGTAGCCGCCCTCGGCGATCCCGGACGGGGCGTTGCGCTCAGCCGAACGAGCGCAGCGCCTCGTTCTCGTCTTCGTAGATCTCGAAGAAGCCGATCAGCCGGGTGATGCGCAGCACGTCGCCGACCCGCGGCGCGAGCTTCAACACCTTGATCGCCGCCCCCCGCTTGGCGGCCGAGGCGTAGGAGGCCATCAGGTCGCCGACTCCCGAGGAGTCGAGGGCGGTGACCCCGGCCATGTCGAGCAGGATCTTCTTCTCGCCGCCTTCGAGCGCCGCGAGGATGGCGTCGTGCGCGGCCGAGCCGCTCTCGATGTTGAGCTTGCCGTCCAGATCGAGGATCAGGACGTCTCC
>WYBK01000196.1 GCA_011525905.1 Acidobacteriota bacterium
CTAGGGTCCTGGGCCTACTCGCCCTTCAAGCAGCAATAGCGGTTGGGGGGTTGGCGCAGCGCGGCCCTTGGGTACCCGGCGTCTTCTGCGGTGCTTGGTGCGAGTGGTTCTCGGGCTGGTATTGCGGAGGCGGCGGCCAAGCGCCCCCGGACTATTGCTGCTTCTATTTCGAAGCCGGCGATGTCTGCGGCGAATCCCAGACATGCGAGTGGTGCAGCGGCGGTTCGGGCCTTGTGGGCGAAGGCGGCTTCTAGTCTCGGGCTAGTCGCTTCCCTTCTCGGCGTCCCACCGGCCGCGGATATTAGGAGCGGGCAGGACCTGCCCGCGCCCCGGTTCCTCGATCCATCCGGAGGGAACGTCAACGGCATCGCAGGACTCGGCATGATCGTGGAGCGCGAAGGCGTCGGTGCGCTCGCACCATGGGGGGGGAGGTGCCACCTCACTCTTCATTCGAGGCCAGATGTCGACTACATCTATCCCTGCGGCGAGTGGGTCGCGCCGCCGCGAGGCGTTTATCGATTCTGGGCGGAGTTTCCCGAAACTCACGAGGTCTCACCCGGCTCTGCCCTGTTGCTGTACAACAGAGCTCCCTTCGTAGATCGCGGAATAGTCATCGGGATTCCCGTGGTACCGGGCGGTCTGGTGGCCCTCCCTCCGACTGGCGGGGTCTCGCCCGAAGCCGAACTTCGCCTCCTCGCGGTTTCTCAAGCGAAGCCTCATCGCTTCCTTCAATACGAGATGACGAGAAGGGTCCCCATCCGAGAGGCTCAGAATGGCATTCTCATGCCGGAGGGCAGAGCCGTGGCTGCAATCTGGGACTCCCGCTCCAGATCCTACTTGGCTCTTTCGCGACCATTCAACGTTCTCGCGCAGGCGATGGTCTCGCCAACGCTTCGACGACCGACGACTCGAAGCGACGTCGTGGTGCAGATTCAGCTCGCTCGCCCGCAGCGAGAGATCGAAACAAGCCCAGTCCCGCTGGCTCTCTATCACGGCGGGAGGTCCTTACCTCCCGACGTAGTGGCACCTGCGACCGACCGCCTCTACGCCATCTGGTATGACGTGGAACCGGGTCGTGCGACGCTGTCTTACTCGATTCCCGAGCTCACTCCCGCAAGGGAGACTCTTGAACTTGCTGCAGGTGAGATTGCCCGAGTTGTGACGGGTAGCATCCCCCTTTCTCCCAACCGACGAACTTCCTCGCTGGAGTGAGCATAGGACCCTGTTGCGGATCGTGGGCGAGCCCAGGAAGGTAGGCCATCCCTTCGCCCGAACGCGGACCCTTCGAGGCCAACCCTTACGACTGCCGTTGTGCTACTGTGTAGACAACGATCTGTGCGTGGGGAATCATAGCCGCTGAACATTCGCAATCCCGAGACCGAGAGGCTGGCGGAGGCCGTGGCCAAGCTGGCCGGGGAAACCAAGACGCAGGCGGTCACGCGCGCTCTCCAGGATCGCCTCGCTCGGCTCCGGCGCGAGCGCGCCGGACGACGCCTGGCCGACGATCTGGACGAGATCGCCCGGCATTGCGCTCGTCTACCGGTGCGCGACCCCAGGAGCGCCGAGGAGATTCTCGGCTACGACGACAACGGGCTGCCCGGCTGATGGTCATCGACACGTCGGCGCTGCTCGCGATCCTCCTGGACGAGCCCGAGCGGCGCCGGCTCAACGAGGCCATCGAAGCCGCCGACTCGCGGCGGATGTCGGTCGCCACCTTCGTCGAAGTCTCGATCGTCCTCGAGACCCGCTACGGCGCGGAGGGTGTGCGCGATCTGGACCTGTTCATCGAGAGGGCCGGAATCGAGCTCGTGCCCGTCGACGTCGAGCAGGCCCGGGTCGCGCGCTCCGCCTTCGGCCGCTACGGCAAGGGGCGCCATCGGGCAGCGCTCAACACCGGCGACTGCTTCACCTACGCGCTCGCCCACGTGCTGGGCGAGCCACTGCTCTTCCAGGGCGAGCACTTCTCTCGGACGGACCTGCGCCCCTACCAGCTGCCGCCTCGACCCTGAACGGGAGAGCGGCGGCCTCTTCGAGAGCCTGGCCCGCCAACGACCGACGCCAGCCGAACAGATCCCGGACATCGGCGCGCCGAGCACCCTCTCCTGCCAGCGTCCGGGCCCGTGGCTCGATCGGGGCTCAGAGCCCGAGCGCGCGGGCCAGCTCGGGGCTCGCCTCGGCGCGGGCGCGGCGGGCCAGCGCGGCACGGCGCGCTTCGGCCTCCTCGAGCAGGCGGGCGAAGGCCGGCAGGGCGTCGAGCGAGCGCACCGCGAAGTCCTTGCGCATCCAGGGCGCGTCCCAGTAGCCCAGGGCGACCGCGCGGCCGATCCACTCGAGCGCGCGCTCGGGATCGCCGAGCAGGGCGTGGACCTTGGCGATCCAATAGGTGAACGTGCCGTCGGCCGCTGCCCCCGGTTCGGCGGTCGCGAGCAGCTCGCGCGCGCGCTCCCGCTCCCCCTCCCAGGCGAGCGCGAAGGCGAGCACCCCCTGGGCGATCGGGTCGCCGGGGTCGAGCGCGTGGCCCGCCTCGATCCAGCGGCGCGCGGTGTGCCGGTCGCCGGCGTAGAAGGCGGCGATGCCGCGCCAGTAGTGGTAGTGGGCGAAGCGCGGACGGCGGGCCACCAGTGCCTCGGCCTCGGCCACCGCCTCGTCGAAGCGGTCGAGGTAGATGAGCACCGACAGGCGCCGGATCGAGTGCGCGAAGACTCCGTCGTGACGCGCCGCGCGCTCCTGCGCGGCGAGCGCCTCGCGCCAGAAGCCAGTGTTCTTGAACAGGTAGGAGAGGCCGTCCCAGGCGGGCGCGTGCGCGGGCTCGAGCGCCAACGAGCGCGCGAAGTCGACGAAAGCGCGCTCGTTCTCCCCCCGCTCGAGGTGGATGAGGCCGAGGATCGTGCGCGCTTCGACCGAGCCCGGCTCGAGCGCCAGCGCCTCGGAGACCGCCGCTTCGGCCCGGTCGTAGAGCGCCACGTCGCCGACGAACTCCGCCGTCTCGGCGTCGTGGCGGCCGAGCCGCACCAGCAGGCGGGCGCGCGCCGCGCGCGCCTCCGGGTCGGGCAGCCGGCCGGCGAGCTCGAGCGCCTTCTCGAGGTGCGGGCGCGCGGTCTTCGGATTGCGCCAGGCCGCGACGTCGGCCGCCTCGAGGTTCTTCTCGATCGCCCGCCGCGGCTCGCGCCCACGCTCCCAGTGCACGGCGAGCTGACCGAGCGCGGCGCCCGGCTGGCCGGCAAAACGGCGTTCGAGCTCCTCGGCGGCGCGCCGGTGCCAGAGCTCGCGCCGCTTGGACGCCAGCTCGTCGTAGAAGGCGTGCTGATAGAGAGAGTGGGCGAAGCGATAGCGCGGCGAGGCGCTGCCGTCGGGCAGCTCGACCGCGCCGTCGGCGGTGACCAGTCGGTAGCGCGCATCGAGACGTCGCAGCGCCTCCTCGACGTCGACCTCTTCGGTCTCCGCCAGCGCCGCCACCAGCGCGGCGGGGAAGCTCTCGCCGATCACGCTCGCCGCCTCGAGCAGCCGCCGGTCCTCGGGCTCGAGCCGGTCGACTTTCGAGCGGATCACCGCCGCGATCCCGTCGGGCAGCGTCCGCTCGATCGACGGCAGCGAGCGCAGGAGCAGCAGCTGCCCCTCGCGGCGCACCAGCGTGCCGCTCTGCAGCAGATGGTTGAGCACCGAGAGCAGGAAGAGCGGATTCCCCTCGGTGCGGCGCAGCACCAGCTCGACCAGCTCGGCGGGTGGCGCGAGACCGAGCTCGCGCGCCAGGAGCGCCTCGGTCTCGGCCGCGCCGAGCGGCGGCGGCACGATCTCGGTCCAGGGCAGGCTCCCCTGCGCGAGGTGGCGCAGCAGGCCGCGCAGCGGGTGCCGCTCGATCTCGACGTCGGCCGGCCGATAGGTGGCGACCAGCAGGAGCGGCAGCGCGTCGAGCCGCGGCGCCAGGAAGGCGAGCAGGTCGACGCTCGCCGGATCGGCCCAGTGCAGGTCCTCGAGGGCGAGGATCAGCGGCCGCTCCTCTCCCAGCCTCTCGATCAGCGCCAGCAGCTCGCGCGGCATCCGGTCGCGGCTGCGCAGCCCGCCGAGCGCCTCTTCGCGCGCCCCGCTGCCGACCCAGGCCGGAAAGTGCGCGGCCCAGGTCGGCGCCAGCGTCTCGATCGCCGGCGCCAGCTCGGCGCGTCCCGGACCCGAGAGCAGGCCGCCCAGCGCGTCGAGGAAGGGGGAAAAGGGCTCGGCCGAAGCGAAGTGCTCGGCGGCACGACCGAGGGCCACCCAGGCCTCCGGGTGGCGGGCGCGCGCCCGCGCGAGGAAGCTCGCAACCAGCGTCGACTTGCCGGTGCCCGGCTCGCCGGCGACGGTGACCAGGCATCCCTCTCCCCGCGCGGCGCGCGCCGCCAGCGCGGCCAGCTCCGCGAGCTCGCGCTCCCGTCCGATCGGCTCGGCGGCGGCGCTACCAGAGCGCTCGCGCCCCGCTCGCCCGACCGACGGGACCGGGGGAGCGACGGGGCGCCAGCCGTCGGAGGTCCGTCCGTCCGCTTCGACGAAGGCCTCGGCGAGCTCGCGCGCCAGGTCGCCCGCGCGCGCCGGGCGCTGCGCCGGCTCCTTGGCGAGCGCGGCGAGCAGCGCGCGCGCCGCGCGCTCCGGCAGGCCGGGCGCCGAGCGCCGGGGATCCTCGGGCTCGCGCGTCAGGTGCGCCAGCAGCAGCGCCTGGACGCTCTCCCCCCGGAAGGGGGGCGCGCCGGTCAGCAGCTCGTAGGCGACCGCGCCGAGGCTGTAGACGTCCGAGGCCGGTCCGGCCGGCAGCCCTTGGCACTGCTCCGGGCTCATGTAGAGCGGCGAGCCGATCGCCCGGGCGCCGGTCAGCTGCGGATCCTCGCCGGCGACGAGGCGCGCGAGGCCGAAGTCGGCGACCCGCGCGCGGCCGCCGGCGAAGAGGATGTTGGCCGGCTTCAAGTCCCGGTGAACGATCCCGGCCGCGTGCGCCGCGTCGATCGCCGCCGCCACCTCGCCGAGCAGGCGCACGGCCTCGCGCGGCGGCAGCGGGCCCTCGCGCGCCAAGCGGTCGGCGAGGCTCCCCCCCTCGCAGTACTCCATGACCAGGAAGGCCTCGCCCTCGGCGCTGCGGCCGAAGTCGTGGATGGTGACGACGTGGGCGTGCGACAGCGCGCCGGCGGCGCGCGCCTCGCGGCGGAAGCGCTCGAACGGCGCGCCGCCGCCCGCGAGCAGCTCGGCGTGCAGCACCTTGATCGCGACCTGCCGCTCCATCGCCTCGTGGCGGGCGCGGTAGACCACCCCCGCGCCCCCCTCGCCGAGCCGCTCGAGGATCCGGTAGCGCTGATCGAGCAGCGTGCCGAGGCGTGGATCGGGCCTCACGCCCACGCCGGTCACCCCTTCTCGGCATCGGCGGCCGGACGGCCGGAGGCCGGAGCCGTCGCGGCGGCTCCTCGCCGGAGCGCCCGTTTGGCGAGCAGCCGCAGGCCGTCGAGCTCGGCGAGGAGCCAGAGCTTCACGCCGCGCAGCGCCATGCGGTAGGGGGCCGAGTCGAGGGCGTAGTAGGCCGGGATGCGACGCCCCCGGTTGCGCCTGCCCTCCTCGCCGACCGCGCGGCGCAGCTCGGCGAGCGCCTTGAAGCGCCGGTTGTAGAGGCGCATCAGGTGGTAGTTGAAGAAGGCCGGCTTCGGCCCGAGCACCGGCTCCCAGTGGAAGCGTCCGTAGAAGCGGTAGGCGGGGATCACCACGAAGATGTAGTACTGCGCCGTGTCGAGCAGGAAGGAGGCGGCGAGCAGGTCGGCCTCCCCCATGTAGAAGTACTTGTCGAGGTAGACCGCCTCGAAGAAGCGTCGATAGGAGCGCAGGAAGGTGGCGTTGTGCTCGGCGACGCGCTCGGCGATCGCCTCCCCCTTCGCTTCGGCCTTCACGATCTCGACCGTCGCCTCGACCGAGAAGGCGCAGTGGTCGAGCCCGGGGGAGTAGTAGGGGTCGAGGAAGGCGGCGGCGTCGCCGACCAGCGCCCACCCCTCGCCCATGTACTGGCGGGCGACGTAGGGGAGGTGCGAGTAGAAGCGGAAGTCCTCGCGCCGCATCTCGGCCCCCTCGAGCAGCTCCGGGCAGGGAGCGAGCTGGTGGAGGAACTCGAGGTAGGCGGCCTCCCTGTCGCGCCGCTCCGCGAGGTCGAGCAGCCGCCGGTCGAAGACCACGCCGATCGAAGTCTCGCCGTTGCCGAGCGGGATGAGCCAGGTCCAGGAGCCGCGCCGCATGTAATGGTTGGTGCCCAGCCGGCGCGACGACAGGTTGCGCCGGGCGAACTCGACCGGGCCGCGCGCCGCCAGGTCGTCGATCGACTTCACGCCCTTCCAGCGCGCCCACATCGCCGCCGTCGGATGGGCCTCGTTCTTCTCCATCAGCCCGAGGCGCCGACCGAGGAAGTTGGCGCGTCCGGTGGCGTCGATCACCCAGCGGCAGCGCACCTCCGAGATTCGGCTGCCCTGCTCGAACGTCACCCGGTGGTCGAAGCGGCCGAGCTCGGCGTCGCGCGCCCGCGCCGGCCGCAGCAGCTGTGCGCCGGCCGCCACCGCCTGATCGAGGACGTGCTGGTCGAGCCGGTCGCGGCGCAGTTGAAAGGAGGGGACGGCGCTGCGCACGAAGCCGCCGCATTCGGTCGCCTCGTGGTGGTGGGCGACCCGCTCGTCGGCGAACCAGTAGCGCAGCCCCTCCTTCGGGAGATGGTCGAGCTCGAGGTGCTGCCAGAGCGCCAGCCGGCGCGTGAGGAACATCGCCGACATCTCGGTGGTCGCCTCGCCGACCTTGGCGTCGAACTCCCGGCTCTTCTCGAGGATCAGGACCGAGAGCTCGGGCGCTTCGCGGCGCAGCAGCAGCGCCGTGGCGGCGCCCGAGAAGGCGCCCCCGAGGACCACCACGTCGTAGCGCGGGGCGAGCGGCCCGCCGGCCGGCGCGCCGCCACTCACGCCGAGTCCACCAGGGCCGCGAGCGCCGAGCGGTCGAGCTTGCCCCGCTCGGTGCGCGGCAGCTCGTCGACCACGACGACGCTCTTGGGCAGCTTGTGCTCGGCCAGCCGCGGGCGGCAGAAGTCGAGCACTCGACGGTAGCCGACCGCGCCGCCGGGCGCGGCGACCACGGCGCGCAGCAGGGAGCGCGGTCCCTCGGGTCCGTCGACGCCGAGCACGCAGACGTCGGACACTCCGGGCAGGGCGCGCAACACCTCTTCGACCTCGCGCGGGTTGACGTTCTTGCCGCGCACGATCACCAGGTCGTCGGCGCGGCCGAGCAGCCGGACCTCGCGCCCCTGCCACTGCGCGAGATCGCCGGTGCGGAAGCGGCCGCCGCCGAGATCGGGCGCCGGCTCGGGCAGATAGCCGTCGGCCACCGCCGGCGAGCGGACGATCAGGCGGCCGCTCTCCTCGTCGAGGGCGATCTCGACGCCGGCCACCGGTTCGCCCACCGTGCCCCGCTCGGCCGCCCCCCCCTCGCGGTCGTAGGCGATGCCGCCGCACTCGCTCGCGCCGTAGAAGACGTGCACCGGCCGGCCGTAGCGGGCGCGGAAGGCGGCCGCGGTCTCCGGCGAGAGCGGCGCGCCGGCCGAGATCGTCAGCCGCACCGTCGCGGGCCAGGCCGGCGGCCGGGCGAGGCGAACGAGCGCGCCGAGCAGCGCCGGCACCGTCGGCAGGAAGGTGGCGCCCAGCGCGGCGCCGGCGGCGAGCGGCGCGAACGGCCCCCGCTCCTCGGGGACGACCAGCAGCGAGCCGCGGACCAGGGCGGGCAGCACCAGGCTCGAGAAGCCGTAGGAGTGCGACAGCGGCACCGCCGCGAGCAGGCGATCCTCGGCGGCGAGCCCCATCGACTCGGCGAGCTGGGCGTCGTCGGCGAGCAGCGCCGCCGCCGGCACCGCGATGCCGCGCGGCAGCCCGGTCGAACCGGAGGAGAGCTTGACCGCCCCGGTGGTCGGCGAAACCTCGGCCTCGCGCGCCGGCGCGCGGCGCGACGCCACCCAGGCGCCGGTCGCCTCGGGCCACCCCTGCCCGGTCCAGAGGAAGAGCGCGACGCCGAGCCGGTCGAGCGCGGCCAGCCGGTCGGGGGTCGGCTCCGAGGAGTCGCAGAGCACGGGCACCAGCGCGAGCCGGCGCAGCGCCAGGTAACCGGCGAGCAGCGCCGGACCCGGCGGCGCGGCGAGGCCGACCAGCCGGCCGGGCGGCAGCGACTCCTCGGCCAGCCGCCGGGCGAGGCCGGCCGCCGCCCGGTCGAGCTCGCCGGCGCTCCAGCGGCGCGCCGGCGAGGCGATCAGGGGCTCGTCGGGGCGCCGCGCGACGACGGCGGCGAAGGCGTCGAGGATCGGGTCGGGGAAGGTCGCGACGGCCATCGGAGGGCGCGGCGAGTATACTCACCCGACCGCGCCGGACGCTCGCGCGCCGGACGCCCTCTCGAGCTTGACCGGACCGAACTTCGACTACGACTTCGCCGTCGCCGGCGGCGGGCCCGCGGGCTCGGCCGCCGCGACCGCGCTCGCGCTCGCCGGGCATCGCGTCCTGCTCGCCGAGCGTGACCGCTTCCCGCGCTTCCACATCGGCGAGTCGCTGATCGCGACCGCCAACCAGGCCTTCGCCGAGCTCGGCCTGGCGGAGCGCGTCGCGGCGGCCGGCTTCCCGGAGAAATGGGGCGCGCAGCTCACGACCCACGACGGCCGCGCCGGCCGACCGGTCGACTTCTCCAGCTCGCCCGAGGTGCTGGCGCCCCAGACCTTCCAGGTCTGCCGGGAGAAGTTCGACCAGATCCTGCTCGACCGCGCGCGCGAGGCCGGCGCCACGGTTCGCGAAGGCTGCCGCGTCGAGAGCGTCGAGCTCGCGGCCGACCACGTCGCCCTGCGCGTCGCCGCGGCGCCCGGCGTCGAGGAGCGGCTGCTCGTGCGGGCGCTGGTCGACGCCACCGGCCGCGGCGGCCTGCTGGCCCGCCAGCTCGGCCTGCGCGCCGAGGAGCCGGGGCTCGCCAACGTGGCGATCTACGCCCACTACTCGGGCGTGCCCCGCCCCGCGGGACGCGCGGCCGGCGACATCCGGATCGTCGCGCGGCACGATGCCGGCTGGTTCTGGGTCATCCCGATCGACGAGCGGCTGACCAGCGTCGGCGTCGTGCTGCCGAAGGCGCTCTACGCCCGGCTCGAGAAGGGGGATCCGGAGCGGATGCTCGCCGCCTCGTTCGCCGACACGCCGGCGATGGCCGAGCTGATGGCCGGGGCGCGGCGAGAGTGGCCCACGCGCGTCGAGCGCGACTTCTCCTACCGGGCGACGCGTTACGCCGGCGACCGCTGGCTGCTCGCCGGCGACGCCGGCTCCTTTCTCGACCCGGTCTTCTCGACCGGCGTGTCGATCGCGCTCGAGTCGGGCCTCGAGGCGGCGCGCGCGCTCGACCGGGCGGCGCGCGCCGGCGACTTCTCCGCCGCCGCCTTCCGCGGCTTCGACCGCGTGCAGCGCCGGCGCTACGCCGTCTTCCGGCGCTTCGTGCTCGCCTTCTACACCCCGTGGTTCCGCGACCTCTTCTTCCAGCCGGGCCCGCCGCCGGCCCTCTTCCGCGCCGTGGTGACGGTGCTCGCCGGCGTCTGGCGGCCACGCCTCACGACGCGCGCGCTGCTCGAGCTCTTCTTTCTCTCGGTCCGGCTCCAGCGCCGCTTCCGGCTGGCGCCCCGCATCGCGCGGCGCGACGCGGGAGCGGGCTTCCCCGCGGAGGGCTCCGCCTGAGCGCCGCGGCGCAACGCGCAGCGCTCGTCGCCCGGCTGCAGCGGCTGGTGGTCGAAGAGCTGCGGCTCGACGGCCTCGACCCCGCGTCGATCGGCGAGCGCCAGCCTCTGATCGGCGGCGAGCTCGGCCTCGACTCGGTCGACGCGCTCGAGTTGATGGTCGCCCTCGAGCGGGAGTTCGGCGTCGCCATGCCGAGCGATCAGGTGGGCGGCGGCGCGCTCGCGAGCGTCGCGGCGCTCGCCGACTGGCTGCAAGGGGAGCTCGAGCGCGTCGAGGCGCCCGGCCGATGAGCGGCGAGGCGGTCGCGGTCACCGGCCTCGGCGCGGTCTCCGGCTTCGGCTGGGGGCTCGAGCCCTTCCGCCGGGGCCTCTTCGACGGGGCGACGGCGATCCGCGAGATCGAGCGCTTCCCGACCGCCGGCTACCGCACCCACTTGGCCGCCGAGGTCGCCGGCGAGCTGGCGCTCGACGCCTGGGGCGCCCCGGGCCGGACCACGGTCGCCGACCGCTTCGCCCTCTTCGCCGCCTCCGAGGCGCTCGCCGCGGCGCGCCTGCCCGAGCGGCTGGACGAGCTCGCCGCCGGCCTCTTCTTCGGCAGCTCGACCGGCGGCATGCTCGAGTCCGAGACCTTCTTCGACGAGCTCGACCGCCGCGCGGGGCGGCGCGCCCGCCTCGGCCTGCTCGCCGCGCAGCAGCCCTGCGGCCCCGGCGACGCGGTCGCGCGCGCCCACGGCGTCACCGGACCGGTCGAGACCGTCGCCTCGGCCTGCGCCTCGGCGACGCTCGCCTTCGGGCTCGCGCTCGACGCGCTGCGCGCGGGCGAGATCGAGCTCGCCCTGGTCGGCGGCGCCGACTCGCTCTGCCGGCTGACCTTCGCCGGCTTCAACTCGCTGCGCGCCGTCGACCCGCGCCCCTGCCGCCCCTTCCGGGCGGAGCGCGAGGGGATGTCGATCGGCGAAGGGGGCGCGGTGCTGGTGCTCGAGACGCGCGCGCGCGCCGCGCGGCGCGGCGCGCCGGTGGTCGGTTGGCTCGCCGGCGTCGGCGCCTCGTGCGACGCCCACCACATGACCTCCCCCGAACCGGGGGGCGACGGCATCGCGCGCGCGGTCGAGGCGGCGCTCGTCGACGCCGGCCTCACGCCCGAGGCGGTCGACTTCGTCAATCTGCACGGCACCGGCACGCCGGCCAACGACGCCGCCGAGGCGCGCATGGTCGCGCGGATCTTCGGCGCGCGCGCCGCCACCCTGCCGGCCACCTCGACCAAGGGGGCGGTCGGCCACTACCTCGGCGCGGCCGGCGGCATCGAGGCGGTGGCCACCCTGCTCTGCCTCGAGGCGGCCGCGCTGCACCCGACGCCGGGCGAGGGCACGCTCGATCCCGAGGCGGCGATCGACCTGGTCGTCGGCGAGCCCCGGCCGCTCACGCGCGCGCGCGTCGCGCTCTCGACCAATCTCGCCTTCGGCGGCGCCAACGCCGCGGCCCTCTTCCTCGCCCGGGGGGCCGCGTGACCGCCCGTCCGGGGATCGTGGTCAGCGGCCTGGGCGCCGTGGGCCCCGCGGGCCTCGGTGCGGGGGCGATCGCCGAGGCGCTCATCGCGGGCGGCGCGCCGTCGCTCGAGGTCGACCGCTCCGCCGGCTATCACCGCGGCCACGGAGCGCGCACGGCGCGGCTGGCGACCTCGCTCGACCTGTCGGCGCTCGTGCCGCCCCGGCTCGCCCGGCGGATGAGCCCGCCGGCACGCTACGCGGTCGCCGCCGCCCGGCTCGCCCTCGCCGAGGCCGGCCTCGACGACTCCGGGGCGCACGCGCGCACCGCCGTCGTGGTCGGCACGGCCTTCGGCCCCTCCTCGGTCACCGAGCAGCTGCTGCGCCAGATCCTCCGGCTGGGGCCCGAGCAGGCCTCGCCCGCGGCGTTCACCGAATCGGTGGCGAGCGCCGCCGCCTCCCAGGTCGCCCTCGTCTGGCAGGCGCGCGGACCGAGCCTGGCGATCACGCAGCGCGAGGCGAGCGACCTGCTGGCGCTCGGCGAGGGGGTGCGCCTGCTCGAGCACGGCCGCGCCGACCGGGTGCTGGTGCTGGTGGTCGACGAGATGATCCCGCTCCTGCACGCAGTGCTCGACCGGTTCCACGCGCTCGCGCGGCCCGACGCCGCGGGAGTCGAGCGGGCGCGCCCCTTCGATCGCGACCGCACCGGCCCGATCGCGGCGGAGGGCGCCGTCGCGCTCCTGCTCGAGCCGCGCCCGGCGGCCGAGGCGAGGGGCGCGCGGCCGCGCCTCCGGGTCGCGGCGCGCGTCGCCGCGTTCGACGCCACCGCACCGGCGCACGATTGGGGCAGCGGCGCCGAAGGCCTGGCGGCCGCGCTCGCGAAGGGCCTGGATCGGCAAGGCGTGGCCCTCGGCTCGATCGACCGGATCGTCTCCGGGGCGAGCGGCAGCCGCCGCGGCGACGCGCTCGAAGCGCGGACGCTGCGCCGGCTCTTCGGCGAGCGGCCGCTGCCGCCGGTGCACGCCCCGAAGGGGGCGCTCGGCGAGTACGGCGGCGGCTTCCTCGCCGCCGCGGCGCTGATCGCGGCGGGCGCGTCCGGCGGTCCGGCCGCCGGCTTCGAGCGGCCCGATCCCGCCTGCGGCCTGGCGCCCCACCCGGGCACCCCCCTGCCGCCGCCTTCGCGCACCCTGGTCTCGGCCCTCGCGAGCTCCGGCGCCGCCGGCTGGCTCGTCCTCGACCGCCCCTGAAGCCGCGCGCGCCTGTCCTCTGCAACCGGGTTCTCAGGAACCCGGCCGGCTCGCGGCGGCCTCTTCCCAGCGCAGCTCGGAGCCGAAGAGGCTGTGGGGGATGGCGAAGACGGCGAGGGTGACGAGCGCGGCGGCGACGATCGCCGCGCGGGCGCGCCGGCCGCCGCGCGCCACGAGCAGCGCGATCGCCCAGGCGGCGAGCGCGATCGCGGTCTTGTTGTCGGTGAGGTCGGTGCCGAAGGGGAAGCCGGTCCACCAGGCGTCGAAGGCGTACTTCTGCACCGCCGGACCGAGCAGCAGGCCGCCCAGGGCCATCAGCGCGAAGGCCCAGCGGCCGAGGCGGGGGGCGCGCGCGGCGAACGCCCCGGCGAGCGCCGCGGCGAGGCCCGCGGCGTTCGACAGCAGCATGCCGGAAAACATCGCGACGATGTGAGGAAGGAGCACCCCGGCGGGGACCGCGCCCCGGAAGCGCGCGATCGCCGGTGCCGGGGGAATCTCGACCGCCGCATCGCCGCCGGCGAAGCGGAGGCGGTACTCGACCTTCCCCGCCGCCGGCTGCGTCGGCAGATCGGCCACCAGCCGCTCAGCCGCCCGCCGGAGCGGCACCGAGATCCAGGGACCGGCCGTCGGGTAGCGCCGCCAGAGGAGCTCCCCTTCGACGCCGGCCGGTGCGGCGACGCCGATCGCCAGATCGCGGCCGGTCACGCCCGAGCGAGGCAACCGGTAGCGGAGGCTCTCGCCGTCGAGCCGGACTTCGCCGCGCGCCGGGTGGGTGGGCCCCGAGAGGCGCTGCCAGGCCGCCGAGGCGAAAGTCAGCGCGAGCGCCACGCCCCAGAGCGCGATCGATCGACTCCGGCTCCCCATGACGGCGACGCTAGCAGCGCGACGCCCGAGATCGGGCCGCCCGCTCGGGCGGCGCGCGGGCCGCGATGACGTATCCTGCCGCCATGCGCTCCCGGCGAGTCCGGCTGGTCGTCGCCCTGGCGCTGCTGGTGGTCGCCGCGGTGATGCTGCGCCGCTCGCTCACGCAGCTGGCCGAGCAGCTCGGGGCCGATCGCTCGGGTGAGGTGCCGGCGGCGCTCGCCGGCGGCGGCGCCGCCCTGGTCTCCGAGCCGACGGTCACGATCGCGCTCGAGCCGGTCGCGCGGGGGCTCGCGCGGCCGCTCTTCGTCACGCACGCCGGCGACGGCTCGGGCCGGCTCTTCCTGCTCGAGCAGGGGGGCAAGGTGCGAGTGGTGCGCGACGGCGCGCTGCGGCCCGAACCCTTCCTCGATCTCACCCGCGAGCTCGACTCGAGCGGCGGCGAGCGGGGGCTGCTCGGTCTCGCCTTCCCTCCCGACCACGCCGCGAGCGGCGTCTTCTACGTCGCGCACACCGCCGACGGGCCGGTCGTGCGGGTCGCCCGCTACCGGGTTTCCTCCGACCCCGACCGCGCCGACCGGCGCTCCGCCGAGACGATCCTCGAGATGGACGATCCGGCCTCGAACCACAACGGCGGCATGATCGCCTTCGGGCCCGAGGGCAGGCTCTGGATCGGCACCGGCGACGGCGGCTCGGCCGGCGACCCCTGGGACAACGCGCGCGATCCCCGCTCGCTGCTCGGCAAGATCCTGCGCCTCGAGGTCGCCGCCGAGCGCCCGGGTTACCGGATACCCGCGGACAACCCCTTCGCGAGTGGCCCGCGCAAGGGCGCGGGGCGGGGCGAGATCTGGGCGCTCGGCCTGCGCAACCCCTGGCGCTTCTCCTTCGACCGCGCGACCGGTGAGCTCTGGATCGGCGACGTCGGCCAGAACGCCTGGGAGGAGATCGACGTCGAGGATCCGCGCGAAGGGGGCGGCAAGCACTACGGCTGGAAAACGATGGAGGGACGCCACTGCTACTCGCCGCGCGAGGGGTGCGACCCGACCGGCCTCGAGCCCCCGATCCACGAGTACGGCCATGACGCCGGCTGCTCGGTGACCGGCGGTTACGTTTACCGGGGGCGGGCCATCCCGGCGCTCGCCGGCGTCTACCTCTTCGCGGACTACTGCTCGGGCAAGGTCTGGTCGCTGGTGCGCCGCCCCGAGGGACGCGCCGAGGTCGCCGAGCTGCTGGCGAGCGGCCTCGCGATCTCCTCCTTCGGCGAGGACGAGGCCGGCGAGCTCTACCTCTGCGACCACCGCGGCGGCACCGTCTACCGGATCGTTCCGGCGCCGAGCTGAGCGACTTCAACGCAACACCGGCTCGGGGACACGCACCGCCCGCTCGGGGACATGAAGCTGCGCTTCGTGTCCCCGTCTCACGCGGCGTCCGCTCGGGGACATGAAGCTCGGCTTCGTGTCCCCGTCTCACGCGGCGTCCGCTCGGGGACATGAAGCTCGGCTTCGTGTCCCCGTCTCTTGCTAGGCCAGCGCTGGGACGGGGACACGTACCCAGCTGCGCTGGGAACATGTCCCCGAGCGGGCGCCTCATGTCCCCGACCGGGTGCCTCGTGTCGCCGAGCGGATCGTGCGCACCTACGGAAACAGCGGCGGCGGCACGCGGCGCTTGGTGGCCTGCTCGAAGGCGTAGGCGAGGGCGAGCAGCCGCGGCTCGGAGCAGGCGAGGCCGCTGAAGGAGACGCCGAACGGCGACGGC
>WYBK01000197.1 GCA_011525905.1 Acidobacteriota bacterium
CGCGCCCCGGCGGGCCGGCCGGTCCGGCGGGCACGCTGACCTCGTTCGCCGAGGGGATCGAGACGCTGCCCCGCGCGCTCGCGCGGGCGCTCGGCGAGCGCGTCGCGCTGGGCGCGGAGGTGCGGGCGCTCGCGCCGTGCGACGGCGCCGACGGCGGCCCCCGCTATCGGCTCGTGCTGGCCAGCGGCGAGCGGCTCGACGCCGACGCCCTGGTGTTGGCGCAGCCGGCGCCGCGCGCCGCCCCGCTCGCCGCGGCGCTCGACGGCGCGCTCGGCGTCGAGCTCGCGGCGATCCCCTCGGCGCCGCTGGCGGTCGTGGCGCTCGCCTACGACGCGGCGGCGATCGGCGGCGCGCCGCGCGGCTTCGGCTTCCTGGCGCCGCGCGGGCAGGGGCTGCGCCTCTTGGGCTGCCTGTGGGACTCGAGCCTCTTCCCGCACCGCGCTCCTGCCGGCAAGGTGCTGCTGCGCGTGATGATCGGCGGCGCGCTCGATCCGGAGGCGGCGGCGCTCGACGACGAGGAGCTGCTCGCCACGGTGCGCGGCGAGCTCGGGCGCGCCATGGGGATCGCGGCGGCGCCGGAGCGCACCTGGGTCTTCCGCCACCGCCTGGGCATCGCGCAGTACCCGCCGGGGCACCTGGCCCGGCTGGCGCGCATCGAGCAGCGACTGGCCGCCCACCCCGGCCTCTTCGTCGCCGGCCAGTCCTACCGCGGCGTGGCGATGAACGCGGTGGTCGAAGCCGCTGCCCCGCTCGCCGCGCGCGTCCTCGCGAGCCTCGCGTCGGCGCCGGGCGGAGCGCCCCTTCAGGGGTCGTCGTAACCGCCTGCTGACGCCGGCGCGCTGGCGAGCTCGCTCAAACGGCGCGCGAGGCCGCTGAAGATGAGCGCGTGCAGCGGATAGAGCGCGTACCAGTAGAGCAGGCCCGAGAGCCCCTTGGGTGCGAAGAAGGCGGTCTGAGCGAGCAGCGCGCCCTGCGGGTGGGCGCGCGTCTCGAACTGCAGCCAGGCGCGCCCCGGCACCTTCATCTCCGCGCGCAGGCGCAGCAGGCGATCCGGCTCGACCCGCTCGACGCGCCAGAAGTCGAGCGCGTCACCGGCGCGCAGCTCGCTCGGATGGCGCCGCCCGCGGCGCATGCCGACGCCCCCGACCAGGCGGTCGAGCACCCCGCGCAGGTGCCAGGCCCAGCTCATGTAGAGCCAGCCGCGCTGGCCGCCGAGCCGGCAGAAGGCGGCGAACACCCGCTCGGGGGGAGCCGCGACGAGCCGCTGGCGCCGTTCGAGGATCATCCCTTCGCGCTCCTCGAGCTCGACTGGCGGCAAGTCCCCCTGGCTCGAGGCGAGCGCGTCGTGCCAGCTCGTCTCGACCCGGCCGGCCTCGAGCTGCCCGAGCGCGCGCGCCACCGCTTGGCGATAGCCGATCGGCTCGATCTCGGGAAAGAGCTCGCGGGCCGCCGGGTCGCGCACGACGACCTCGTTCTTGAGGCCGTCGATCAGCGGCCGGGCGATCGCCGCCGGAATCGGCGTCACCAGGTGAACCCAGTAGGAGGAGAGCCGCGGCGTGAGCACGGGCACCGGCAGCAGCCAGCGATCCAGGCCACGCGCGGCCGCGTAGCCGGTCATCATCTCGCCGTAGGTGACGACCTCGGCGCCACCGATCTCGATCACCCGCCCGACGCTCGCCGGGCGCTCGAGCGCCGCGAGCAAGTAGTCGAGGACGTTGGCGATGGCGATCGGCTGCGTCTTCGTGTAGACCCAGCGCGGGCAGACCATCACCGGCACGCGCTCCGCCAGGTAGCGGATCATCTCGAAGGAGAGGCTCCCCGAGCCGACCACCACGCCCGCCCGCAGCTCGGTGACCGGCACGCCTGCGGCGCCCAGCGCCGCGCCGGTCTCCTGGCGCGAGCGCAGGTGGTGGGAGAGTTCGCTCGCCGGATCGCCCAGACCGCCGAGATAGACGATGCGGGCGACGCCCGCCGCGCGCGCCGCCGCCCCGAAGGCGCGGGCCGCCTCCCGGTCGCGGCGCGCGAACTCCTCGCCGACGCCCAGGCTGTGGATGAGGTAGTAGGCGACCTCGATTCCGGCGAGCGCCGGCGCGAGGCTCTCCGGGGCCAGCACGTCCCCCGCCGCGACCTCGACCCGCGTGCGCCAGGGACGCCCCTCCAGCCGCCGCGGATCGCGCGCCAGGCAGCGCACGCGATAGCCGGCGTCGAGCAGGCGCGGCACCAGGCGGCCGCCGACGTAGCCGGTGGCGCCGGTCACCAGGATGTGAGCGCGCTCGGCCATCGCTGCAGACTACGCCGCTCGCGGCCTCCGTGGACGTCCCCGCTAGGAGCGCTCCCACGGGCGCGCCAGGCGGCGGGCGAGCAGGTAGAGGGCGGCCGTCCAGAGGGCGAGCACGGCGATCTCGGGCAGGATCGCGACGAGCGGCGCCTCCCTCCAGAAGACGTCGAGGAAGCCCTCGAGCGCCCAGGAGTTGAAGACCACCAGGCTCGCCTTCTGCAGCCCCTCGGGCATCAGGAAGCGGGGGAACATGGAGCCGCCGAGCGCCGAGATCGAGAGGATCACCAGGTTCGACATCGCCACGAGCTGCTTGCGGGTGCGGCAGAGCGCGGCGAGCACGAGCCCGAAGGCCGAGCAGACGAGCGCGGTCGGCAGGGCCATCAGGACGAAGCCCGCGACGTGACCCGGCAGCTCGAGGCCGAAGAGCGCCCACCCCCAGACGAACATCACCACCAGCTGGACGACGCCGAGCGAGGCGAGGTAGAGGAGCTTGCCGGCCAGCAGCTCGCCCATCGTCACGCGGGTCGAGAGCAACCGGTCGAGCGTGCCGCTCTCGCGCTCCTCGATCAGCGCCCCGCCGGCGCCCGTGGCCGTGAAGAGCAGGAACATCACTCCCAGGCCCGCGGCGTAGAAGGCGACGAGCGGATTCTTCTTCCCCTCGCCCAGGAGGTCGTGCGTCTCGATGTCGATCGGCAGCGCCATGCCGCCCCCGCCCCCCTCCGCCCCGGCGTGCTGGCGGCGCAGGCCCTCGACCAGCGACGAGAAGCGGTCGTGCTGCTCCGGGCTGAACCCGGCGACGCGGTCGAGCGACGCGATGCCACCCTCGAGGAAGAGGTCCTGGAGGCCGGTGAAGACGACCTTCTGCAGGAGCCCGGCCGTCATCTGGCCGGCGATCGGGTCGGCGCTGTCGGTCAGCAGCTCGATCTTCGGCCGCTCGCCCGCCGCCGGACCCAAGGAAAAGCGCCTCTCGCCGAAGCCGCGCGGCACGACGAGCGCCACCGCCGCGTCGCCGGCGCGGATCGCGGCCGCGACCGTGGTCCGGTCGTAGGGCGGCGGGGCGGGCTCGCCCTGCTCGGCGCGCGGCGCGCGCCGGAGGTCGAAGGCGCTCTCGCGCTCGAGCGCGGCGAGCAAGCGCGCGGAGCGCGCGCTCGCGTCCTCGTCGACGACCAGCAGCCGCACCGGGCGCGTGCCGGAGCCGCGCTGACCGCCGAAGATCAGCGCGAAGATCGTGAAGAAGACGATCGGCACGGCGAAGGAGAGCAGGAGCGCCGCGCGATCCCGCCGGAGCTGCTGCCAGCCGGCGGCGACCAGGGTGGCGATCATTCCCGCAGCTCCCGGCCCGTCAGGTGGAGGAAGACGCTCTCGAGCCCGGGCGTCTGGAGCTCGAGGTCGGCGACGCCGACCCCCGCCTCCTCGAGCGCCGTCAACAGCCGCGGGATCGCGCTCGCCGGCTCGGTCGTCGACAGGCGCAACGTCGTCGCCTCGATCTGCGCCCCGGGGAAGGTCTCGACGAGGCCGCCGTCGAGTGGGCGCGCAGCGTGGACGACGATCAGCCGCGCCGCGCCGACGGTCGTGCGCACCAGCTCTTCGAGCGTCCCGGTCGCGATCAGGCGGCCATGGTCGATCACCGCGATCCGGTCGCAGAGCCGCTCGGCCTCTTCCATGTAGTGGGTCGTGTAGAGCACGGCGACGCCGCGGCCGGCGAGCTCGACGATCATCTCGTAGATGCGCTCGCGCGACTGCGGGTCGACGCCCACCGTCGGCTCGTCGAGCAGCAGCACCTTCGGCTCGGCGAGGATGCCGACGGCGAGGTTCAGGCGCCGCTTCATGCCGCCGGAGAAGGGCTCGACCGCCTCGCCGGCGCGGTCGGCGAGGTTCGAGAAGGCGAGCGCCTCGGCCACCGCACGCGCCAACCGCTCTCCGGCGAGCCCCATCAGCCGGCCGAACAGCTCGAGGTTCTGCGCCGCGGTCAAGACGCCATAGAGCGCGATCTCCTGCGGCACGTAGCCGAGCGCGTCGCGCGCCCCCGGCTCGTCGGCCGGGCGGCCGAGCAGGCGGATCTCCCCGGCGTCGGGGCGCACCCGCCCGACCAGCGCGCGTACCAGCGTCGACTTGCCGGCGCCGTTGGGCCCCAGCAGCCCCAGCACCTCGCCGGCACCGAGCGCGAGATCGACGCCGGCGAGCGCCTGCAGGGCGCCGAAGCGCTTCGTGAGACCGCGGATTTCGACGACGGCCATGACGAGATCCTACGTTCCTTCCGTCGCCGCGACCCGGCGCGACCGGCCGACGACGACGACGCGCCGGCGAACGCCGACGTTGCCGCCGCTCAGTCGCCCGCGGGGCCGCCGAGCGCCCGGGCCAGCGCCGGGCCGTAGGGCGGCCGGTGGACCCCGGCTTCGGTCACGATCGCGGTGACCAGCTCGGCGGGGGTGACGTCGAAGGCGAGGTTGAACCCCTCGGAGCCCTCGGGCGCCGTGCGCACGCCCGCGAGGCGCGTCACCTCCTCGCTCGCGCGCTCCTCGATCGGGATGTCGGCGCCGGTCGGCGTGCGCGGGTCGACGGTCGACAGCGGCGCCGCGACGTAGAAGGGGACGCCGTGGCGCTGGGCGAGCACGGCAACCGTGTAGGTGCCGATCTTGTTGGCGACGTCGCCGTTGGCGGCGATCCGGTCGGAGCCGACCACCACCCGGTCGACCAGGCCCCGGCTCATCAGCGCGCCGACCATCGAGTCGGTCACCACCCGGTGCGGGATGCCGAGCCGGCGCATCTCCCAGGCGGTCAGGCGCGCCCCTTGGAGCAGCGGGCGCGTCTCGTCGACCCAGACCTGGGCGAGCCGGCCTCGGCGGAAGGCGGCGCCGAGCACGCCCACCGCGGTGCCGATGCCGCCGGTGGCGAGCGCCCCGGCGTTGCAGTGGGTGAGCGCGCGGTCGCCGGGCGCGAAGAGCGTCGCGCCCTGCTCGGCCATGAGGCGGTTGCGCTCGACGTCGTCCGCGTGCAGCGCGCGCGCCCAGTCGAGCAGCCCCGCGATCGCCCGCTCGCGCGGCAGGTCATGCAGCAGGCCCCACGCCTCCGCTCCCTGCTCGAGCGCCCAGCGCAGATTGACCGCGGTCGGGCGGGTCGCGAGCAGCAGCTCGGCGGCGCGCCCGAAGCGCGCGTCGAGATCGCCTTGCGGGTCGTCCGGGTCCCCGAGCGCCACGACCAAGCCGTAGGCGGCCGCGACGCCGATCGCCGGGGCGCCGCGCACGGCGAGCCGCCGGATCGCGTCGCAGACCTCCTCGACGCGCTTCGGGCGGAGCCAAGTCTCCTCGCCGGGCAGCCGCGTCTGATCCAGCAGAGCGAGTCCGTCCTCGCGCCATTCGAGCGGGGTGAATTCAGTGGTCGCCATCGCGGAAGCCATCCTAGCGCCCGCGATCCCGCAGCGGGTCTGGCGCCGAGGCGCTGGGCGTCGGGGGCACGAGCCCTTCGCCGCTTGCGAGGAACCCCATGGTGATCCGAGGGAATCGGGGCATGGGGACCCCCCGTCGTCGGCGCGTCGAAGGGCTCGCACCCCCGCCACCCGCGATCGACGTTGGCGGCCGGCGCCTGAAGATTCGCTTCCCTGCGGCGCTGCCCTCCCTTGCTAGACTGCGCGCCTTCCGGGGCCCGACCGGCCCTCGACGAAGCAAGGAGCCCCCCGTTGAAAGGCGACTGGAAGTCCCGAGGATTCTCGACGCGCGCGATCCATGCCGGACAGAAGCCGGACCCGACGACCGGCTCGGTGGCGGTGCCGATCTACGCCACCTCGACCTACGTCCAGGACGAGCTCGGGGTGCACAAGGGCTTCGAGTACGCGCGCGTCCAGAACCCGACGCGCTTCGCGCTCGAGGAGAACCTGGCCGCGCTCGAGGGGGGGGTGACCGGCCACGCCTTCGCCTCGGGCATGTCGGCGATCGCGACGCTGATGACGCTGGTGCGCAGCGGCGAGCACGTGGTCTTCTCGCGCAACGTCTACGGCGGCACCTTCCGCTTCATGACCCAGGTGCTCGACCGCTACGGCGTCGAGTCGAGCTGGGTCGATTCGACCGACCTCGACAACGTCCGCGCCGCGCTGCGGCCGACGACGCGGATGATCTACGTCGAGACCCCGACCAACCCGATGATGGAGGTCACCGACCTCGCCGGAGCCGCCCAGCTCGCGCGCGAGAAGGGGATGCTCCTCGCCGTCGACAACACCTTCATGTCCCCCTACTTCCAGCGGCCGCTCGAGCTCGGCGCCGACGTCGTCGTCCACTCGACGACCAAGTTCTTGAACGGCCACTCCGACTCGATCGGCGGCGCGCTGGTGGCGAAGTCGCCCGAGCAGGGGGAATGGTTCTACTTCGTCCAGAAGTCGGAGGGTGCGATCCTCTCCCCCTTCGACTCGTTCCTGACCCTGCGCGGCATCAAGACGCTCGGCGTGCGCATGGAGCGGCACGAGACGAACACCCGGGTGCTGGTCGAGCGGCTCGCGCGGCACGCGAAGGTCCGGAGGGTCTTCTACCCCGGCCTGGCCGACCATCCCGGGCACGCGCTGCAACAGCGCCAGGCGGGCGGCTTCGGTGCGCTGGTCGCCTTCGAGCTCGGCAGCTACGACGCCGCCAAGCGCTTCCTCGACCGAGTCGAGGTGCTCTCGCTCGCCGAGAGCCTGGGCGGCGTCGAGACCCTGACCTGCCACCCGGCGTCGATGACCCATGCCTCGGTCCCCGCCGACCGCCGCGCCGAGCTCGGCATCAGCGACGGCCTGGTGCGCATCTCGGTCGGCATCGAGGACGTCGAAGACCTCCTCGCCGACGTCGACCAGGCCCTCGGCGCCCTCTAGCCCGCATTCTTCCTGGCCGCCGCCGGTCCGCTTGCCGCGCGGGCAGGTCAGGTCGCGGTGAAGCGGTAGTGGGCGACGCCCCACTCGCGGCCGCCGCGGTAGCCGAACAGCTCGGCGCAGGCGAGGAAGAAGAGGCGCCAGCGCTCGAGCCAGCGGTCGACCTGCCGCGCGCCGTAGACCGGGGTGAGGATCGCGCGCGCCTCGGCACGGTGCGCGTCGAGGTTGGCGAGCCAGGCCTCGCAGGTTCTCTGGTAGTGCGTCCCGGAGAGCAGCCACTGCCCCGCGAGCGCGAGGTTGCCGCGCACGGCGGGCAGCAGGTCGGCCGAGGGCATGACGCCGCCGGTGAAGAAGTGGCGCGCCATCCAGTCCGTCGGCCCCTGGTCCTCGAAGGGATAGGCGAGCTCGCGGTGGCAGAAGACGTGGACGAACAGCTCGCCGCCCGGGGCGAGCCAATGTTCGAGGCGACGGAAGAGCTCGGCGTGGTTGCGGACGTGCTCGAGCATCTCGATCGAGACGATGCGATCGAAGCGCTCCTCGAGCGCGAGCCCGTTGACGTCGGCGACGCGGTGCTCGACGTTGCCGAGCCCACGGCGCGCCGCCGCCGCGCGCAGGTGCTCCCCCTGGCGCGCCGAGTTCGAGATGGCGACGACCCTCGAGCGCGGGAAGCGCTCGGCGATCCAGAGGCTCATCGAGCCCCAGCCGCAGCCGAGGTCGAGCACGCGCTGGCCGTCGGCCAGCCGCGCCCGCTCGGCGGAGAGCGCGAGCATCTCCTCCTCGGCGGCCGCGAGGCTGTCGACTCCGGGCGGGAAGAGGCAGGCGCTGTACTTCAGGCGCGGCCCGAGCACGAGCCGGTAGAACTCGGCGGGAACCTCGTAGTGCTGACGGTTGGCGGCTTCGGGCGCGAGCGCCACCGGCGCCGCCGCCGTCGCCCTCCGCCAGGCGGCCAGGCGAGCCTCGGCGCTCGCCGGGGAGCGCCGGCGCTCGCTCGCCAGCCGCCCGCCGAGCAGGCGGCGGATGCCGAAGCGCACCAGCGGATCGGGCACCCAGCCCCGCTCGACGAGACCCACCGCGGCGCCGACGGTCATGCGCCGACCTCGCCGCGGACCGGGCCGCGATAGCCGGGACCGGCGAACAGGACCTGGGCGTCGGAGAGCGCCCGCTCGCGGAATCCGGCCTCGCAGTAGGCGAAGTAGTAGCGCCACGTACGCACGAACCGCGCGCCGAAGCCGAGCGCGCGGACGCGCTCGAGGTTCGCCTCGAAGCGCCGCCGCCACTCGGCGAGCGTGCGCGCGTAGTCGGGGCCGAGGTCGGTGACCTCGACCGGGGTCAGCCGGGTCGCGGCCGCCGCCTCCAACAGCGCGGTGAGCGACGGGAGCGCGCCACCCGGGAAGATGTAACGCTGGATGAAGTCCACTCCCCGCTTCGCCCCCTCGAAGTAGCGCTCGGCGAGGGTGATCGACTGGATCGCCGCGAGCCCCGCGGGTGCGAGCAGCCGCTCGATCGTCGAGAAGAAGCCGGCCAGCCGCTCGAGGCCGACCGCCTCGACCATCTCGACCGAGACCACCTTCGAGAAGCGCCCCGCGAGCTCGCGGTAGTCGCGGTCGAGGACCTCGATCCGGTCGGCGAGCCCCGCCGCGGCGATGCGCGCGCGCGCTTCGGCGCGCTGCGCCGGCGAGATCGTCGTGGTCGTCACCTGGCAGCCGAACTCGCGCGCGGCGTGGAGCGCCAGCGCCCCCCAGCCGGTGCCGATCTCGAGCAGGTGGTCGTCGGCCGAGAGACGCAGGCGCCGGCAGAGGCGGTCGATCTTGGCCCGCTGCGCCTCCTCGAGGGTCGCCTCTGGCGACTCGAAGAGCGCCGCCGAGTAGGTCATCGATTCGTCGAGGAAGAGCGCGAAGAAGTCGTTGCCGAGGTCGTAGTGCGCCTCGATGTTGCGGCGGCTGCCGCGCCGGCTGTTGCCGCGCAGCCGGTGCCAGAGCCTGGCGGGGAGGGCGCCCAGCCGGCCGAGCCCGCCGAGGCCGGCGTCGACGCCGGCGAGCGTCTCGCGGTTGCGCGCGAAGAGGCGCACGAGCGCGACCAGGTCGGGAGAGTCCCAGAGGCCGTCGAGGTAGGCCTCGGCGGCGCCCAGACTGCCGCCCGCCGCGAGGCGCCGGAAGAATCGGGGATCGGCGACCTCGAGCTCGGCTTCGAGGCCATCCTCCGCGCGCCGGCCGAAGCGGTGGCTGGCTCCCGCATGGCGCAACGTCAACCTGCCCTCGGCGAGCCGCTCCAGCCGGGCGAGGAAAGCGCGCTCGAACAGGCGGTCGAGCGCCCCGGCGCGGCGTGCGCTCAGGCCGGGTTCGAGGAGGCCCGCCTCGGGTGCGGATGGAACGGCACCCGCTTGGTCCAGAGGCGCGCGGCGTGCAGGTAGATCCATAGCCAGACTCTCGAGGTGAGCGCCGGGTGCGCGAGCAGCACGCGGCGCAGGTTCGCCGGATCGAGCGGCCGCCGCTCGAGCGTGAGGGTCGCGTCGAGCAGCTTCTCGCCCGCGCGGAAGCTCTCCATGTGCATCGCCCACCGCTGCTCCGGCGCCGTGAAGCGCCAGCGGTACTCGGTGTCCATCGGCAGGAACGGAGAGACGTGGAACGCCTTCGGGAAGGCCGCCTCGAACGCGCGGCCCCGCCCGCGCCGGGCGTCGACCACGTAGAGATGGCGCTCGTCCCAGGGGGTGTTGGTCACCTCGGCGAGCAGGGCGTCGAGCTCGCCCTCCTCGTCGAAGAGAAAGAAGAAGGAGACCGGGTTCATCCGGAAGCCGAGCGTGCGCGGGTTGGTCATCAGGCGCACCGCTCCGGCCGGGCGCCGGCCGAGCCGTTCGGCGGCCGCGTCGCGCACCACGTCGGCCCAGTCCCGGTCGGGCGGCCCGAAGTGATCCCGGCGCCGCAGGCGCAGCAGGGCCGGGCGCCGGGTCGAGGCGAGGCGGCTCCCGGCGAAGAGCCGGTCGAGCTCACCGAGATCGGCGTAGAGCATGAAGACCGGGTAGGCGAGGCGGTGCGCCCGGGGCGCGAAGCGCCGGTGGCGGACCCGCCCTTCGTAGAGCGCGCTCTCCATCCTCTCCCCGCTACGCGACCGCGGCCGGCGCGGATGGCCGCGTCTCGCCCGTCGACGAGCGGGCGAGCGCCGCGGCCGCGCGGGCGCCGCTCCAGGCGCCGTCTTCGTGGAAGCCGTGGCGCCAGTAGGCGCCCGCGTAGAAGGTGTCGCGGGGCCCCGAGATCTCGGCCCAGCGCCGCTGCGCCGCGAGCGCCGCGGCGTCGAACTGGGGGTGGGCGAGCGTCGCCCGGTGGCGCACGCGCGCCGGGTCGATCGCCGCCGTCCGGTTGAGCGTCACGCACCAAGGGCGGCGAGCCGGCAGCGGCTGGAGCCTGTTGAGCAGATAGGTCACGCCGATCGGCGCGCCGACGTCGTCGAGGCGGACGTTCCAGCTCGCCCAGGCGCGCCGATTGGCCGGCAGCAGGCGCACATCGTCGTGGAGGACGACGTCGTTGTCCCGATAGCGGAGCGCGCCGAGCACCTCGCGCTCGGCCGGCGTCGGATCGGCGAGCAGGGCGAGCGCCTGGTCGCTGTGCAGGGCGAGGACCGCCCGGTCGAATCGGAGCCGCTCGCCGAAGCCCAGCAGCTCGACGCCCCCGGCTCCGGGGCGCACGATCCGTTCGACCCGGGCACCGAGCAGCAGGCGTGCGCGGCCGGTCCGCCCGAGCGCGGCGAGCGCCGCGTCGACGTAGCGGCGCGAGCCGCCGGCGATCGTGCGCCAGGCGGGGCGGTCGGCGAGGGTCAGCAGGCCATGGTTGCGGAAGAAGGCGAGGAGGGAGGCGGCCGGGAAGTCGAGGGCGCGCGCGGGCGGCATCGACCAGATCGCCCCCGCCATGGGCAGCAGATAGAGCCGGACGAAGTCCTTCGGCAGCCGGGCCCACCGCGCGAAGGCGCCGAGCGTGCGCCCGGAGGGCTCGGCGAGCTCCCGCGCCCCGGCGCGGGCGAACAGGAGCTGACCGAAGAGCACCCGGTAGAAGCGGGGATCGACCAGGTTCGCCCGGCGCGCGACGAGCCCGGCCGGGCGGTCCCCCGAGAGCAGGAAGCCGCTCGCCGGATCTTCGACCGAGAACCCCATCGAAGAGGGCGCGCTCGCCACCCCGAGCTCTTCCAAGAACCGGGTGAAGATCGGGTAGTTGCGCCGGTTGTAGACGAGGAAGCCGAGGTCGACGGGAAAGCGACCGACGCCCGGCTCCTCGACTTCGACGGTGTGGGCGTGACCGCCGGCGCGCGGCGCGCGCTCGAAGAGCCAGACCTCGTGCTCGCGCGCCAGCTCGCGCGCCGCCACCAGCCCGGAGATCCCCGCTCCGACGACCGCCACCCGCATCGACGCTCTCGCCTCCCAGCAGCCTTACGCGCCGGGCGCCAGTTCGGCCGATGCGTCGACTCAGTAATTCGTCTCGTCGAGGACGTCGCGCTCTTCTTCGTCGGAGAAGGGCGCGTCCTTGTCGAGAGAGCTCTCGATCCAGTCGAGGAAGTTCTTCTCCCCCTTGCAGACCTTGAAAGCGAGGATCTCGGGCAGCTCGTAATTGTGCAGCTCGCGGATCGCGCGCTCGACCAGCGGGTACTCGCGCTCGGTCGACTTGACGATCAGCATGAACTCGGTGTCCCGGCAGATCTTGCCCTGCCAGCGATAGACCGAGCGCAGGCCCGGGATGATGTTGACGCAGGCGGCGTGACGGCGCGAGACGAGCTCGGAGGCGAGCAGGTTGGCCTGCTCCTCGTTGCCGACGGTGGTGACCACGACGATGCCGCCCACGCCGGGAAAGTACTGCGCCCGGCCGGCGGGAGTCAAACCGCCGGAAACCGCCACGCCCGGTCACCGCCAGCTCTCCTCGTCCGGGTCGTAGGCCAGGATGCGCACCCGCCCGGTGCGGCCGGTGACCCGCACCGCCACCAGGCGACGCGCACCGTCGGTCAGGTAGACGGTGCCCGGCGTCGCCCCTTCGAGCGGCGAGAAGGAGGCGATGTCCGAGCGGTTGAAGCGGATCGGGTCGTCGAGCCGGTCGAGCCGCCGGCCGGGGGAGCCGGGATCGCGGGGCGCCGCCCCGGGGGGAAAGCCGAAGCGCGCGGCCGCTCCGAAGTGGGCCAGCCGCCGGGGGGGCCCGACCGGCGGATCGACGCCGGCGTCGATGTCGGCGCTGCGCACGCCGTCGCCGTCGCCGTCTCGGTAGAGGGTGTAGGTGACGCCGCCGTCCTCGCCGGTGCGGAACTTCGCGCCGACGTAAGCGCCGAGCCGCAGTCCCACGACCCGCGTCTCGCGCAGCGCCCCCATCACCTCGTCGGCCGCCAGCCGGAGCGTCACGCCGCCGGCGGCGCGCACGAGGTGGGGCAGGCCGAGCGTGAGCAGCAGCGCCGCGAGCGCCAGTGCGACCAGCGTCTCGACCAGGGTGACGCCCCTTTGCGTCGCGGTCATCGTCGAGCCTCGCCCGGGGGAGCGAGCGGCGGGCGGAGCGGGAGCCGGCTCGCTCCCGCCCCGCGCGACCGCATCAGCCCTTCTTCTCGGCGTCCGCCTTGGGCAGACGGACTTTCTCGGTGAGCGTGGTCGCGCCGCTGGTGGCGACGTAGGGGCGCAGCTTCTCGAACGACTTCTCGCCGATCCCCTTGACCAGCATCAGGTCCTCGGCGGCCTTGAACTGGCCGTTCTGCTCCCGGTGCTCGACGATGCGCTGGGCAAGCGCCGGGCCGACGTTGGGCAGCAGCTGCAGCTGCTCGACCGTCGCGCTGTTGACGTTGACGACCTGGCCCGGGGCGGCCGCCGCCGGCAGGGCGACGAACGCGAGGGCCAAGGCGAGGCCGAGGGCGACGAGACGATGGGCGGTCTGCTTCATGACGATCTCCTTGTTCTTCGGTGGGGCGGGCGCCTGCGGGCGTCCCGTCCCCGGTTGGGGTTCCGCTCCGCTCGCACGAGGGAGCGCTTCCTTCTTCTGCCTTGCGCTTCGTTCCGACGGGGCCCTGCTCGCTTCGACTCTTCCGGACTCGGCCACCTCCTCTCCGGTGGTTGTTGCCCGGCTGCTGGATCAAGGGCGCTGCCAGGTTGCGCGCGTTTTCTCAAACCAATGAAAAGAAGGGGCTTGTGTCCAAGGGGCGGGCCCCGACCGCAGCCCTCGAGCGCAAGCGGGTTGGACTCCTGCAGGGCGCAACCGGGCGACGGTGCCCGCGCGCCGCGCTCCCGCCGGCGACCGCGCGCGGCGTCCAAGGGACGAGACGCGCGCAAAGTCCTTTGCGGGCCCCGCGCGCGGTGGGTGCGCTAAGCTGCGCCGGCCATGTCGGAAGCTCCCAAGCGCTCGACCGCCCGCGAGTACCTGGAGGCGCTGCTGATCGCCGCGCTCTTCCTCGGCTTCTCGAACACCTTCGTGATCAAGACCTTCTTCATCCCGAGCGGATCGATGGAGGAGACGCTCCTGGTCGGCGACCACCTGTTCGTCAACCGCTTCGTCTTCGGGGCGGCGGACACCGGGCTCGAGCGCGCGCTCCTGCCGCTGCGCGAGCCGCGGCGCGGCGACATCGTCGTCTTCCGCTCGCCCGAGAAGCCGACGGTCGATCTGGTCAAGCGGCTGATCGGCCTGCCCGGCGACACGCTGCAGATCGTCAACAAGCAGCTGTTCGTCAACGGTCGCAGGGTCTCGGACGACGCCTACGTCGAGCACAAGGATCCGCGCACCTACCCCAACCTCCCCTTCCTCGACCAGCAGCGCCGGCTGCGCGACAACTTCGGCCCGGTCACGGTGCCCGAGGGGGAGTACTTCTGCATGGGCGACAACCGGGACTTCTCCTACGACTCCCGCTTCTGGGGCACGGTGCCCGCGCGCTATCTCAAGGGGCGCGCCTCGCTGGTCTACTGGTCGTTCGGCGGCGGCACCTCCGACGGCACCTGGCGCGGCTGGCGCCAGAAGGCGAGCGAGATCGCCAACACCCTGATCGGCTTCGCGACCGAGACCCGATGGTCGCGCACCTTCCACCTGCCGCGCTGAGCGCGGCCGCCCGCCGCGCGCTCGTGGTCGCGCTGGTCGGCGCGCTCGCCGGGCTCTACGCCCGCACCTTCGTGGCGCAGGTGGTCGCCGTCTCGAGCGATTCGATGGCGCCGGCGCTGCTGCCCGGCGATCAGCTCCTGGTCAGCCGCTGGCTCGACGACGGAGCGCTGCCGGCGCCGCTCGCCGCGCTTCTGCCGGTGCGCCCGCCGACGGTCGGGGACGTGCTGCTCTTCCGCTCTCCCGAGGAGCCGCGGCGGCTGCTGGTCAAGCGCCTGGTCGCCACCGGCGGCGAGCGGTTCGCGGGCGGTTTCGTGCCCGCCGGCACGTTCGCCCTGGTCGGTGACGCGCGCGAGCGCTCGCACGATTCGCGCGCCTTCGGCCCGGTTGCCGGCCGCGCCGTGGCGGGGCGCGCCGTGCTGGTGCTCTGGTCTTTCGCGCCCGAGAGGGCGGCGCGCGCGGGGCGCTGGCTCGTGCCGTTGCGCTAGACTCCGCGACGATCCGGCAGGAAGCGGGAGGGAGCGATGAGGCGACGGCGCGGCGAAGCGGGGGACGGCAAGCTCGGCTGCATCCTCTGGGGCCTGCTGCTCGCGGTCGGCATTCTGATCGGGTGGAAGGCGATCCCGGTGAAGATCGCGACTTCCGAGCTGTACGACTTCATGGTCGAGCAGGCGAAGTGGGCGGGCGGCACCTCGGCCGAAACGCTCGAGAAGCGGATCTACGACAAGGCGATCCAGCTCGGCTTGCCGGTCGACCGGCGGCGGGTCACCGCGCAGAAGGCGGGCGGCACGATCCGCATGCGTGCGACCTTCACCGTGCCGCTCGAGTTCCCCGGCTACACCTACGACTGGGAGTTCGACCTCCAGGTCGAACGGCCGATCTTCATCTTCTAGGAAGCGCCGCCGAGCTCGCGCGCGAGCGCGGCGAGCGCGGCCTCGGGGTCGGCGGCGCGCGTCAGCGGGCGGCCGATCACCAGCAGGTCGGCGCCCGCGTCGAGCGCCTCGGCGGCGCTCGCGCTGCGCCTCTGATCGTCGGCGGCGCTGCCCGCCGGACGGATGCCGGGAGTCACCAGCTGGAAAGGAGGGGGCGCGGCGCCGCGCACCGCCGGCAGCTCGCGCGGCGAGCAGACCGCGCCGCCGGCGCCCGCGGCGCGAGCCAGGCGAACCCAGTCGAGCACCCGCTCGGCCGGCGGGCCGGGCAGGCCCAGGCGGTCGAGCTCTCGCTCGTCGAGGTGGGTGAGCAGCGTGACCGCGAGAATCGTCGGTCCCCCCGCGGCGGCGCGGGCGGCAGCCTCGATCATCGCCGGCCCGCCGCCGGCGTGCACGGTGAGCAGGTCGGCGCCGAGGTCGCGGGCGGCGGCGACCGCGCCCGCGACGGTGTTCGGGATGTCGTGCAGCTTCAGGTCGAGGAAGAGCGCTCGCGCGTGGCGGCGCGCTTCGGCGACCCCCGCGGGACCGAACCGAACGAAGGCCTCGAGGCCGACCTTGAGCGCTCCGACGCGCGGGCCGAAGCGCTCGGCCCAGGCGGCGAGCTCGGCGCGGTCCGAGGTGTCGAGCGCCACCGCGACTCGATCGAGCCCGCCGCTCAAGCCTCCTCCCAGGGGCGCACCGCGCCCACCAGATCGCCGACGCGTTCCAGCCCGAGCGCCGCCAGCCGCTCGGCCAGACCGTCGACCAGCCGCTCGGCGGTGCGCGGGTCGCGGAAGAGGGCGGTGCCGACCTGCACCGCCGAGGCGCCCGCGAGCAGGAACTCGACGACGTCGTCGACCGTCTCGATGCCGCCGATGCCGATCACCGGCAGCCCGACGCGGCGCGCGACGTCGTAGACGACGCGCACCGCGACCGGGCGGATCGCCGGCCCGGAGAGGCCGCCGCGGCCGGTGTGGAGGCGGGGGCGGCGCGTCCAGGGGTCGATCGACATGCCGAGCAGCGTGTTGATCGCCGAGAGGATGTCGGCGCCCCCCGCCTTGGCCGCCTCCCCGAGCTCCCAGGGACGCGCCACGTTGGGCGAGAGCTTGACGATCACCGGCTTGCTGGTCGCCCCGCGCACGGCGGCGACCAGCCGCTCGAGCACCTCCGGGTCGTGGCCGAACTCGATGCCGCCCCGCTTGACGTTCGGGCAGGAGACGTTGAGCTCGACCGCCGCGACGCCGGCGCAGGGCTCGACCCGCTCGGCCAGCCGCGGGTAGTCGTCGAGCTCGTAGCCGAAGAGATTGACGATCACCTTGCCGGGCAGATCCGTCAGGCCGGGCAGCACGTCGGCGAGGAAGCTCTCGATGCCGATGTTCTGCAGGCCGATCGAGTTGAGCACGCCGCCGCGGGTCTCTGCGATGCGCGGCGGCGGGTTACCGGCGAGCGGCTCGCGCGACAGCCCCTTGGTGACCAGGCCGCCCAGCCGCTCGAGGCGGGCGAGGTGGGCGAACTCGAGGCCGTAGCCGAAGGTGCCGCTCGCGGTCAGGATCGGGTTGGGCAGCTCGAGCGGGCCGAGCCGGACGGCGAGCGCCGGCGGCGGGCTCACCAGCGCACCTCGTCGAGCCGGAAGACCGGGCCCTCCTTGCAGCAGAGCGCGTAGCGGCCGGAGACGTGCGGCACGGCGCAGCCCAGGCAGGCGCCGAAGCCGCAGCCCATCTCGGTCTCGAGCGCCCCCTCGGCGGCGACGCCGTGCGCCGCCGCGAGCTCGGCCAGCCGCGCCAGCAGCCCCATCGGGCCGCAGGCGTGCAGCGCTCGGTAGTCGCCGCGCGCGAGCCGCTCGGCGAGCGGCTCGGTGACCAGCCCCCGCCGTCCCGCGCTGCCGTCCTCGGTGGTGGCGATCGCCTCGCCGCCCGCCGTCTCGACGAGGGCGCGAAAGTCGTCGAAGCGGGGCAGGTCGGCCGCCGAGCGGCCGCCGTAGAAGAGGTCGACCCGCACGCCGCGCGCGAGGGCCCGGCGCAGGTCGAGCAGCAGCGGGGCCGAACCGACGCCCCCGGCCACCAGCGCGAGCGGGCCCGCCGCCGGCGGGGAGAAGGGGCGGCCGAGCGGACCGAGCAGCGCGAGCCGCTCGCCCGGGCGCGCGGCGGCGAGCGCCGCCGTGCCCCGGCCGACGATCTTGCCGAGCAGCTCGATGCGCGTCCCGGAGTCGCCGAGCGCGACATCGTGGACGGAGAAGGCGCGGCGCAGGTAGGGTTCGAGACCGTGCCGGGTCTCTATCATCACGAACTGCCCCGGCTCGACCGCGGCGTACTCGGCGCCGACCTCGAGCTCGATGGTGTAGTACGGGAGGGGACGCGCGACGACCGCGACGACCCGGGCCTCTCCGTCTCGCGCGACCATTCGAGCCGTGGACTCTAGCAGACGCCTCCGGCTCGATCGCGCCGCGCGCGCCCGTCTCGAGGCCTGGGGGCTCCCTCTGCTGCCGGCGCTGCTCGCCGGCGCTCACCTCGAAGGGCTGCTGCTCTTCCTCAACCCCGAGGTTGCGCTGACGCTGCCCGGTCTGCTGCGCGGCTCGTTGGTCTACGGCCTGCTGCTCGCGCCCCTCTCGCTCGCGGTGCATCTCGGCTTGGCGCGCCGTCGCCGGGTCGCGGTGCGCCGCCTCGTCCCCTGGAGCCTGACGCTGGTGGCCGCCTTCGGCGCGCTCGGCGACTGGGTGCACGCCTCGCGCTACACCTTCTTCCTGCCGCCGGGAATCAACGTGCAGATGATCAAGACCGCGCTCTGGCTGACGCTCGGGGCGCTGATCTTCTTCTACACGGCGCTGCTCCATTCGCTGCACGAGCGCCGCTACGGCCCCAGGAGCCGGCTGTTGCTGCTCCTGGTGGCGCTCGGAACGGTCTACGCGCTCTTCGACCGGCGCACGAGCTTCCGGCCGGCGATTCCGACGCTCCCCCGCTTCGTCGGCCTGGCCGCCGAGGGCGCGCCGCGCCTGGCGCTCGTGGTGCTGCCGAGCGCGACGCTCGACGCGGTGCTGCCGCTCGCCGAGCAGGGACGACTCCCCTTCTTCTCCTTCCTGCTCGCCGAGGGCGCGCGGGCTCGTCTCGCCCCCTTCGGGCCGATGCGGCCGCTCGCCCTCGAGACGACGCTGGCGACCGGCAAGCTCCCCTATCGCCACGGTCTGGTCGGCGACGACGTCGTCACCGCGCCCTGGCACCTGGGCGAGGCGCCGCTGCGCCTGCTGCCCTTCGCCGTCGGCTTTCGTCACTGGGGCATCCCCGGGGGGCGCTGGCGCGCCGAATCCGAGGTCGACCTGCGCGCGCTGCCGCTCTGGACGCTGCTGCTGCGCCTCGGCCGGGGCGCGCTCGCCGTCGGCTTTCCGCCGCCGCTCGGGACCGGGGCGCTCGCCACCACCGGGGCGCTACCCCCCGCGGGCGCCGAGCGCGAGCTCGAGCTGCTCGGCGAGCCGCAGCTGGCGGCCGCGCTCGCCGCGGATCGGCTCCGCCTGACCGAGGCGCGGACCCGCTGGAGCGCCGACGACCGCGCCCTCTTCGTGCGGCTGGAGGGGCTCGAGGACGCCTCGCTCGCGCTCTTCGGCGGCTTCCAGGCCGCGCTCTTCGAGGGGCGGCGCGAGCGCTCGGCCCGGCGCGCGGCCGACCTGCTGGTCGCCTACTACGGCGGCCTCGACTCGGCGCTCGCCGAGCTCTGGGCCGGGCTGCCCGAGCCCCGCCTGCTCGCCGTCGCCTCGCCCTACGGGGTCGGGGCGCCGCAGGGGCTCGAGCGGATCGTGCTCGACCTGCTCGGACGCCCCCGGCTCGAAGGGCGCCTGCGAGGTGCGCCCGACGGCCTCCTGCTGCTCGCCGGCGACGGCGTGCGGCGGGGCGTGCCGCTGCCCGCCGGCTCGATCGCCGACCTCGCACCAACGCTGCTCTACGCGCTGGCGCTGCCGGTGCCACGCGACGCCGACGGCCGCGTGCTGGTCGGGGCCTTCGAGCCGGCGCTGCTCCAGCGCCGCCCGCTCACCTTCGTCCCCTCCTACGAGGGGCTGCCCGGCCCGGCCGCGGCTAGCGCTCCTTGACCGAGGCGATCCGGCCGACGACGCGCGCGGTATCGGACGGTCCGGGGGGTGTCGCGGAGGACGGCCCGGCGGCGGGCGCGGCGGCCGGCGCCGTCGCCTCGGCCGGGCGCTCCATGGCGCAGCCTCCGTCGAAGCGGGCTCCCTCGGCGATCACCAGGACCGGCGTCGTGACGTCGGCGCGCACGCGACCGCCGGCGGCGATCTCGAGCCGGCGCGCCACGGCGATGCGGCCGCGCACGGTGCCCGAGATGTAGGCCCGGCCGACCGAAATCTCGCCGTCGATTTCTCCCCGCTCGCCGACGATCAGGTCGCCGTTGGAGACGATCTTGCCGGTCACCCGGCCGTCGATCCGGAAGGTCTGCTCGAAGTGCAGCTCGCCGGTCAGGTGGCTGCCGCCATCGAGGATGCCGTTCAGCTCCCCGCCGCTGCTCTTGCCGCGCAGGCTCATCGGCGCTCTCCTCGTTCGACGAGCAGGTCGAAGAGGCGCATGAGCTCCTCCTCGGAGTGGAAGTGGATGCGGATCTGGCCGCCTCGGCGGCGGCGGTCGATCTCGACGCGAGTCTGCAGCGACTGGGTCAGCCGCTCGGCGGCGGCCGCCGCGTGCGGCTCGACCGGCCGGCCCGCTGCCCGGCGCTTGCGCTTCGGAGCCTCGGCCGCCGCGGCCGCCCCGGCGAGCGCCTCGAGCGCGCGGGCGGAGAGGCCCTCCGTGGCCGCGCGTTCGGCCATGCGCAGGATCTCGTCGGGATCGTCGAGGGCGAGCAGCGGGCGTGCCTGACCGGCGGTCAGTCTTCCCGCGCGCAGGAGATCCTGGACCGCGCGCGGCAGCTTGAGCAGCCGCAGGGTGTTGGTGACCGCGGGTCGGGCCCGCCCGACCCGATCGGCGATCTCCTCGTGCGAGAGCCCGAAGCTCTCCTGCAGGGAGCGGAAGGCCTCCGCCTCTTCGATCGGATTCAGGTCGGCGCGCTGGAGGTTCTCGACGAGCGCCAGCTCGAGCTGCTGGCGGTCGTCGCGCACCTGACGGACCACCACCGGCACCACCTTGAGCCCGGCGCGGCGTGCCGCCCGCCAGCGCCGCTCGCCGGCCACGATGGTGTAGGCGCCGCCGCCGGTCGGCGTGACGATCAGGGGCTGGATCACTCCCTGGGCGCGGATCGACGCGGCGAGCTCGTCGAGCCCGGCGTCGTCGAACAGACTGCGCGGCTGGTGGCGCGAGGGCTGCAGCTGGTCGATCGGCAGCGAGCGGATCCCTTCCTCGGCGGGCAGCAGGGCCGAGAGGCCGCGGCCGAGCCCCCGTCGCTTGTCGCTCACGCGGCCCGCCCCAGCAGCTCACGGGCGAGCTCGAGGTAGGCCTCGGCGCCCCGGCTGCGGATGTCGTAGCGCAGGATCGGCAGCCCGTGGCTGGGGGCCTCGGCCAGGCGGACGTTGCGCGGCACGACGGTTGAGAGGGCGGTCGGACCGAAGTGTTCGCGGATCTCGCGCTCGACGTCCTTGGTCAGGTTCATCCGGTCGTCGTACATGGTGAGCAGGATGCCGGAAATCGCCAGCGCGGGATTGAGCGCCGAGGCGACGCGGCCGACGGTCGAGACCAGCTCGCTCACGCCCTCCAGTGCGAAGTACTCGCATTGCAGGGGGACCAGGACGCCGTCCGCCGCCACCAGGGCGAGGACGGTCAGGTGCCCGAGCGACGGGGGGCAGTCGAGCAGCACCCAGTCGTAGCCGCCCACGGCCGGCTCGAGCGCCTCGCTGAGCCGACGCTGCCACCCCTCGAGGCCGACGAACTCGACCTCGATGCCGACCAGCTCGCGGTTGGCGGGGAGCAGGTCGAGGTTGGGGAAGCCGCTCGGCCGGATCGCCGCGCTCGCCTCCGCCTGGCCGACCAGGACCTGGTAGAGGTGGGGCGGCGCGACCTCCTGGCCGAGGCCGCGAGAGGCGTTTCCCTGGGGATCGCAGTCGACCAGCAGGACGCGCCGCTCGAGCGCGGCGAGCGCCGCGCCGAGGTTGATCGCCGTGGTCGTCTTGCCGACGCCCCCCTTCTGGTTGGCGACCGCCAGGATGCGCGTCATCTCGCCTCGACCCGAACGTACTCGCGAATCACCCGATGCTCGCTCCCCGCTAGCGGCAGCACGCGCCCGGGCACGAGCCCCGCCGGCAGCTCCTCCAGGCCCCGCCGCCCCCCCCAGACGAGCAGGCGCGCGTCGGGGGCGAGCTGGGTCAGGAGCCGTTCGAGCGCCGGCCGTTCGAGGCGCAGCGCACGCAGCGTCACCACGTCGATGTCGCCGGGGAGCTCGGAGGGCGCGCTCGCCGAGACTCTAGCATCGAGGCAGTGACAGGACAACGCGGCGGCGCGGGTCGCCGCCGCGAGGAAGGCGCGCCGCCGTTGCCGCGGCTCGACCAGATAGACCTCGAGGTCCCGGCGGGCGGCGGCCAGGACGAAGCCGGGGAAGCCGGCGCCGCTGCCGAGGTCGACCAGCCGCTGGGCGCGCGGCGGCAGGAGCTCGAGGCCGGCGAGCGACTCGGCGTAGTGGCGCTCGATCAGCTCCTCGGCGGCCCCGGGGCCGATCAGGTCGACCGTCGCGCTCCAGCGCAGAAGCTCGCGATAGTGGGCTTCCAGCGCGGCCAGCAGAGCCTCGTCACCGGCCGCGGCCGGCGCGGCGCGCACCAACTGGCGACGAAAGGTGGCCGAGTCGAGCGCCCCGCCCGCCGGCGGCGCCGCATCGCGGCTCCTGACCGCCCGACCGTGCGCCGGCTGTTTCACGTGAAACCCGCCGCCTCAGGTCGAGGTGGGGCGCGGGGCGATCCTCACCCGCTTCTCCACCCCGCTGCCCAGGCTCTCGGTGGCGACATCGCCCGCCTCGGCCAGCGTCAGGTGAACGATCCGCCGGTCCGCCGGCGAAAGCGGGGCGGTCACCCGCGGCTCGCCGCTCGCCCGCACCGCCTCGGCCTCGCGCAGCGCGAACGCCCGCAGCTCCTCCTCCCGCCGCCGATGCAACCCGCCGCAGTCGACCCGGCAGCGCACTCGGCGCCCCGACAACCCCTGGCCGGCGCGCGGGATCAGCAGCTCCATCTGCTCGAGCAGCGCCAGCCCCCGGCGCACCACCTCCCCCTCGGCCGGGCCGACCAGCTCGACCTCGACCCGCCCTTCGCCGGCGCGCACCTCGACTCCGAGCTCGAGCCCGGCGAAGGCGACCACCGCCCCCGCCGCTTCGGCGAGCGCGAGGATCGACTCCTCGTCCGGCTCGTCCCAGCCCTCGGCCGGCTCGCTCGCCTCGTCCCGGCGGAACCTCGGCGCACGCTCGGGCCGCGAGCGCTCCTCTCGGGCGACGGGAGCCGGCGCCTTCGTCGCCGGCGCCGGGGCGGACGCCGGCGTCGAGCCCGGCGCCCGTCGCGGAGCTGCCGGGTCGATCTCGATGACTACCTTGCGCGGGTGCTTCACGAAGCCGTGCCGCTTCGCGTAGATCCGGTAGTCCAGCTCCTCGGGCGACAGGCCGTAGTGGCGTGCCGCCGCGGTCAGGGCCTGGGCGAGACTGTTGCCCCAGAAGAACCGGCGGACGCCGCTGGTCACTTCCGCTTCCCCCGCTTGCCGCGCGCCGGGGCCGCCGCGGCGGCCTCCTCGGCCTCGGCCTTGTCGCGCATCGAGTTGTAGACCATTTGCTGACCAATGGTCAGGACGTTGTTGGTCAGCCAGTACAGCACCAGCCCGCTGGGGAAGCCGAGCGAAAAGGCGGTGAAGACGATCGGCAGCAGCTGCATCATGCGCCGCTGCACCGGATCGGGAGGCGGCGGCGTCATCTTCTGCTGGACGATCTGGGTGACGCCCATGACGATCGGCAGGACGAAGTAGGGGTCGGGCTCGGCCAGGTCGCGGATCCAGAGCGCCCACCCGGCCCACTTCAGCTCCACCGCCTTGGCGAGCATGTGGTAGAAGGCGAGGAAGATCGGCAGCTGGACGAGCAGGGGCAGACAGCCGCCCGCCGGGTTGACCCCCTCGGTCCGATAGAGCGCCATCACCTCTTCGTTCATCTGGCGCTGGGCCTCGAGGTTCGGCTTGCCGTCCTTGCCGCGCAGCTTCGGCCGGTAGCGCTCGCGGATCGCCTGCATGCGCGGCGCGAGCTTCTGCATCTTGCGCATCGACTTGAAGCCGGCGATCGACAGCGGCAGCAGGACGATCTTGAGCGCGGTAGTCAGCAGCACGATCGCCCAGCCGTAGTTGGCGACCAGGTGGCCGTGGATCCACTGCAGCGCCGCGAGCAGCGGCAGCGCGAGGAAGCCCAAGAAGCCCCACTGAACGCTCTTCTCGAGCCCGTAGGGTAGCGAGGCCAGCCGGTCGTACTGCTTCGGCCCCCAGTAGGTCGTCGTCTCGAGCGTCCCGCCGCTCGCGAACAGGTAGGCGCGCAGCGACCGGGCGAGGGCCTTGTCCTCGGCGGCGAGCTCGCCGCCGGCCGGGACCGGCCGCGCGTCGAATACGAGCGGCGCTTCTCCCGGATCGAGCAGCACCGGCTCGAAGACGATCCGATCGATCGGCCGGGTCGGCACCGCCGCGGCCAGGAAGTAGGTGTCCTCGAGCGCGACCCAGGCCACGCCGGCGCCCGGCAGCTCGACCCGATCCTCGGTCTTGGCCGGATCGAGCGACTCGATCTCGCCGCCCGCGAGCCAGATGCCGGCGCGCCGCTCGAAGCGGTTGTCGAACTCCTCGCGGGTGCGCGCCCGCAGCCCCGGGCCGAGCAGGATGCCGAAGCGCTCGGGTCCGCGCACCTCGACGTCGAGACGGCCGTCGTCGCGCAAACGGAACCACTTCTCGACCTCGCCGAGCTCGCCCCGGTAGCGGAAGCGCAGCGCCCGGCCGGCCGGGTCGTCCTCGGGGTCGACCGCGAAGAGCGCCCCCTGGCTCGCCAGCGGCACGAGCGCCTCGTCGACCAGCGAGAAGGGGGCGGGGGAGACAGAGCGCGGCTGGACCAGCTCGAGCTCACCGCCGGCGGCACCCGCCTGCCCCTTCACGACGAAGGAGAGCAACACCGCGCCCCGGTTGCCGAACTCGGCGCGCGCGACGCCGTTCTCCAGGACGAAACGCCCCTCCTCGGCACCGGCGATGCCGGGCAGCGGAGAGAGCTCCGCCGCCTCGGCCTCGGCCGGCGCCGCGGCGACCGGCGGTGCGGTCGCCGCCGCGGGCGGCTCCGCGCTCGCCGGCGCCGGCGCGCTCGGACGCACCGGCTCGGGCGGGGGGAAGAGGATCTGCCAGCCGAGCAGGATGCCCAGCGACAGGGCGGCGGCGAGGAAGAGTCGGCGGTTGTCCAGAAGGCCCTCCGCTTCGATGGTCAGGGCAGGTCGATGCCGCCCAGCCCGAACGGCTGGCAGCGCGCCAGACGCCAGAGGGCGAGGACGCTGCCGCGCGCCACCCCATGCTTGATCAGGGCAAGGCGAGCGTACTCCGAGCAGGTCGGTGAGAAGCGGCAGGCGGGCGGCAGCAGTGGCGAAACGAAGCGCTTGTAGGCGCCGAGTGCCCCGACCAGCAGCCGCCTCATCGCGCCGCTCCGCGCGCCAGTTGCTCGAGCTGCCGCGCGAGCTCGGCGCAGAAGGGCGCGAAGGGGGTGCGCGCCGCCGCCGGGGCGAGGTGCACGATCAGATCGAGCGCGGGCAGCCCGGCGCGCGCCGGCGCGCGCCGGTAGCACTCTCGAGTCCAGCGCTTCAACCGGTTGCGCACGACCGCGCCGCCCACCTTGCGGCTGGCCGTGATGCCCAGCCGCGCGTGGCCGCGATCGTTGGGGCGGTAGTGGAGAGTGGCGAAGGCGCCGGTGCGCCGCCGGCCCGTCCGGTAGCAGAGTCGGTAGTCGGCGCTGTCGCGCAGCGTCGCGTGCCGCGGCAGCCGCTCGTCGGCTGGATGCGCCGGAGGCACGGCGGCGCCGCTCAGACCGAGAGGCGCTTGCGCCCCTTGCGCCGGCGGCGCGCGAGGACCGCGCGGCCGTTCTTGGTGCTCATCCGCTCGCGAAAGCCGTGGGTCTTCTTGCGCCGCCGATTGTTCGGCTGGAAGGTCCGCTTCACTTCGGTCCGCCTTTCCTTCGTTGATTGCGGGCGCCGGATTCCCCGCGCGCGCCCGGGCGCGCAGCGTGCCGGCGGAGCGAGCGATTCTAGCCGACCCGCCGAGACGTCGTCAAAGAGGGGGGTTTGGCGGAGAGGGTGGGATTCGAACCCACGGTACCCTCGCGGGTACAACGGTTTTCGAGACCGCCCCGATCGACCACTCCGGCACCTCTCCCCGAGCCTGCCACCCCTCGCTGCTACATCCTGATCGCTGCTCGTCCTGCCTGCTGCCTGCCCAGAATGCTGCGAACTCTGGCGGAGAGGGTGGGATTCGAACCCACGATCGAGTTACCCCGATACACGCTCTCCAGGCGTGCTCCTTAGACCACTCGGACACCTCTCCGCATCGAGATCTCTACTGCCGAGATCTTCAAAGAACCGACGGCCCGCGGCGCAGCCGCGCGAAGAACTCGCGCAGCAGCGCCGCACTCTCCTCCCCCCCGACCCCGGCGACCACCTCCAGCCGATGGTTCAGCCGCGGGTCGCGGACCAGATCGCCCAGCGTGCCGCAGAACCCCGCCTTGGGGTCCGGCGCGCCGTAGACCAAGCGGGCGACCCGGCTCTGGACCAGCGCCCCGGCGCACATCGCGCAGGGCTCGAGGGTCACGTAGAGCGTCGTGCCCACCAGGCGCCAACTCCCGAGCCGCCGCGCCGCTTCGCCGAGCGCCAGCAGCTCGGCGTGCGCCAGAGGATCCTGGTCGCGCTCGCGCCGGTTTCGCCCCCGGCCCACGAGCTCACCCTCGGCCGTGACGACCACCGCCCCGACCGGCACCTCGCCCGCGGCGGCGGCCGCGCGCGCCTCCTCGAGCGCCACCTCCATCCACCGCCGGTCGGCCTCCCGAACGGTCGCCTCGACGCCCAAGGCGGCGCATTCTAGCCGACTCGCCCCGATTTCGCGCCTCTCGCTCGGAGAGGCGGTTCGCCCCCGCGGTTCGTTCGCCGGCCCGCAGAGCGCCGCGACGCTTCTCTACCGGATGGGGGGAGAAGCTCTCCTGCGCGCGGACCTTCGGTCCGTGCTCGGAGACTTCCCCCGGTGACGGATCGATGGACCGGCCTCGCTTCCGTGCGTTCTGCCGGCGGGCCGGCTCGGCTTGCGCTGCGGCACCGCTCCCTCTGCCACGGCCTGCAGCCGGGTCGGCGCTCGGTGTTCGATGCGCCGACGACGGGGGGTCCCCATGCCCTGATTCGCTCCGATCACCACGGGGTTCCTCGCAAGCAGCGAATGCCGAGTGCCGACCTGGCCGGCGCGAGCGACTCCCGGGGATCGAAAGGTCGCGGCTCCGGCACGGAGGCGCCGGTGAGAGATCCCGGCGCGCGGCGGCGCGATCGCGATACGATGTCGGCGGCGCGAGCCGGGGACGAAGGGCTCGGGTCCTGTGCATCGGACGGTTCCGAACCTCGTCAGGCCCGGAAGGGAGCAGCGATAAGGTCCTCGATCCGGGTGCCGCAGGGGTGCCGGAGCCCTTCGTCCCCGGCTCGCTTTCGCTCTCGATGACCTATCAAGTCCTCGCACGCAAGTGGCGCCCGCAGGAGTTCGCGACCCTGGTGGGCCAGCAGGCGGTGGTCACCGCCCTGACCAACGCCCTGCGCGAGGGGCGGGTCGCTCAGGCCTACCTCTTCTCGGGCATCCGCGGCGTCGGCAAGACCACCGCGGCGCGCATCTTCGCCAAGGCGCTCAACTGCGAGCGGGGCAGCGAAACGGGCCCCTGCAACGAGTGCGCGACCTGCCGCGAGATCACCCAGGGCAGCGACCTCGACGTGCTCGAGATCGACGCCGCCACCTACTCGAAGGTCGAGCAGGTGCGCGAGCTCGCCGAGAGCCTGAAGTACGGCCCGGCGCGCGACCGCTACAAGGTGGTCGTGCTCGACGAGGTGCACCGCCTCTCGCGCCAGGCCTTCGACGCGCTGCTCAAGCTGGTCGAAGAGCCGCCCCCCCGGCTGGTCTTCATCTTCGCCACCACCGAGATCGACGCGGTCCCGGCGACGATCCTCTCCCGCTGCCAGGAGTACCACTTCCGGCGGGTCTCGAGCGGCGAGCTCGCCGCCCACCTGGCCGAGATCTGCCGCGCCGAGGGGATCGCGGCGAGCCCGCGCGCGCTCGCGCTGGTGGCGCGCGCCGGCGAGGGGAGCGTGCGCGACGCCGTGGCGCTGCTCGATCAGCTCGCCACCTTCGGCAGCGGCCGCGTCGACGAAGCGGAGGCCGCGCGCCTGCTCGGCGGGCTCGACCTCGCGCTCTTCGATCGGCTGCTCGGCGCGATCCTCGCAGGCGACGCCGCAACGGTCTCGCTGCTGGCGCGCGCGGTCGAGGAGCAGGGGTGGGATCCGCGCCAGGTGCACGCCCACTTCCTCGCCTACTGCCGCGACGCGCTCCACCTCGCGCTCGGCGGCGACGATGCCGCGCTCGAGCTCCCCGAGGAGGAGCGCTCGGCGCTCGCCGCCCGGGTCGGCGCCGCCGGCTACGAGAATCTGCTGCGCCTGCTCCACCACCTGCTGACGAGCGAGGCCGCCGTGCGCCGCAGCGACGCCGCCGCGCTCGCGCTCGAGATCGCCTGGCTGCGCGCCGCCGAGCTGCCGAAACTGGTGCGCATCGAGGCGCTGCTCGCCGGCGGCGGCTTGGGCGCCGCGCCGGACCAGCCGCCGGCGCCA
>WYBK01000019.1 GCA_011525905.1 Acidobacteriota bacterium
CTCTGGCAGGCGGCCGAGCCGTTGGGCGACTACTCGCTGACCGGCGCGGCCGTCGGACCGGGCTTCGACTTCGCCGACTTCCGCCTGCTCGCCGACGATCCCGAGGCCGAGAAGGCGCTGCGCGAGGTGGCTCCGGAGCTCCTCCGCCTCGCCTGAGGGTCGCGCGGCGCGTGGGAAACGCCCGAGGAGCGGCCCAGATTCGGTTACCTGCCGCGGGGGCGGGCGGCGCGCAGCAGCAGGACGTAGGCGACGAGCATCCAGAGCGCGCAGAAGGGACCCCAGTCGATCGTGCCCGCCGCCTCGGGGGGGACCGGGAAGGTCCAGAGGTTGAAGCCGAGCAGCAGCGCGCCGAGCAGCAGGCCGGTCGCGCCGATCGCCCGGCCGAAGCTCGGGTGGCGCAGCATCGCCGCCGCGAAGAGCAGCAGCGAGAGCGAGATCAGCACGTCCCAGGCGACGTCGAGGCCGAAGTGGACGGCGTCGAGCCCGGCGCGCAGGGCGCGCGACGCCTCTTCGCCGCCCGCCGCGGCCGCCTCGAGCCGGGCGAAGATCGCCTGCTGCGTGGTCAGCATCGCGAGCACGGTGAAGCCCGCGCCCGCGCCGAAGAGCGCCCCGAGGTCGGGCAACGGCCCGGGCCGCTCGGCGGCCAACCGATGCCGCAGGCCGACCGAGGCGACGGCGACCAGCGGCCCGAAGAGAAACGCCGCGGCGTAGCCGAGAACGTCCGGCAGCGGCGCGAACGCCGCCAGCAAGTAAGCCGCGACGCCGCCGATCCCCGCCCAGCCCCCCGTGCGCGCCCAGAGACGCGCTGCTTCCTCGTTGCCCATCGCCGCCTCCGCTTCGCCGGTCGCGGCGCCGATTCTAGGCGACCGGCGGCGAAGCAGAGGCGGCAGCTGGTTGCTCGACGCGGTTCACCCCCTCAGGGCGAGCAGCGGAAGGCCTCGACGTCGGTGATCGCCGGCGAGCGGGTGCCGAGCGGGTTGGTGTAGCTCCTCACGGCCCCGGTCGCGAGGTCGGTCACCTCGAGCGTGTAGGCGACGTCGGTGGTCGCCGCCAGGAAGACCCAGCGGTGGTCGTTCAGCCCGCAGCCGTCGAGGATCTTGACCATGACCTCGATGTTGCGGGCGTCGAAGAACCAGAAGAGCCCCGACTGCTCGGTCGAGGGCACGGCGCGGAAGGCGCCCTGGTTGCCCTGGAAGTCGGTCCAGGTGCCGCGCAGCGCGTATTGCCCTCCGGCCAGGCACATCGTCTCCTCGCCGGGCACGCAGGCGCCCTCGCCGCCGCCGTCGTCGTCGACCACGACGATCGAGGCCGTGTCCTGGCAGCCGAGGGAGCCGCCGATCGCGTTGGTGAGCACGACGCTGATGGTCTCGTCGCCTTCCGGATTCTCGTCGTCGATCAGCGGCACGACGACGCTCTTCTCCCCCATCTCGCCGTCGGCCCAGGCGAGCGTGCCGTTGGTCGTCGTGTAGTCCTCGCCGGCGAGCGCGCTGCCGTCGAAGGTCAGGTAGTCGACGCTCGCCGCGCCGACGCCGTCACCGCCGCGCTCGACCACGAAGATCGCCTCGCCCGCGCTCTCGAAGGCGGGGAACGTCGCGCTGCGCAGCTTGATGCAGGCGGCGCCGTCGCCGTCGCCGTCGCCATCGCCATCGCCGTCACCGTCGCCATCCCCGTCGCCCTCGTGGGGCTTGATGTGCACCACGGTCGACGCGACGGCGCCGATCTCGACGCCTCCGACCGGGTTCGAGAGCAGCACGGCGAAGGTCTCCTGGGGTTCGGGAACGTCGTCGACCAGGATCTCGATCGGAATCGTCTTGTCCTCGCCGTCACCATCCGCCCAGACCAGCGTGCCGGCGGCCGCGGTGTAGTCCTCGCCGGCGATGGCGCTGCCGTCGGCGGTCGCGAAGTCGACGCTGACCTCGCCGGTCGAACCGGCGTAGCGGCGGACGATCACCACGACCTCGCCGGCGCTCTCCGCGATCGGGAAGGCGGCGCCGCGGAACTGGACCTTGCCGGGACTGCCGGGCGCGTCCGCGAGCGCCGGCGCGCCCGTCGAAACGAGCAGGAAAGCGAGCGCCGCGGCGAGCTCGAGATGTCGATTGGGGTTCTTCATGAGGTCACCTCCGGATCGCTCGGACGTCGCGGGAGCGCACGGCGCCGGCCCGCTCGGCCCGGGAGTGGTATCGCGGAGGCAGCCTAGGCGGTGTTCTTCTACGGCACAGTGACGCCTCGGGCAGCCGGGCTGCGGACCGCGCCGCACGCTCGCTGTGCAAGCGGGCGGCGATCGGACGACGCCGGCTCCGGGAACCCGCACGGCGCGCGCTGCGTACTCGTCGGGGCCGTGGCGGCGAGCCGCCGGTCCGAGTCGAAAGGAGAGCCCGGTGTCCGAGATTTCCGTGCCGCGTCACCCCCTCCCCGGCGCCCCAGTCCGGGCCGCTGCCGCGCTCCTGCTGCTCCTGCTCGCCTCGGCTCTCGCGCCGCCGCGCGCCGCCGCCGCGGACCCGCAGGGCGCCGATCCGATCGAAGGGAGATGGTGGGGGGAGATCGGCTCGCCGCGCGAGCGGATCGAGGTCGGTCTCGAGCTGCGACGGAGCGCCGACGGCGCGCTCGCCCTCGCGCTCACCCAGCCGGTGATGAACTACTTCGGCGTCGCGGTGCCGCTGCCGGTCGTGCGCGAGGGGGACCGAATCCGGGTCGAAGGGCTCCTGCTCGACCTGCGCCTGGTCGACGGCCGACTCGAGGGGCACTTCCCCGGACCGAACAGCCCCGCCTCGCTCGTGCGCGTCGATTCGCTGCCGGCGGAGCCGCCGGTGCCGGAGCTGCCCGCCGGCCCCGAGCCGCGCTGGCGCACGCGCCTCAACGGCCAGGTCTTCGCCGGGCCGACGCTCTCCGACGGCCTCGCCTACGTCGGCACGACCGGCGGCGTGATGCAGGCGGTCGACCTGGCCGACGGCAAGGTCGTCTGGACCTTCGCCGCCGGCGGGCCGATCTTCGGCGACGCCGCGGTCGACGGCGACGCGATCTATTTCGTTTCGGATCTCGGCTTGCTCCACAAGCTCGAGCGGGCGGACGGCAAGGAGCTCTGGCGTTACGACCTCGGCGACGCGCGCGTGCCGCGCGTCCTCCCTCACCCGGCCGTCTTCGACTGGGACTGGCAGGCGCCGAAGCCGCTGGTCGCCGGCGGCGCCGTCTACGTCGGCGGCGGCGACGGCCTCTTCCACGCGGTCGATGCCGCGACCGGCGCGCGCCGCTTCCGCTTCGCCGCCGGCGGCAAGATCCGCAACGGCGCCGCGCTCGACGGCGACCGGATCCTGTTCGGCAGCGCCGACCGCTTCGTCTACGCGCTCGACCGGACGAGCGGACGCGAGCTCTGGCGCCACGACAGCGGCGCCGAGGTCGACGCGACGCCCGTGGTCCACGGCGGCAAGGTGCTGGTCGGCAACCGGGGCGCCGGGCTGATCGCCCTCGACGCCGCCACCGGCGAGCGGCTCTGGCGCACCTACTTCTGGGGCTCTTGGGTCGAGTCGACGCCGGTGGTGGTCGACGGCGTGATCTACCTCGGCTCCTCGGACCTGCGACGGGTCAGCGCGATCGACCCGGCGGACGGCCGGGTGCTCTGGCGCAGCGACGTCTACGGCTGGACCTGGGGCACGCCGGTCGTCGCGGGCGACCGGATCTACGCCGGCGCCGCCGGCGGCGCCCCCTACGTGCTGCGCCACGTCGCCGGCCTCGCCGCACTCGACCGCGCGACCGGCCGGATCCTCTGGCGCAACCCGCTGCCCGAGGTCGTCGGCGCGCACCAGTGGGGAATCGCCGGTTCTCCCGCGCTGGCCGGCGACCTCCTGGTCGTGACGACGATCGCCGGGGAGATCGCCGCCTATCCAGTCGCCACGGATGCCGCGGCCGCGCGCTGAGCTTCAGAGCTGAGCCGAGAAGAGGCGGGCCGTGTCCTGCGCCAGCCGCACCAGCGCGCCGCGCCGCGCGAGGTCGGCGGCGCCGACTTCGCGCGCCTGCTCGAGGTCGGCGAGGAAGGTCTCGGCCAGCGCGTCGGCCGCCCGCTCGCCGTAGAGCGCGCCGACGATCTCGAAGTTGAGCCGGAAGCTGCGGTTGTCGAGGTTGGCGCTGCCCACCAGGGCGAGCTCGCGGTCGACCACCAGGCTCTTTGCGTGGAGCATGGTCGGCCGGTACTCGAAGACGCGAATGCCCGCGGCGAGCCAGTCGTCGTAAAAGGAGCGCACGGCGGCCTGGACGAGGCGGGAGTCCCCCTCGCTCGGCACCAGCAGGCGGACGTCGACGCCCCGGTGCGCCGCCGAGCGCAGCGCCGTGAAGACCGGCTCGTCCGGGATCAGGTAGGGGCAGGTCGCCCAGACCCGCTCGTCGGCGCCGGCGATCGCGGCGAAGAGCAGCTCGTGGATCGGATAGACGCTGCGGTCGGGACCGGAGCGGACGATCTGCAGCCACTGGCCGCCCGCCCGCTGCTGCGGGAAGTAGCGCGAGTCGGCGGGCAGCACCTCGCCGGCGGCGAAGCTCCAGTTCTCGAAGAAGGCGCGCTGCAGCCCGCGCACGGCGCGCCCCTCGAGCTCGAGCAGCGTGTCGCGCCAGGCGGGGCGCCCGCGCCACCCCACGACCTGCTCGTCCGCGACGTTCATGCCGCCGAGGAAGCCGACGGCGCCGTCGGCCACCAGGATCTTGCGGTGGGAGCGGAAGTTGACGAAGCGGAAGCGAAGCCCGGGCAGCAGCGGCGGGTTGAAACGCGCCCACGCACCGCCAGCGTCGAGCAACGGACCGAAGAAGCGACGCCCCGCCCGCGCGCCCATGCCGTCGACCAGCAACCGGACCTCGATCCCGGCGCGCGCCCGTTCGACCAGCAGGTCGCGCACCCGCCGCCCGGTCGCGTCCTCTTCCCAGATGTAGAACTCGAGGTGGAGATGGTGGCGCGCGCCGGCGATCGCCCGCTCCATCGCCGCGAAGGCCGCCCGCCCGTCGTGGTGGAGCTCGATCCGCCGGGCGGTCGAGATCGGCGACTCGTCGAGCCGCGTCGCCAGCCGCACCAGGCGGAGCACGTCGGCCGGGATCTCCCGCTCGGACGGCACGCGCGCCAGGGCGCGCGAGAGGTGCGCCGCCAGTCCGCGGTAGTGCTCGCGCTTGCGCCGCATCCGGCGCGGCCCGAGGAAGAAGTAGACCGGGATGCCCACCACCGGCAGGAAGGCGAGCACCACGATCCAGGCGAGCGTCGAGGTGGGCGCCCGCCGGTCGGCGAGGATCCAGATCCCCACCCCGACGATCCAAGCCGCCTCCAGGGCGATCGCGAGCCAGGGCCAGCTCATCGC
>WYBK01000198.1 GCA_011525905.1 Acidobacteriota bacterium
CGGGGCGCACGATCGCCGCCGCCTCCTGGGTCAGGCCGGAGAGCAACGGGTCGACGGTGCCGAGGATCAGGTTGGCGCTGTAGCCGCCCGAGACGCCGGCGAACGCGGCGGCGATGCCGACCACCGGGTGGCGTCCCGCGGCGTGGAAGATCAGCCCGCCGAGCGGCACCAGCAGCACGTAGCCGATCTCGCTGGCCGCGTTGGAGAGCACGCCGGCGAAGACCAGGATGAGGGTGAGCAGGCGCGGCGGTGCGGCGAGCACCAGCATGCGCAGCCCGGCGCCGAACAGGCCGGCCGACTCGCAGACGCCGATGCCGATCAGCGCGACCATCACCGTGCCGAGCGGCGCGAAGCCGGTGTAGTTGGTCACCGCGCCGCGCAGCATCCGGTGCAACCCTTCGACCGACATCAACGACACCGGGCGCACGATCTCGCCGGTCGCCGGATGGGTGACCTCGAGGCCGAGGCTCGCCGTGAGGCCCGAGAGCAGCACGACCCCGAGGGCGAAGAGCGCGAACAGCGTGGCGGGGTGCGGCAGCGCGTTGCCGACCCGCTCGACGACTCCGAGGAAGCGATCGACGGCGGAGCGGCGCGGCGGCGCGGGGGGCTTCGCCGGGGCAGCGGAGGGCGCGGGCGTGTCGGCCATCGCGCGAGGTTACGGGAGGAGCGCCCGCCCGACAACCCGTGCGCGCCGGCCGGAGCGAGGAAAGAGGCCTTCGACCGGCCGCCGGCGATTGAACCGGCGCCGGCTCTGGCCGGACCCACCGGCCGAGTCGACCCGGAGGATCCCCATGCCCGCTCGCCGCCTCGCGCCCTCGCTCGTCCTGCTGGCCGCCCTCGCCGGAGCCGCGCACGCCGTCACGCACGACGTCACGGTCGGTCCCGGCACCAGCTTCAGCCCGGCACAGCTCGCCATCCAGGCGGGGGACACGGTCCGCTGGACGAATGCCGGCGGCATCCACAACGTCGTCGCCGACGGCGGCGCCTTCTCGAGCGGCGCGGCCTCCTCCGGGGGGTGGGTCTTCAGCCACACCTTCCCGGCGGCGGGCGAGTTCCCCTACCACTGCGAGGTTCACGGCGCGCCGGGGGGGTTGGGCATGGCGGGTTCCGTGACCGTCCAGGGGGGCGGCGGGGGCGGCACCCCCGGCTCGCTGCGTTTCAGCAACGCCTCGTACTCGGTCTCCGAGGGAGCGGCCTCGGCGACCATCCAGGTGCAGCGCGTGGGGGGTGACGACGGCGCGGTCTCGGTCGGCTACTCGACGGCGAACGGCAGCGCGCAGGCGGGCAGCGACTACTCCGCCGTGAGCGGCACGTTGAACTGGGCGGACAACGACGACGACAACAAGAGCTTCCAGGTGCCGATCCTCGCCGACGCCGACGACGAGGCGAACGAGACGGTTCAGTTGAGTCTCTCGAGCCCCGGAGGTGGCGCTTCGCTCGGCAGCCCGGCCGCCGCCACCCTCACCATCCAGGACGACGACGCCCCGAGCGGCGCGCCGGGCAACTTGCGCCTGACCAGCGCGAGCTACTCGGCGAGCGAGGCGGACGCTTCGGTCGAGGTCCGCGTCGAGCGGGTCGGCGGCTCGGCCGGCGCGGTGTCGGTCCAGTACACGACCGCAGACGGCAGCGCGACCGCGGGCGCCGACTACGTCGCCCAGAGCGGCACGGTCGACTTCGGCGACGGCGACGGCGCGACCAAGTCGATCGACGTCCTGCTGCTCGACGACGGCGTCGAAGAGGCTTCCGAGAGCTTCGGCGTGACGCTCTCGGCGCCCACCGGCGGCGCCGGCCTCGGCAGCCCTTCTTCGGCGACGGTGTCGATCGCCGACGACGACTTCCCGAGCGAGTGCGTGGCCGACGCGACCACGCTCTGCCTCAACCAGGGGCGCTTCCGGGTGCGCGTCCAGTGGACCGACTTCCAGGGGGGAACCGGGCCGGCGCAGGCGCTCCCCTACACGGCCGACAGCGGCTTCTTCTACTTCTTCGGCCCGGACAACCTGGAGATCCTGATCAAGGTCCTGAACGCCTGCGACCCACCGTTCGAACGCTACTGGGTCTTCTTCGCGGTGGCGAGCAACGTCGCCTACACGATCGAGGTGGTCGACACGCAGGCGGGGGCGGTCAAGGTCTACACCAACCCGGCGGGCGTCTACGCGCCGGCGACCGGCGACACCGACGCCTTCGCCACCTGCCCGTGAGCCGCGGCGGTCAGTCGGCGGGCGGGGCGGCCCGGCCGCAGGGATCGGCGCCGGTCGCGGCGGCGAGGGCGCCGCAGGCGTCGAGCTCCGGCGCGGCGCCGGTCGGGCCGGAAGCGGCGCGGGCGCCTTCGACGAGCGCGCGGCGCAGCTCGGCGGGCGTCAGGTCGGGGCGCAGCTCGAGGATCAGAGCGGCCACGCCGCTCGCCTGCGCCGCGGCGAACGAGCTGCCGGAGAAGAAGTCGTACGAGCCCTGCGGACCGGTCGTCAGCAGGTCGTCGCCGGGGGCGGCGAGGGCGGCGCCGCGGGCGACCGGCGCGCCGGCGGAGCCGGCCACGGCGGCCTCGACGGCTTCGGTCACCGCGAGCACGGTCGGCTCCGAGGCCGGGAAGGGGACCAGAGGATCGGCCGCGGCGGCGGCCACCACCAGGACGCCGAGCTCCTCGGCGCGGCGCAAGAGGCGCGCGAGGACCCGATCCGGCGGCCCGCCGAGCGAGAGATTGAGGATCGCCGGCCGCCGAGTCAGCGCGAAGTCGATCGCTCGCGCGAGCGTGTAGCTGTCGCAGGCGGCGGAGCGGGTGCCCGGCGGATCGGGCCAGCAGGCTTTGAGCGCTTCGAGCTCCACGCCCGGAGAGACGCCGACCACGCCGATGCCGTTGCCGGCGGCGGCGCCGATCACGCCGGCGACCGCGGTGCCGTGAGCGTCGCGCGCGAAGCTCTCCTCGCCGCGCGGCACGAAGCTGCGCGCCAGCGTCACCTGGCCGGCGAGGTCGGGGTGGAGGACGTCGACGCCGGTGTCGACCAGGGCGACGCGCACGCCGCGCCCGGTCGCCGCGCGGTGCGCGGCGCCCAGGCCGAGGCTCTCGAGCGCGGGCTGGAGGTGCGCGTAGGCGTCGTTCCAGGGCGTCGCGAGAGTGCGGAAGCGCGCCACCGGCTGGACGGCCGAAACCCGCCGATCGAGCGCGAGCCGGTCGGCCAGGTCGGCGCGCGACCGCTCGGGGGGGAGCGCGAAAACCAGGCACTGCTGGTCGAGCGCGAGCATCGGCCAGGAGTAGAGGAGCTCGAGGTCGTAGACGCGCGCCAGGTCCTCGACCAGGGCGCGCCAGCGCGCCTCGTGGGTCGAGTCGAGCAGCACCATGATCTGGCGCTCGGCGGCGGGGGGCGCGGCGGCCGCCGCGCCGGCGACGATGGGCGCCGGCCGCGTCGCCGGGGTCGCGCAGCCGGCGAGCAGGGCGCCGAGGACGAGCGCCGCCGCGTAGCGCGGCTCAAGGGCGCGCGGCATCCCGCTCCGGGGCGCCGGCGACCGGCTCGGCGAAGCGCACGCGCGGATCCGAGCGCAGGGTAGCGAGCGCCGCCCGAGGGTCGCCGCCGGGCCGTGGCGCCAGCGCGTAGGCGCCGAGCGGCGAGGGGCCGCCGACGATCTCGAGCCCGGCGGCGAGCAGCAGCGCGCGAATCTCGGACTCGGTCGCCTCGGCGGCGAAGACCACCCGCAGACGCGCCGGAGCCGAAGACTCCTGGCCGGCCGAGAGCGTGCGGAAGCCCGGCGAGGCCGCCTCGTCGGCGCGCAGCGCCCAGAGCCCGAGGCCGGCGAACGCGGCGATCTGGGCGGCGATCAACCAGCGCACCGCGCGCGGCGTGCGCGCCAGCAGCGACCGCCGCGGCGGCCGGGCCACGACCTCGCCCAGTTCCTCGTCGTCGAGCTCGCCGCGCTCGATCCGGTCGAAGAGCCGCGCGAGCTGCGCCGGGTGGGGCGCCGGGGCGAGGTCGCGTGCGGTGCGCACGGCGGCCCGCTCGGCCTCGCAGCGTTCGAGCTCGGCGCGGCAGCCCGGGCAGCCGTCGAGGTGTGCCTCGACGCGTTCGCGCTCGGCCGCATCGAGCGTGGCGGTGGCCAGCCAGGGGAGAAGCTCCTGGACCTCCCGGCAGCGCGTCGGGCGATCTCCGGCGGCGCCGCTCATCTCCCCTCCGCGGCGGTCACGCCGAGCGCGGGCAACCGCTCGCGCAGGCGGCGCCGGGCGTGGAACATGCGCGTCTTGACCGTGTTGACCGGGCAGCCGACGATCTCCGCGATCTCGGCGTAGGGGAGCTCGTGGAAGTAGGCGAGCTCGACCACGGCGCGCTGCTCGGGCGGCAGACCGGCGAGCGCGCGGTCGAGCGCGTCGCGCAGCTCGCGTCGCTCGAGCCGGAGGGCGCCGACGGCGGCGACGGCCGGCTCCGCGCCGGCCGGCGGCTCGGCGGGCGCCGCCGCGTCGCGGCGCGCCAGCCGTTTGAGCGTCTTGCGGTAGGCGATGCCGAAGATCCAGGTCGAGACGCGCGACCGGCCGTCGAAACGCCCGGCCGAGCGCCAGACCGCGAGCAGGGTGTCGTTGACGATTTCCTCGACCAGGTCGGGGCGGCGGCAGACCTTGAGCACGTAGCCGAAGAGGCGCGGGTAGAAGGCGCGGTAGAGGCGCTCGAAGGCGGCGCGGTCGCCTTCGGCGACCCTTTCGAGCCAGGCGCCCTCCTCGTGGTCCGTCATCGGCATGCCTCCCCGGTGAGTCCCCGGGCTCCGCGTCGAGGTTCAATCCCTCGGGACGCGCCAGTGAACCGATTCGCCGCGACCTCGGACGAACGTAGCAGAACGCAGGGGGAGAGACCATGCGCCGTGCCGCGCCGTTGCTTCTGAAGTCCGTGCTCGTCCTCGTCGCCTCCGGGGCGGCGGTGCCGGCCTCCGCCCAGCCCGTGCTCGACTTCCGCGACGAGCTCGCCGGCGACCGGCCCGAAGCCTGGGCCATGCGCTGGTTCGCCGCCGCACTCGTGCCGGCGGGCGGCGCCGCGGAGCGAGCGGCGGCCCGCGGCTCCCTCGAGATCGCGGGCGAGGCGGGGTGGCTGCCCGAGCTCTCCGAACGGCAGCGCACGGTCGGTTTCGGCGGCACCAAGACCGAGGACCTGAACCGGACGCCGGTCTACGGCCGGATCTGGGGCTCGGTCGGGCTCGGCGCGGGGTTCACGGCGCGCGTCGGGTGGATCCCTCCGGTCGAGGCCGAGGGGATGTCGGCGGACCTCTGGACCCTGGCGATCGCCCGTCCGCTGGTCGAGCGGCGGCGATTTCGCTTGGGCGCCGCTCTGTCGCTCGATCGGGGAGCGATCGAGGGGGACCTGACCTGCGACGCGGCCTCGGCGCACGCCGGCGACGATCCGGTGGCGAACCCCTACCGCTGCGAGGCCCCTTCCGAGGACGAGCTCGAGATCGAGGTGCTCGGTCTCGAGCTCGCGGTCGGATGGGCGCTCGATCGGAGCGGCCTCTGGGAGGCGCGGCTGGGGCTCGCGCTGCGCCAGCTCGACGCCGAGCTACGCGTCGATGCCCGCTACGCCGGTCTGATCGACCGCACGGTGCTCGCCTACGACGGCGCCGAGCACGCCGTCTCGGCCGGCCTCGAGCGCCGTGCGGGCGAGCGGGCGCGGCTCCTGTTGACGGTCGTCTACGCGCCGCTCGAGGTGGTGCGCGATCCGCACGGCGTCGGCCCGGCCGACCGGGATCCCCTCTGGAACGCGCGCCTCACCGCGGCCTGGCGTCTGCGCTGAAGAGGCCCGGCCGGAGCGCGTCAGGAAGTCGAGCGCCGGGGCGACCAGGTCGAGCCCGCGAGGCGCCGGGCCGAGGATCCAGGGCTGGCGGCTGCCCGGCGCGGGCAGGGCGTGGCCGCCGCCGCGCACCAGCAGGAGCTCGACGGGGGCCGGTCCCCGCCAGACGTGCCGCTCGACGCGGGGATCGGGTGCCGGATAGCGGGCGCGGGCGCGCCAGGCGCGGTTGCGCTCGGCGAGCCGCTGCGCGGCGTCGAACGCCGAGAGCACCTCTCCCCGGTCGCCGAAGCCGAACAGCGTCACCCGGCCGCCGCCGACCGGGTCGATCGGATCGGCGGTGCCGTGGACCTGGAAGAGCGGCACGGCGCCGGCCACCGGCGAGCAGTCGTCGTTGCCCGGCGCCTGGAGCGTGACGCCGAAGGTGGCGACGGCGGCGACCAGCTCCGGGCGTTCGAGCGCGAGCCGGAGCGCGAAGTAGCCGCCGTTGGAGTGTCCGAGAGCGTAGGCCGGCGCCCCCGGGGTGCCGAGGCGACGGCGCGCCTCGCCGAGCAGCGCGGCGATCGCCGCCGGATCGTCGAGGTCGAGCTGGTTGGCCTCGTACGGGCCGCGCGCCCGGCAGTCGTTCCAGTGTCCGTCGTAGCCGTCGGGGTAGAGAACCGCGAGGCCGCGCGCCGCCGCGGCCGGCTCGAGCGCGGGCCCGAGACGCTCGCGGAAATCGGCGCCGCTCGATTGCGAAGGGTGGAGGGCGACGAGCACGCCGGCCGCCGGCCCGGCTCCGGGAGGCGCGACCAGCAGCGCCGTGCGCTCGCGCCCGTCCAGCTCGACGGCGAGCGCGCTCGACGGGGACAGGGCCTGCGGTTCCGGCGCCCCTCCGGAGCCGAGCAGCAGCAGCGCGCCGAGCGCGGCGGCGAGCGCGCCACCGGGGAGCGCCCTGCCGGCGCGTCCCGGCAGCGCCGGGAGCAGGCGGCCGCGCACGCGCGCGGCGTAGCGCCGGTAGTCCTCGCCGAAGCGCGCGTGGAGGTCACGCTCCTCGAAGTGCAGGCCGATCCGAATGTAGAGTGTGAGCGCGAGCGCGAAGACCAGGTGCCCGGCGCTCATCTCGGGCGTCGCCCAGAGCGTGATCAGCATCCCCGTCTGCAGCGGATGCCGGACGAAGCGATAGAGGAAGGGGATGGCGAGCGGGCCCTCGCCGCGCGCCCGGCCCAGCGCCTGGGAGAGCCCCATCAGCTCCGCGTGGTCGATCTGGAAGCTCGCCGCGAGAGCGAGCGCGGCGCCGCCGGTAAAGAGGGCGTGCAGCGCGACCCTGGCCCAGGGGGTGGCGATGCTCCAGACGGTCCCCGGAATCGGCTCCCAGAAGGCGAGCAGCGCCGCCAGCGCCAGGCTGGCGGCGGCGACGTAGGTCGCGCGCTCGAGCGCCGGCGGCACGAGGCGGGTCCAGCGCCGCTTGAAGCCGGGGCGCGCCATGCCGCTGTGCTGCAGGCCGAAGAGCAGCAGGAGGCCGAGGTCGAGCAGGAGCGCCCGGTGCCAGGCGATCGGCACCCCCGAGTCGACCGTCGGCAGCGGTCCGAGGTCGGCGAGGAAGAGGAACATCCAGCCCTGCGCGACGACGAAGGCGAGGTAGGCGAGCGCGGCCCAGGCCGCGAAGAGTGACTTCTTCATGTCGAGACTCCTTCCGATGTCGGGGCCTCCCCATCGAGCGGCGCGCGGGCGCGGCCGCGCGCGGGCCCCGGCACCGAACGCAGCGTAGACGGCGCTGCCGGTTGACGGCACCCTCCGGGGTTGAGAGTCTTCCCGCACCAACGTCAGGGGCGCGCGGCTCGCGCCCCCTCCCGCAAGCGCCCGGAGGAATCCCGATGCACTGCCGCCTCGCCCTGGTCCTCGCCCTCGCCCTGCCCGCCGGCGCCGCCGCCGGCGACGGCCATCCGCACGGGCCCGACGTCCGGACTCCGGGCGATCCCTACGCGACGCGCGTCGCGCAAGCGCCGCAGCCCCCGCTGGTCGAGGCGCAGGCGGGGGAGCCGGCCGCCGCGGCGCCCGGGGCGCAGGAGGCGGCCGAGGGCTGGGACGTCTCCGAGCCCCCCGGCGACTGGGGCTGGAGCGAGGTCGCGATCGATGTCGAGGAGGGGACCTGGCTGTCGGTCGACGTCTCCCCCGACGGCCGCGAGGTCGTCTTCGACCTACTGGGCGATCTCTACACGATGCCGATCGACGGCGGCGAGGCGCAGCCGCTGACGAGCGGGCTCGCCTGGGACATGCAGCCCCGTTTCTCGCCCGACGGACGGTCGATCGCCTTCACCTCCGATCGCGGCGGCGGCGACAACCTCTGGCGCATCGACCGGGCGGGGGGCGACCCGATCGCCATCACCGACGAGGACTACCGCCTGGTCAACAGCCCGGCCTGGTCGCCCGACGGCGAGTGGATCGCGGGGCGCAAGCACTTCACCAAGTTCCGCTCGCTCGGCGCCGGCGAGATCTGGCTCTGGCACCGCGGGGGCGGCAAGGGGCTCCAGGTCACCGAGCGCGAGAGCGACCAGAAGGACCTGGGCGAGCCCGCCTTCTCCCCCGACGGGCGCTACCTCTACTTCAGCCAAGACGCCACGCCGGGCAAGACTTTCGAGTACGACAAGGACTCGAACGGCCAGATCTACGTCATCCGCCGCCTCGACCGGGAGAGCGGCAAGATCGAGGACTGGGTGACCGGCCCGGGGGGCGCCGTGCGGCCGACGCCCTCGCCCGACGGCAAGAGCCTGGCATTCGTCCGCCGGGTTCGCTTTCGCTCGACGCTCTTCGTCCAGGATCTCGCCTCGGGAGCCGAGCGGGCGCTGTTCGACGGGCTCGACCGCGATCTGCAGGAGGCCTGGGCGATCCACGGCGTCTACCCCGCGTTCGCCTGGACCCCCGACTCGCGCTACCTCGTGGTCTGGGGCGGCGGTCGGATCTGGCGGGTCGACGCCGGCAACGGCCTCGCCGAGGAGATCCCGTTCCACGTCGCGACCACCCGGCGGGTGGCGACCGCGTTGCGCCGGCCGGTCGAGGTCGCGCCGCCCAGCTTCCGGCCGCGCATGCTGCGCTTCGTCGAGGTCTCTCCGGCCGGGGACCGCGTCGTCTTCCAAGCGCTCGGCAAGCTCTGGATCCGGGAGCTGCCCGACGGCTCGCCCCGCCGGCTGACCGCGCAGGAGGAGCATTTCGAGTACTTCCCCGCCTTCTCGCGCGACGGCGGCTCGATCGTTTACGTCGCCTTCGACGACGAGCGCCTCGGCAGCGTGCGCGTCGTCTCCGCCGCGGGAGGAGAGGGGCGCGAGCTCACCTCCGAGCCCGGGCACTACTTCGACCCCGCCTTTTCGCCCGACGGCTCGCTCGTCGTCTACCGCAAGGGGGAGGGCAACTGGCTGCGCGGGCGGGCGTGGGGACGCGCGCCCGGCCTCTACGCGGTGCCTGCCGCCGGAGGCCGGCCCAGCCTCGTGGTCGAAGACGCGTACTTCCCGCACTTCGGCGCGGACGGCGAGCGCGTCTACTTCCTCCGTTACGACGAGGAAGATGCCCGCTCGTTGCGCTCGGTCGAGCTCGACGGCTCCGACGAGCGGACGCACGCGACCAGCGAGGCGGCGACCGAGCTGCGGGTCTCGCCCGACGGCCGCTGGCTGGCGTTCGTCGAGCGCTACCGAGCCTGCGTGACGCCGTTCGCCGCGACCGGGCGGGCGATCGCGCTGGGACCGAAGGCCGAGTCGCTGCCGGTCGCCTGCGTGAGCCGCGACGCCGGCGAGAACCTGCGCTGGTCGGGTAACTCGCAGGCGCTCCACTGGTCGCTCGGCCCCGAGCTCTTCACCCGCGAGCTGCGCGAGGCCTTCGCCTTCCTCGCGGGGGCGCCCGAGCCACTGCCCGAGCCGCCCGCGAGCGGCGTCGATCTCTCGTTCGAGGTGGCCACCGCTCGCCCGGAGGGCGTATTGGCGCTGGTCGGCGCGCGGGTCGTCACGATGCGCGGCGACGAGGTGATCGAGGATGGCGTGGTGGTTCTCGAGGGCGGCCGGATCGCCGCGGTCGGCGCGCGCGGGGAGGTCGCCGTGCCGGCGGGGGCCGAGACGCTCGACGTCGCGGGCAAGACGCTGGTTCCCGGGCTAGTCGACGTCCACTGGCACGGCGCTCTCGGCGCCGACCAGCTGATCCCGGAGCAGAGCTGGGTCGCCTACGCCAGCCTCGCCTACGGCGTGACGACGCTGCACGACCCGTCGAACGACACGCGCGAGGTCTTCGCCGCCGCCGAGCTCCAGCGCGCGGGCGCGATCGTTGCGCCGCGGATCTTCTCGACCGGCACGATCCTCTACGGCGCGCTCGGCGAGTACCGCGCCGAGGTCGACTCTCTCGACGACGCGCGCGCCCACCTCCGGCGGCTGAAGGCGGCCGGCGCCTTCTCGGTCAAGAGCTACAACCAGCCGCGCCGGGACCAGCGCCAGCAGATTCTCGCCGCCGCGCGCGAGGAAGGAATGCTGGTGGTGCCGGAGGGTGGCTCGCTGCTGGCCCAGAACCTGACCCAGGTGGTCGACGGCCACACCGGCGTCGAGCACACGGTGCCGGTCGGCCGCGTCTACCAGGACGTCCTGCAGCTCTGGGCGGGCACGAAGGCGGGCTACGTGCCGACGCTGGGGGTCGCCTACGGCGGCCTGTCGGGAGAGAACTACTGGTACGCGACGACCGACGTCTGGCGGGAGCAGCCGCTGGCGACCTTCGTTCCCCGCCAGGTGCTCGACCCGCGGTCGCGCCGGCGCACGCTGGCGCCCGACGAGGAGTGGAACCACGTCCACCAGGCGCGGATCGCCTCGGCGCTCCAGGACGCCGGCGTGCTGGTCGGCCTCGGCGCCCACGGCCAGCGCGAGGGACTGGCCGCGCACTGGGAGCTCTGGATGATGGTGCAGGGGGGGATGACGCCGCACGAGGCGCTGCGCGCCGGCACGATCGACGGCGCGCGCTACCTCGGCATGGAGGCCGAGATCGGCTCGATCGAGCCGGGCAAGCTCGCCGACCTGATCGTCCTCGACGCCGATCCGCTGGCTGACATCCGCGACTCGACCAGGCTGCGCTACGTCGTCGCCAACGGCCGGGTCTACGACCCCTTCACGATGAACGAGGTCGCCCCCGAGCCGCGCGAGCGCGCCCCGTTCTGGTGGGAGCGCGC
>WYBK01000020.1 GCA_011525905.1 Acidobacteriota bacterium
CCTCTCCTTCGGCGCGGCGCCCGCCTTCCTGGTCTACGAAGCCGCACTGCGTGACCTGGGGCCCTGGGGCGTGGCGATCTCGGTGCTCTACCTGATGGCCGGCGTGCTCCGTCTGGCCCGCTTCAACGTCACCTCCGACGTCCACGTCAAGGCGAAGAAGACGCTCGGCGTGCCGATCCCGATCGCCGCCGGCTACGCCATGGCGGTCACCCTCATGCGCGACCGGATGCCGGCCGAGGCGGCCGCTGCGGTCGTGCTCGCGATGGCGCTGCTGATGGTCTCGCGCCTCCGGCTGCCGCAGATGCAGCGGGGCGGCCTGGTCCCCTGGCTGCTGCTCGTCGGGGTCGGCAACTACCTCGCGGTCGTCGCCCGGCCGGGGTGGCCGACGGTCGTTTGGTGGAACCTCTGGAACGTGGTCATCCTCCTGGCCGCCCGGGCCGAGGAGCGTCGAGCGCGACCGGCCCGCCTGCCCGCGATCTGAGCCCTCCTTCGAACCCGGCAGGGGCCCGGCCGAGGCCGGAAGCTAACCTCCCGGGAGGGTCCGGGTAGCTTCAGTCGAAGAGGATGCCGGCCGAGGCACGCATGGAATCCGACCCCCCGCCGGAGAGCGGCGCGGCTCCCTACGACCTCGCCGAGGAGCGCTGGGTCCGAGACCTGCGCGCCGGCGACGGCGGCGCGTTCGAGGCGCTCTATGGCCGGCACCGGGGGCGGGTCTACGGGCTCGCCTTCCGGCTGACCGGCGCACGGGCAGAGGCGGAGGAGCTGACGCAAGAGGTCTTCGTCCGCGCCTGGGAGCACCGATCGGGCTTCGAGAGCGGCACGCACCTCGCCCGCTGGCTGCGCCGCGTGGCCGTCAACCTCTGGATCAACGGGCTGCGCCGGCGGGAGCCGGAGGGCGGTGAGTCCGGGGCCGACCACTTGGGGGGTGGCGAGCCCCCGTCCGGCCTGCGGCTCGACCTCGAGCGGGCCATCGCCGCGCTACCGCCGCGCCTGCGCGCGGTGCTGCTGCTCTTCGACCTCTACGGCCTGCGCCACGAGGAGATCGCCGAGCAGCTCGAGATCACGGCGGGCGCCTCGAAGGTCCAGCTCCACCGGGCGCGGCGCCGGCTGCAGGAGATGCTGCAATGAACGAACGATTCGAAGGCCCGAATGCCGAGCTGGAAGCCTGGCGCCGCGGCGAGCTCGACGAGGAGCAGTCGCGCCGCTTCGTCGAGGAAGCGCGCGCGAGCGGGGAGCTGCGCGTAGAGGTCGAGCGGCACGAGCGGCTGCTCGCGGCGCTGGCCGAGCTGCCGCTCGAGCTGGAGCCGGAGCGCGACCTCTGGCCGGAGATCGCGGCGCGCACGGTCGCGCGGCGGCCGGCCCGCCCCTACCGGTGGCTCGCCACCGGCCTGGCCGCGGGCGCGCTGCTCGCGGTGGCGGGGCTCCGCTGGCTGAGCCCGGCGAGCGAGGCGCCGGAGGTCGCCGTGCCGCCGTCGGCGCCCGCGGAGAACGCGCTCGCCCACTTCTCGGAGACCGACGCCGAGCTCGCGCGCATCCGCGAGGAGCTGCGGCTCGAGGTCGGCCGCCTCTCGGCGGCTCTGCCGCCGGCGACGCGCGAGCTGGTCTTCGCCAATCTGGCGACGATCGATCGCGCGATCGAGGAGATCGAGGAGGCGCTGGCCGAGCGCCCGGGCGACGCGGCGCTCGCGCGCACGTACATCGGCTACCGGCAGCGACAGATCGACCTGCTGCGGCGGGTTAACCGGGCGGCCTCCCGCTTGTAGGGAGCGTCGAGGAGAGAACGATGCGGCGAATCGCGATTCCCTGGCTCCTGCTTTCGCTCGGCCTGGCGTTGCCGGCCGCGGCGCAGGTCGAGATCGAGCGGCGGCGGGCGGTGCCGGCGCGCGGCGAGCTCTCCGTCGACAGCGCCTTCGGTTCGATCACGGTAACCGCCTGGGAGCGTGCGGAGGTGCTGGTGCGCGGCACGCTCGCGGCGGGCGCCGAGGAGCTCGACTTCGACGTCGACAAGGAGGGGGCCTCGGTCTCGGTCGACGTCCCCGAGGCCTGGTTCCACGCGCTGGGGGAGGACGCGGCGTTCCGCTCGCGTCTCGAGCTCCAGGCGCCGCGCGGCTGGCGGGTCGACGTCGAGTCGGTCAACGCCACGGTGGCGGTCCACGGCTTCTCCGGCCGGATCGAAGCGTCGACGATCAATGGGCCGGTGACCGTCGACGCGCCGGCCGAGTCGGTCGAGATCGAGACGATGACCGGCGCCATCCAGGTCCTCGGGCAGGGCGCGGACGTCGACCTGCGGACGATCAGCGGGACGATCGTCGCGCGCGGCGTCGCCGGCGAGGTGCGCGTCGAATCGGTCAGCGGCGCGGTCGAGGTGGTCGGCGATCGGCTCGCCAAGCTCGAGATCGAGACGACGACCGGCGCGGTCGAGGTCCGCGGCGCGCCCGCGGCCAAGGGGGCCTTCGACGTGCAGACGTTCTCCGGTCCGGTCCGCGTGGTGCTGCCCAAGGCCGTGCGCACGGCGTTCGACGTGCAGTCGTTCGGGGGCGCGATCCAGAGCGATTTCTGTGCCGGCACGCCAGTGGTGCGCGAACGCTTCGAGCCCTTCCGCCAGCTGCGCTGCTCGACCGGGCTCGAGGGCTTCGAGATCGAGATCCGCACGCACGACGGCGACGTCACGCTCGCCGCCAAGTGAGCTCGAACCGTCCAGATCGTCCGACCACCGAGGAGACCCGCCATGGACCGCACCCGCATCCCGAACCCCCTCGTCGCCGCCGCGCTCGTCAGCGCGCTCCTGGCCTGCGGCCCGGGCGCCGCCGCGCCGCCGACCGCTCAGGCCCCGGCCGAGCTAGCCGCCGCGCTCGCCGCGCCCGACGCCGAGGCTCGGGTCCTCGCGGCCTGCGCGCTGCGCCGGCAGGGTGTCGCGAACGGCGCGCTGCTCGGCGCGCTCGAGACGCTGCTGGCCGACGACCGGCGCGTCGTCGGCGTCGGATGCGGCGGGGGCTGGCGGATCCACGGCGGCGGGTGGGTGCGCGTCAGCTCGCCGGCGCGTGAAGCGGCGCTCGCCCTGGCCGAGCTGGCGCCCCGCTCTTACGGAGCGCTCGAACGGGCGCTCGGCGCATCGTCGCCGGTGGCCCGCGCGCACGCCGCGTTCGGCCTGGGCGAAGCCGGCGATTCGCGGGCGGTCGCGCCGCTCACCGCGGCGCTCGGCGACCCGGATGGCGGGGTGCGCGTCGAAGCGGCGCGCGCCCTCGGCGAGATCGAAGCCGAAGGCGAGTCGACCGCGGCCGCGCTGGCGCGGCTGCTCGAGGACGACGACGCTCGCGTCCGCGAGGCGGCGATCGACGCGCTCGAGCAGATCGGCCACCGGGCGTCGGTGCCGGCGATCGCGCGCCGCCTCGCCGACTCCGAGGCCGCGGTGCGCGCCGAGGCGGCCTGCGCGCTGGGCGAGCTGGGAGACGCGAGCGTGCGCCCCGAGCTCGAGCGGGCGCTCGGCGACGAGAGCCGGGAGGTGCGGCGCGAGGCGCTCGCGGCGCTCGGCGAGCTGGCTGGAGCGGGCGCGGCCGAAGCGGCGCGGCGCGCGCTGCGCGACAGCGACGCCGAAGTGCGGCTCGAGGCGCTCGAGATCCTCGCCGAGGCTCGCTCCGGCCGCGACGTCGGGGCGATCGCCGAGGCGCTGGGCGACTCCGACCGCGAGCTGCGCGCGGCGGCCGCCGCGGCGCTCGGCGAGCTCGGCGACGCGCGCGGCCGCGCGCCGCTCGCCGCCGCTCTCGAGGACCCGAGCTGGCGCGTGCGCGCCGCCGCCGCGGAGGCGCTCGGGGAGCTGCAGAACTCGGGCGACGTCCAGGCGCTGCTGCGCGCCGCGAACGATCCGCGCTGGGAGGTGCGGGCCGCGGCGATCGAGGCGCTCGGCGAGCTGGGCGACGCGCGCGCGGTCGACGGCTTGGCCGCCCGCCTCACCGATCCCGACTGGCGCCTGCGTGCCGCGGCGCTCGAGGCGCTGGGCGAGCTCGGCGCCTCCGCGTCGCTGCCGCACCTGGTGGCGGCGCTCGGCGACGGCTCCTGGCAGGTGCGCCTCGCAGCGCTCGAAGCGATCGAGGGTCTCGAGGACCGCTCGGCGCTCGCCGCGGTGCGCCGTCTCGGCCGCGATCCCCACCCCGAGGTGCGGGCCGCCGTGGCGGAGGCCCTCGCCGAGCTCGCCGAGGAGGACGACTGAGCCGCAGCTAGCCCGCCGCCGCGCGCGCCCGCAGCTCGCGCGGGAGCAGGCAGTCGTGGAGCAGGCGGCAGGCGGGAGTCTCGACGCCGGCCTCGGCGCCGAGGCGCACGACCGCGCCGGCCTGGGCATCGAGCTCGGAGCGGCGGCCGGCTTCGAGGTCGCGCTGCAGCGACGAGGTGGCGCCCGGCGCCATGCCGTCGAGGAAGGCGAGCGTCCGCTCGACGGCGTCGGCGGCGAGCGCAGCCCCACGCGCCGCGGCGACGGCGGCGACCTCGCGCATCGCGCGCTCCGCCAGGCCGCGGGCGCCGGCGAGCCCGCGCCACTCGCCGACGCTCGCGCGGGTGAGCGCGCCGACCGAAGAGACCGGCGCGATGAACAGCAGCTTGGTCCAGAGGGCGACCTGGATGTCGGGCGGAATCTCCGCGCGCACGCCGGCCGCGACGAACGCCTCGCGCAGCCGCTCGAGGCGCGGGCTCGGTCGGTCGTCGAGCTCGCCGAAGCGGACGAAGGGCTCGACCCCCTCGTGGTGGACGTGCCCGGGCTCGGCCAGGTAGGCGACGATGCCGCAGAGGCCGGCCGCGACCGGCTCGGCGCCGAGAGATGCGGCCAGGAGCGCCGGCGCCTCGACGCCGTTGAGCAGCGGCACGACCACCGTCGCCGGGCCGAGCAGCGCTGAGAGCCGCGGCGCCAGCTCGGCGAGCTGCCAGCTCTTGACGGCGACCAGGACGACGTCGGCGGGCCCGAGCTCGCGCGGGTCGGCGCTGGCGCGTACCGGTGCGATCCGCGCCTCGCCGCTCGCTCCGGTGAGCGAGAGCCCGCGCTCGCGCAGGGCGCGGAGGTTCTCGCCGCGGGCGAGGAAGGCGACGTCGTGGCCGGCCAGGGCGAGGCGCGCCCCGAAGTAGCCGCCGACGCCGCCGGCGCCGATCACCGCGATGCGCATGGCGCCGAGCCTACCCTCCGGCCGGCGGCGCGCAATCCAGGAGCGCTTCCGGGTGAAAGAGGCGCGCCAACGTCTCGACGCCGTCGACCAGCCGCGGGCCGGGGCGGCTGAAGCAGCCGTTGGCGTCGACCGCGGCGATGCGCCCGGCGCGCACCGCCCGCAGCGACTCCCACTCGGGGAGGCCTGCCAGGCGGGCGGCCTGGGCGGCGGCGCCCGTTTCGTCGAAGCCGCAGGGCATGGCGACGATCCAGTCGGGGTCGGCGGCGGCGAGCTCCTCCCAGCTCGAACGCCGCGAGCGCTCCCCCGCAGCGACGGCGAAGGGGTCGCGGCCGCCGGCGATCGCCAGCATCTGCGGCACCCAGTGGCCGCCGAGGAAGGGGGGATCGAGCCACTCGAGCGCGACCACCGTCGGGCGTGGCCGGCCGCGCACGGCGCCCTCGACGCGCGCCAGGCGTGCGCGCAGCGAGTCGACCAGGGCCGCCGCTTCGGCGCTCCGCCCGACGCGCTCGCCGACGTGCAGGACGTCGGCGAGCACGTCCTCGAGGCGGGTCGGGTCGAGCGAGACGACCTCGGGGCAGCGGGGCAGCGGGGCGACCGCGCCGTCGACCTGCGCGCTCGAGACGGCGCAGACCGGACAGAGCTCCTGGGTGAAGAGCAGGTCGGGGTCGAGCGCGGCGAGCCGGGCCTCGTCGAGCGTGTAGAGGCTGGCCCCGGTGGCGAGCTGCGCCGAGACCGCGGCGTCGACCGCGCGCGGCGCCAGCCCGGGCGCGAGCGCGCTGCCGGTGAGCACGGGGCGCTCGCGCGCCGCCGGAGGAAAGTCGCACTCGTGCGAGACCCCGACCACCTCGTCGCCGGCGCCGAGCGCGAAGAGGATCTCGGTCGCATTCGGGACGAGCGAGACGATCCTCAGGCGCCCTCCTCGGCGACCTCTTCGGCGAGCCACTCGGCGGCGTCGCCGACGGCGATCTCGCCGTCGTCGAGCAGCTCGCCGTAGGCGCCGGCGCGCCACTCGGGCGCCAGCGCCGACCGCAGGCCGGCGCGCGCTTCGTCCATCCGCTCGCAGGGGCGGGTGTTGCCGCGGATGCGCACGCGCACGCCGCCCAGGGCGAGGACTCGCCCCCGGCTCTCGAGGTAGTCGATCCCCTCGGTGAGCACGTTGGCTCGGCGCGCGGTGAACGGGACCTGGGCGCCGAGCTCTGCCTCGGCATCGCTCCAGCGGGCGACGTCGAGCAGCGTCACCTGGCGCCGTCCCCCCTGGTCGGCGTTGCCTTCGAGCCCGGCTCCGGCGCGCGCGGCCGCGCGCTCGACCGGATCCATCGGCCTGCGGCGCACCCGCTTGATCCAGAGCGCTGCGATCCGTCCCATGCCACCGATCCTAGCCGAGCCGCCCGGGTCGCGAGCTCGGGGGGGGCGTTTCGTAGACTGAACGAATGAGATCCCGATCGCCGTTGCTCGCGCTGCCGGCCTCGCTCGGTCTGGTCCTGACGCTGGCGCAATCGATGACCGGACAGGTTGCCGCCGAAGCGGAACCGGCCGCGACTTGGGAGCGGCACGAGCTTCGGGTGCCGCTCGACCACGACCAGCCGGCGGGCGAGAGCGTCCGGCTCGTCTACGAGCTCGCCGAGCCCTTCGACCCGCGGCGGCCGACCCTGCTCTGGGTCGCCGACGGCCAGCAGTTCCAGCTCCGGCGCGAGGGCGCGACCCGGCGCCTGCGCGACGAGCGGCTCGGGCTGCCGCCGGGCGCGGTCAACCTGGTCGGCCTGGTCGGACGCGGTTTCGACGACGAGGTAAGCGGTCGGTTGCGCAGCGGTGACGGCCGGGTCGACTGGGCCCTCGCGCACCGTCTGCTCGGCAGCCGCCAGTGGGTCGGCGACCTCGAGGCCTTGCGCCGGGAGTTGGTCGGCAGCGAGGGAAAGGTACTGCTCTACGGCGTCTCGGGGGGTGGCTACCTGGTTCACGAGTACCTCGCGCGCCATGGCGCGCGGGTGGCGCGCGCGGTCACCGAGGTCGCGCCGGTGCGGCCGCTCGACGGCTGGCTCGGCCTGTTCGACGACCCCTTCTGGCGCGAGCTGCGGGGGGCCGACGCGGGACGCGCCGAGGCGCTCGCCCGGGCCCTCGCCGCGGATCCGCGACGGAGCGAGCTCGTACGCCTGCTGCAGCGGCAGCACTACTTCGTCGGCGCCGCCGAGCTCGCCGTCGAGAGGCTGGCCGCGGTCGACGAGATCCTGCGCGGCGACGCCGAGGCGATCGCGCACCGGCTCGAGGCCTACCAGGTCGACGCGATGCGCGAGCTCGAAGCGAGCGAGGTCGGCATCGGGATCGCGGTCCGGATGTACGAGTTCGCTGAACCGGTGCTGCGCCACGTCGACCTCGGGCAGGGGAGCGTCCACCCCAACCTCGAGAACGAAGCGAGCTGGGCGGCGCCCCTGCTCGAGCTCGCACGCCGGGGCGCGATCCCGCCGGTCGCCTTCGACCGACGGGCGCTCGGTCGGCTCGCGGCAGAAGTGCTCGTGATCGGCGGACGCTGGGACCAGACCGCCGACTACCGCGCGCAGATCGCCCTCGCGGCGCTCTATTCCGAGGGAGAGCTCTTCCTCGCCGACGACGGCCACACGCTCGGTCGCCTCGAGGCGGCCGGCGGCCGCCGGCGGCTGCTCGCGACCTTCCTGCGCCACGGCCTCGGCTCGCCCGAGCTCGCCGCGCTGCTCGACGAGCTCGACCCCCTCCGCTGGCGCGAGCGGGGAGGCGACTGAGGCCGGCGAGAGGCCGCGTTCGCCTCGGCACCGGCGGGCCTGACCGGCCTCTTTCCGGAGACCCGCCGCCAGCGCTCCGGTCCTCTTCGGGGACACGCGCCTGGGACAGGTACCCGCGGCCGTCCCCGGCACACGTCCCCCGAAGGTGTCCCCCGTACGTGTCCCCCGACCGTGTCCCCCGCATGTGTCCCCGGTACATGTCCCCGGAGCTTCTAGAATGGTGCGGCGATGACGGATCCTGGAGCCCGAGCCAACCGCCTGGCGCGCGAGAGCTCGCCCTATCTGCTCCTGCACGCGCACAACCCGGTCGACTGGTACCCCTGGGGGCCGGAGGCGATCGAGCGGGCGCGCCGCGAAGACAAGCCGATCTTCCTGTCGGTCGGCTACTCGACCTGCTACTGGTGCCACGTGATGGAGCGGGAGTCGTTCTCGAATCCGGCGATCGCCGGCGAGATGAACGCCGCCTTCGTCAATGTCAAAGTCGACCGCGAGGAGCGCCCCGACCTCGACGAGATCTACATGCTGGCGACCCAGATCCTCGCCGGTCAGGGGGGGTGGCCGAACTCGCTCTTCCTGACGCCGAAGCTCGAGCCCTTCTTCGCCGGCACCTACTTTCCGCCCGAGGAGCGCTGGGGGCGCCCCGGCTTCGCGACCGTCGTGCGCTCGATGGTCCACGCCTGGAGCGAGCGGCGGCCGGACGTCGAGGCCCAGGCAGGGGAGCTCGCCGCGGCGATCCGGCGTCACCTGGCCGAGGCGCCCGCCTGGCGTGGGGAGCTGCCCGGCGCGGAGCTGGCGCGGCAGGCGCTCGCCGCGCTGCGCCAGCGTTTCGACGCCACCTGGGGGGGCTTCGGCGACGCCCCGAAGTTCCCGACGCCGGCCAACCTCTGGCTGCTCGACCACCTCGCCGGCGAGCGCCCCGAAGCGGCGATGATGCTCGAGGCGACGCTCGGCGCGATGGCGCGCGGCGGCCTCTTCGACCAGTTGGCCGGGGGTTTCCACCGTTACGCCACCGATCGCGAGTGGCGCGTGCCGCACTTCGAGAAGATGCTCTACGACAACGGCCTGCTGCTCGAGGCCTACGCGCGCGAACACGCGCGCACCGGCTCGGCCGAGGCGGCGCGCGTGGCCCTCGAGACCGCCGAGTTCCTGGAGCGGGAGCTCGCCGGCCCGGAGGGCGCCTTCCACGCTGCGATCGACGCCGAGACCGACGGCCACGAGGGCGCCTACTACGTCTGGACGCGCGCCGAGCTCGACGCTGCGCTCGGCGCCGAGGACGCGCAGTTCCTGGCGCCGCTGCTCGGCTTCGCCGGCGACCCCTTCTTCGAGGGGGAACGCTACGTGCTGCACCTCCCCCGGCCGCTCGAAGTGCTCGCGCGCGAACGGCGTACGACGCGCGAGCGGCTGCTCGAGGAGATGGCGCCGCTGCGCGCGACGCTGCTCGAGGCGCGTGCGCGCCGGAAGCGACCGGCGACCGACGACAAGCTGCTCGCCGACTGGAACGGCACCGCGATCGCCGGCCTGGCGGCCGCCGGAAGCGCGCTCGGCCGGCCCGCGCTGATCGCCCGCGCCGCCCGCGCCGCCGACGCCCTGCTCGCCCACCTGCGGGCGCCGGACGGCACGCTGCTCCATGCCTGGCGGCGCGGCGCGGGTCGGGTCGCGGCCTTTCTCTCTGACTACGCCTTCCTGATCCACGGCCTGCTGCGCCTGCACGAGACGGACGGGGAGCGGCGCTGGCTCGACGAAGCCGTGCGCCTGGCCGACGAGATGACCGAACGCCTCGAGTCGCCGGCGGGAGGGTTCTGGAACGTCGCCGAGAGCGACGACCTGCTGGTGCGTGGCAAGGAGGTCTTCGACGGCGCCCTGCCGGCGGCCAATGCCGTCGCGGCCCTCGATCTGCTCGATCTCGCCGCCCGGACCGGCGAGGCGCGTTTCGGCGAGCGGCTCGAGCGGCTGCTGCGCGCCGCCGCGCCGGCGGCCGTCGCGCACGTCGACGGTGCGCGCGCCTTCGCCGTGGCGCTCGCCCTCGCCGCCGCCCGGCGGCGCGAGCGCGCTCCGTCGGCATCGGGCGAAGAGGAAGAGAAAGCGAAAGCAGAAGCAGAAGAAGGAAGAGAAAAAGAAGAGGAAAAAGAAGCGGCACTCAAGGGGGTGGAGGGCTCGAGCGCCGGTGGCCGCTTCGCGGGCGGGGCATTGGCGATGCTCGAAGAGGAGGCGAGGGGGGTCGTTCGTCCGGAGCTTCGAGTCGGCCCCGCGGGAGCGGACGGGTGGCGCACCTTCGAGCTGCGCCTCGAGTTGCGAGACGGGTGGCACCTCTCGAGCGAGGGGCGGGCGCCGCTCATCGTCGAGGGCCTGGCGGTCGAGCTCGACGAGCTCGAGATCTCCGTCCCCCCTTCTCTGGAAAGGGACGATGCATCGCCGCGAGGCGGAACGGGCCGCCCGGAGGCGACCGGGCGAGCCCGCCCCGAGGCGAGCCCGGAGAGAGAGCGCAAGGCGATCCGACTCCGTTTCCAGGCCTGCGAGGCGGGCCGCTGCCTGCCGGAAGTCGCGGTCGACCTGCCCTGGCCGGACTGAAGGGTGGGAAGCGACGGAGCCGTTCTAGACTCGCTCGAGCTCCGATGACGCCGCTCGACGTCGCCACCTGGATCGTGCGCCTCGCCGGCGCTTACGCGGCCGCGGGCCTGCTGTTCGCCCTGCTCTTCCTGTTCGTGCTGCGCGGCGTCGACCGGATCGATCCGTCGGCGCGTGCGGGGAGCCGGGGCTTCCGGTGGATCGTGCTGCCGGGGGTCGCGGCGCTCTGGCCGCTGCTCTTGCGCCGCTGGCTCGCGGGAGCGTCGGAACCCCCGGAGGAGTCGAACGCCCATCGGCGCGCGGCGGCCGGAGGGCGGGGCTGATGCTCGCCGCCCATCGCCGCGCGCACCGGTGGATCTGGCTGCTGCTCGCACCGGCGCTGGCGGCGTTGCTCGTCGCCGCGCTCGCGGCGCGGCCGGAGTGGCCGCGGCGACCGCTCGACCCGGCGGCGGCGGAGCGCGCCGGGGCCGACGACCTCGAACCCGAGGGCGCGCCGCCGGGAGAGCGCGCGCCGTGAGCCACGGGTACCAGGCGGTCGGCTGGTCGCCGTTCAAGAAGCGCTACGATCTCGTGCTCGGCGGCCTGCTCGCCGGCTATCTCGCGCTCTTCTCGCTGGCGACGCTGCTCCTGCGGCCCGAGATCACCGCGGAGACCCTGCTGATCCGCGCCTTCGGCACGGCGGCGCTGCTGCTGCTCCACGCCGTGCTGGCGATCGGTCCGCTCGCGCGGCTCGACGGGCGCTTCCTCCCGCTGCTCTACAACCGGCGCCATCTCGGCGTGACGATGTTCCTCGCGGCGCTCGTCCACGGCGCGCTCGCGACCTTCCAGTTTCACGCTCTGGGCGACGCCCCGCCGCTCGTCTCGCTCCTGGCGAGCAACACGCGGCTCGACAGCCTCTCCCAGTTCCCCTTCCAGCAGCTCGGCCTGGCGGCGCTCCTGATCCTCTTCCTGATGGCCGCGACCAGCCACGACTTCTGGCTCGCGCAGCTGACCGCGCCGGTCTGGAAGGCGCTCCACATGGGGGTCTACCTCGCCTACGCGTTGATCGTCGCGCACGTCGCCCTCGGCGCGCTGCAGGACGAGCGCTCGCCGCTGCTCGCCGGCGCGCTCGGGGCGGGCGTCGTCGCGATCGCCGGGCTGCATCTCGCCGCCGGCCGGCGCGAGGCGGCTCTCGACCGGGAACGGCGCGCGGCGGGCGCCGACGGCTTCGTCGAAGTCTGCGGCGTCGACGAGATCGCCGAGGGGCGCGCGCGGGTGGTCACGCTGGGCGGCGAGCGGGTGGCGGTCTTCCGCTACGAGGGGCGCTTGTCGGCGCTCTCGAACGTCTGCCGCCACCAGAACGGGCCGCTGGGCGAGGGCCGGATCGTCGACGGTTGCGTCACCTGCCCCTGGCACGGCTACCAGTACCTGCCCGCGAGCGGCGCCTCGCCGCCGCCGTTCTCCGAGCGGGTGCCGACATTCCGCGTCCGCGTGGTCGACCGCCGGGTCTTCGTCGATCCGCGGCCGCTGCCGGCCGGCACGCCGGTGGCGCCGGCCGTCGTCTCGGAATCGGGGGGTGGCGGGTGAGCCGCGAGCGCGACGAGGAGTTCTTCGTCGGCTATCTGGAAGTGCCGGCCGGGCTGCGCCGCTTCCTGCGGCGTGCGGTCGTGGCGCTCGCGCTGCTCGTCGCGGCGCTCGCGGCGCTGCTCGCCGCGGGGCAGGGACCGCTCGGCTCGGGGGAGTACGAGTTCGGCATCGACCGCGACCTCGTCGGCGTGCTGCGCGCCGAGCCGGTGGCGGCGCTCTGGAGGGCCGCCGAGAGCGCGGGCGGCGATCCGGCCATCGACGTCGTGCCGCTGGTCGGCGAGGGGAAACGCGGGGCGCCCGCCGCTGTGCTCGCGCTCGCCGGCCGCGAGGTGCGTCTGACCGGCCGCTGGATCCGGCGCTCCGGCGAGCGGATGTTCGAAGTCTCGCGCGCCGCCGCGCTCGGCGGCGACGCCGCGCCGCCCGCGCCGGCCGCGTCGCTCGGGACGACGACGCTCGCGGGCGAGATCGTCGACTCGAAGTGCTACCTCGGCGTGATGAAGCCGGGGGAGGGCAAGTCGCACAAGGACTGCGCGATCCGCTGCATCTCCGGCGGCTCGCCGGCGGCCCTGGTGGCGCGCGACGGCGCCGGGCGGGCGCTGGTCGTCCTGCTGGTCTCGCGGCAGGGGCGGCCGCTCGGGCCGGAGCTGCTCGACCGGGTCGCCGAGCCGGTCGCGGCGCGCGGCGAGCTGCTCCGCCTGGGCGACTGGACGCTGCTCGCCACGTCGAGTGCCGAGGTGCGGCGCCTCACCGGGGGTTCGTGAGAGGCGTCGCGGTCGGGCGCGCTCTCCTGCGCCTGGCGCTGGTCGGCGGCGCGACGCTGCCCGCTTACCTGGCGGCGCTCGGCGGCTCGCTGCTGCTCGCGCCCTGGCCGGCCCGGCGCTCGCGCTGGCGTGGCCGGGTCTTCCAGCTCTGGAGCCGGGCGCTCTGCCGGGCGCTGGCGGTCGAGGTCCGGCGCGCCGGGCCGCCGCCCGAGCCGCCCTTCCTGCTGGTCGCCAACCACCTCTCCTACCTCGACATCGTGGTGCTCGGCACCCAGCTCCCCTGCGTCTTCGTGGCCAAGGCGGAGATCGACGGCTGGCCGGTCTTCGGCGCGCTCTGCCGCGCCGTCGAGACGATCTTCATCGACCGCAAGGCGCGGCGGGCGCTGCACGGCGTGCTGGCGAAGATCGAACGGACGCTCGCCGCGGACCAAGCGATCGTCTTCTTTCCCGAGGGCACTTCCGGCGCCGGGCACGAGGTGCTGCCCTTCCGTTCACCGCTGCTCGAGCTGCCGGTGAAGCTCGCCCGTCCGGTGCACTGGGCGGCGCTCGGCTACCGAGTGAAGGGGGAGGCGGCGCCGGTCCACCTGGCGGTCCACTGGTGGGGGGAGATGCCGCTCGGGGCGCACCTCTGGACGCTGGCGCAACTGCCGGGCATCGAGGCGCGGGTGGTGCTCGGCGGCGAGCCGGTCGAGGCGTCCGATCGCAAGCGCCTCTCCGAGGCGCTCCACCGCGCGGTCTCCGAGGCCTTCGCGCCGATGGCCGCCGTCGACCGCGCCGAAATCGAGCGCCTGGTCGCCTTGCAGGAGTCCGACCCCGCTGCCCTCCCGCCGATCCTCCGCCGCCCCTCCGGCGCGACCTGAACGACTCGGACCCCGGGAGCGCTGGGCTACGATTCCCCGCCGATGGCGGAGGGGCGGGGGGAGTCGCTCTGGGTGGTGCTGCCGGTCTTCGACGAGGAGGCCGCGATCGGGCGCGTCTTCGACGAGTGGCTGCCGGCGCTGCGCGCCACCGGTGCGAAGCCGCGAGTGCTGGCGATCGACGACGGCAGCCGGGACCGCTCGCTCGAGCGGCTGCGCGCGATCGAGCGCGAGCAGCCCGAGGTCGCGGTCGTCTCCCAGGCCA
>WYBK01000199.1 GCA_011525905.1 Acidobacteriota bacterium
CCGCCTACCGAGATGTGGCCGGCAGCTCCGCGCCCGGCTCGAGCTCGACACTCGCGAGCGACGGCGCGAGCGCCGGGACCTTCACGCTCTTCGCGGCGCCGCCGACCACCTGGGTCGTCTACCTCGATCAGTCCCGCCTCTTCCGCAAGGCGCGGCTCGACTTGCTGACCCAGCTCGAGCGCTTCTTCCTCGACGGCCTGCGCCCCGGCGATCGGGGCATGGTCCTGAGCTTCGACGGCGTCTCGCTCGCCGAGCTCGCCCCGCTCGGCTCCGACACCGCGACGCTCGCCGAGGCGCTCGCCAAGGCGCGCCGCGGCGTTCCGGCGACGCAGTTCGCGAGCTCCGCCGACCGCGCCCGCATCCTGGACGCCCTCGTCAACGTCAGCGCCATGGACGACGAGACCGCCCTGCGGGAGGCCCAAGTCCTGATGCTCGAGATCGAATCGGTGGCCGAGCAGGACGTCCTGCGCGGCGCGGCCGACTTCCGCGCGCTGCACGATCTGCTCGGCCTGATCGCGGGGATCGAAGGGCGCGTCGCGCTGATCCTGGCGAGCGGCGGCTTCCCGAGCAGCCCGGCCTCGGATCTCCTGCGGGCCTACGAGGCGCGCTACGCGCTGCTCTCGCCGGAGACCGCGCGACGGGCCGACGTCGGCCGCCGGGCGCTCGACGAGCGCGCCCGGCGGCAGCTGGTCAGCTACACGCGCCTAGTCGACACTCTGAACTCGTCCCGCGTGACCGTCTACTCGATCTTCGGCGGCGGCGACCGTGGCCCGCACATCGACTCGGAGGTCGGCGGCGTTCCGGCGCTGGCTCCCGGGCAGGCGATCACTCCCGAGGCCGCGAGCTCCGTGGCCCGCTTCGCCGCCGCGACCGGCGGTCGCTCCTTCGTCGCGGCGCCGGACCTCGCTTCCCGGCTCGACGCCGCCCGCAGCGACCTGACCCACTACTACTCGCTCGGCTACCGGCCGACGGGAGAGGCGCCGCGCCGGCGCGTCGAGGTGCGGGTCGGCCGCCCCGGCGCGCGGGCGATCCACCGCAGCCACGTCGCCTTCCGTTCCGGCGAGGTGCTGGCGGGCGACACGGCCGTGACCCGGCTGCTCGACGTCGATCCGCCGCGCGAGCCGTTCGGGCTCTCCTTGACGGTCGGCGAAGCGAGCGGGTCGAGCAAGAACCTGCGGGTGCCGGTCGAGGTTCGGGTGCCCTTGCGCAACGTCACGGTGCTGCCGCGGGACGGCGGCTTCCGCGGGAAGCTGCTCGTCCACTTCGCACTGCGCCGGCCGAACGGCGCCTTCCTCCGCCTGGAGCCCCGCCCGATCGCCTTCGAGATCCCGGAAGGGAAGCTCGACGCCGCCCTCGCCCAGCACGTCTCGATGCGCGTCGAGATCCTGGTCGAGCCGGGGCCGCAGCGGCTCGCCGTCTCGGTGCTCGACGAGGCCGCCGGGGTCGTCGGCACGGTCGCGGCCGACTTCGAGGTCGCCCGCTAGCCGCCGGCCCGCAGTCGAGTCGAGAGTCCCGGGACGAAGCGGCTCTGGCGCGGGCCGAGCGGCCGAGACTCGAAGAGAGGAAACGGGTGCCGCCGCCATAGAATGGCGGGATGCGACAGGCAAGGCCCGTCGTCCGCCGCCGTTTCCTCCCGCTCGCCCTCTCCGCCGCCCTGCTGCCCGCCTCGGCCGCGCGCGCGCAGGAGGGGGGCCTCGCCTCCTTCCTCGACGTCGTCGAGGTCGAGGTGTTCAACGTCGACGTCGTCGTCCTCGGTCCCGACGGCGAGCCGCTCACCGGACTCGAGGCCGCGGACTTCGTCGTGCTCCAGGACGGCCAGCCGGTCGAGCTCACCAACTTCGCCGCCTATCGCGACGAGGGATTCGACGCCGAGGCCTTCGGCCAGGCGGCCGCCGCCGGCCAGGCGCCCGCCCGCGCGGCCGAGCCGCTGCTCGCGCCGCCGCCCGCGACCTGGGTGGTCTACGTCGATCAGGCGCGGCTCGAGCCGGGACCGCGCAACCAGGTGGTCAGCGAGACCCGCGACTTCCTCGCCAAGGCGCTGCGCCCCGGCGATCGCGCCCTGGTCGCCACCTTCGACGGCGCGGCGCTCAAGCTCCTCTCCCCGCTCTCCGCCGAGCACGAGGGCGCCCTCGGCGCGCTCGAGCAGCTGCGCAAGCAGGTCGGCAATCCCGGCGCGCTCGCCGGCGTCGCCTCGCAGGTGCGCGCCGAGCTGTTGGCGGTCGATCCCGACTCGATGACCGCGCAGCAGCAGGTCGACCAGATCCTCGCGATGATCGAGGCGGCGGGCAAGGAGGAGGCGCTGCGCGCCCGCGCCTCGCTGTTCGCCGTGCGCGACCTGCTGTCGATCGTCGCCGGGCTCGAGGGACGGGTCGGATTGCTGCTCGCCGGCGGCGGCTACGAGGCCGATCCCGTCGCGCACCTCAATCGGCTGGTCGAGGCGCAGTTCCCCCAGTTCGTGAACCCGCAGAACCTCCTCGCCCGCGAGCTCGAGGCCGACGTCGCCGACATCCGCACGCAAGTCGGCGCGCTGCAGAAGAGCGTCAACTCCGCCCGCGTGACCATCTACTCGATCTACGCCGGCGCCAGCCGCGGGCCGGCGGTCAGCGCCGAGTTCGGCGGCATCCCGACCAACTCCGGGCCCTCGATCGCGCCGCCCAATTCGATGGAGGCCGGCGCCACGCTCTCGGCGCTGGCCGAGGCGACCGGCGGCCGCAGCTTCGTCGGCGCCCCCGACCTCGCCGAGCGGCTCGAGGTCGCGCGCACCGACTTCGCCAGCTACTACTCGCTCGGCTACCGCCCGCCGCGCGAGCCCGAGCCGGGCGCGTTCCACGAGGTCGAGGTGCGCGTCCGGCGCGAGGGCGCCAAGGTCGTCCACCGGCGCGGCCTCACCGTGCGCTCGCGCGAGGATGCCGCTTCCGACGCCGCGGTCGCCGCGCTGCTCGCCGACCCGCACCCGACCGGCCCGCGCGGCGCCGCGCTCGAGGCCGGGGCGGCCGAGGCGGCGCGCGGACGGGCGCAGCGGGTGCCGCTCTCGCTCAAGATCCCGCTCGCCACCGTCACCCTGCTGCCCGACGGCGCGGTGCACCGGGCGCGGCTGCTCATCCACTACGCCGTCGCCGACCCGGACGGCGGTTTCCGCCGGCTCGAGCCGCGGCCGCTCGCGTTCGAAGTGCCCAACGCCTCGCTCGCCGGAGCGCTCGGCCAGCACGTCAGTTTCAAGG
>WYBK01000021.1 GCA_011525905.1 Acidobacteriota bacterium
GATCGAGATCATCGAGGAGGACGGCCTGCTCGACAACGCGGCGCGCGTGGGCGCGCACGCCCTGGCCGGCCTGCGTCGCCTGGAGGAGGTCTTCCCCGGGGTCGTCACCAACACACGGGGTCGCGGCCTCTTCCTCGCTTTCGACCTGCCGGACGGCGAAACGCGCGGCCGCGCGCTCCAGGCGCTCAACGACGCCGACGTGCTCGGCCTCGCCTCCGGCGAGCGCGCGATCCGCATGCGGCCGCCTCTGGTCCTCTCGATCGCAGAGGCCGACGAGGGTCTGCGCCGCATCGAGCGCGCGATCGCCGCCGTGGCTGGCTGAGCCGGGCGGCGCCGGAGACGGCGCCGGTCAGCGCGGCGCGCAGCGGTCTCGGGGAAAGGCCGAAGGCGGCACGTCCGCTCGCGCCGCCGCCGAGCCGACGCCGGCGAACGCGCGCACCGCCGCGCGCTCGAGCCGCACGCGCGCCAGATCCGCGAGCCAGGGGGGGCGTCGGAACTGGTGGAGCGAGATCGACAGCGCCGGCGTCGCATCCATCTGCTGGCCGAGATCGACCTCCGCTCCCGATTCTCCCGGGAGCCGCGCCGCGAGCCTCTCGAGCTCCTCGACGTAGCCCTTCGGCAGCCCCGGCCAGCCGCGTAGGCGGGCGAGCGCGGCGGCCCGCGCCGCCGGGGCCTCGCGCCAGGCGGCCGCAGCGAGCAGTCGGGGCTCGGCCGCGATGGCCCGCGCGGCGCAGTCGAGCTGCCGTCCTCCCGATGCCAGAAACGCCAGGTAGGGGGCGACGCCGCCGAGCGGATCGAGCGCCATCGTGCGCGCGAACGCGGCGCGCGCTGCGGCGAGCTCGCCGGCCTCGAACGCGCTGCCGCCGGCGCGCAGCCAGAGCGCCGCGACGCCGCGCGCCTCTCGCGCCGCACGCAGCGCTTCGCGCGCGCGCTCGGCCGGTGTCTCGTCCGCGATCCAGGCCCGGCGCGCCCGATAGAGCGGAAAGGCGGGGTCGAGGGCGAGTGCCCGCTCGAGGTGCGGCCGAGCGGCGGCACGGTCGCGCGCGGCGCGCGCCGCCGCGTAGGAGCGCTCGGCGAGCGCGGGGGCGAGCAGCCCGCCCGCCGCCACGAGCAAGCAGCCGGCCGTCGCCAGCCGGGCACCCGGGCCGGCGCGCCGCGGCCGGCCGCCGCTCGCCGCCAGCGCAAATCCCGCCAGGCATCCGAGCCCCACCGGGATCGCCGGCGTCGCCAGCAGCGAGTTGCCGAGCAGCATCAGACCGCCGGCGGTCAATCCGAGCAGCGCGCTGGCGCCGAGCCGCAGAGCCTCGGGCTCCGGCGCGTCGGCCGCGGCGCGCAGCGCGCTCGCGCGTCGAGCGAGGAAGAGGAGCGCGCTCAGGACGGCGAGCGTCGCGCCGGGCAACCCGAGCTCGTAGCCGAGCTCGAGCGCGGTCGAGTGGAGCGTCCCGACCGCCTCCCCCGGCGGGTTGACTCCCGGGCGGGGCTCGAGGTGTTCGGCGAGCGTCCAGGGAGTGGCGCCCGGCCCCCAGCCGACCAGCGGGCGCTCGCGGATCCCGGCGATCCCGGCCGCGGCGTAGACCGCGCGCGCCGCGCCTGACGAATCGAGGCCGCGCATCATCGATTCGAAGCGGGGCAGCGAGAGGCCCAGGACGACGAGCGCCGCTCCGGCGATCAGCCGCCGGGCGCGCGGCAGCGCGAGCGCGACCGCGGCCGCGGTCGCGAGGCCCGCGAGGCCGCCCAGCCAGGACCGCGTCAGCGCGAGCGCCGGCAACCCGGTCGCCAGGGCCACGAACGCGGTCGCGCGGGACCACCCGGGCTTCGCGAGCCCCCAGGCCGCCGGCGGCAGCGCGAGCGCGAGCAGCGCGGCGAGCAGGTTGTGGTGGCCTAGCGGCATCGCCGCGCGGGCCTCGAGGCCCGCAGGGCGCACGGCGAGGGCCCAGAGCGCCACGACCGCGACGGCGACCGACCAGGCGCCGAGCGCGAGCTGCCGCCGCCGGGCGTCGGGCCAGAGGCCGTTTCCGGCGACCGCGCGCGCGATCGCGGCCGGCAGAAGGAGGAAGACCGGCAGCAGGAAGAGCGCGGTCCGCCCGGCGCGGGGTACCGGCGAGGCGAGCCAGCTGCCGGCGGCCGCGACGAGCGCCGCAGCCGGAATCCAGCGCCCGGCCGCGCCGAGCGCCAGCGGGTCGCGGAGCGCCCCGGCCGCGAACAGCGCGACGCCGAGCAGCGCCCCCCTGCCGAGGGCCCCCGCCGGCCACTCGGCCGCGCCCTGGAAGCTGCCGCACCAGACGGCGAAGAGCAGCAGCAGGAGCGCCGGGAGCAGGGCGGGCAGGCGTTCGGAGGCGGCTCCCATGAGGCGCGCGCATCCTACCCCCGCGGCCAGGGCGGCCCGCGGAGGGCTGCGCTAGAATCCTGTCCGTCGGCCGCTCGGCAGGGCGGCCTCCTCCATCATTCCGTCGTTCCGGGAGCATCCCATGACCGTCACGAGCCCGTCCTCGATCTCGTCCGCCCTCGCACGTCTCGGCCTCGCCGAGGAGAACTCCGGCGCCTTCGCCGGCGCCTGGTTCGAGCCGAGCGGCAAGGTCGTCCATTCGCTGAATCCCGCCACCGGCGAGCCGATCGCGGCCGTCCACGAGGTCGGCAGGGAGGACTACGAGCGCGTCGCCCAGGCGACCGCCGAGGCCTTCGACGCCTGGAAGCGCTGGCCGGCGCCGCGCCGGGGCGAGGTGGTCCGCCAGCTCGGCGAGGGCCTGCGCCGCCACAAGGAGGATCTCGGTCTGCTCGTCACCCTCGAGGTCGGCAAGATCCGCAGCGAAGGGCTCGGCGAAGTGCAGGAGATGATCGACATGGCCGACTTCGCGGTCGGCCTTTCGCGCCAGCTCTACGGCCTGTCGATGCACTCGGAGCGGCCGCTCCACCGGATGTACGAGCAGTGGCACCCCCTCGGACCCGTGGGCGTGATCACCGCCTTCAATTTCCCCGTCGCCGTCTGGGCCTGGAACGCGATGATCGCCGCGGTGTGCGGCGACCCGACGCTCTGGAAGCCCTCCGAGCAGGCGCCGCTCTGCGCGGTCGCGGTGACCAAGATCGCCGAGCAGGTCCTGCGCGCGAACGACGCCCCGCCGATCTTCAACCTGGCGATCGGCGATCGTCACACGGTCGGCGCGCCGCTCTCGGCCGACCGCCGCTTCCCGCTGATCTCCGCCACCGGCTCGACCACCATGGGGCGGTCGATCGGCAAGGTGGTCGCCGATCGGCTCGGGCGCACGATCCTCGAGCTCGGCGGCAACAACGGCATCCTGGTCACCGAGGGCGCCGACCTCGACCTCGCCCTGCGCGCCGTGCTGTTCGCCGCGGTCGGCACCGCCGGCCAGCGCTGCACCTCGACCCGCCGCCTGCTGCTGCACCGGTCGATCGCCTCCGACATGAAGCAGCGCCTGGTCAAGGCCTACTCCTCGATCCGCATCGGCGATCCGGCGGAGCCGTCGACGCTCATGGGGCCGTTGATCCACGCCCGGGCGGTCGAGGACTACCGCAAGGCGCTCGAGGTCGCGCGTCAGCAGGGGGGCAGGATCCTCTACGGCGGCAACGTGCTCGACCGCCCCGGCTTCTTCGTCGAGCCGACCTTGGTCGAGGCCGTCCCGCACATGCCGATCACCTGCGAGGAGACCTTCGCGCCGATCCTCTACGTCTTCGAGTACGAGACGCTCGACGAGGCGATCGCGCTGCACAACTCGGTGCCGCAGGGGCTCTCGTCGGCGATCTTCACCCTCGACATGCGCGCGGCCGAACGCTTCCTCTCGGTCGACGGCAGCGACTGCGGCATCGCCAACGTCAACATCGGCACCTCGGGCGCCGAGATCGGTGGCGCTTTCGGCGGCGAGAAGGAGACCGGCGGCGGCCGCGAGGCGGGCTCCGACTCCTGGAAGGCCTACATGCGCCGGCAGACCTGCACGATCAACTACGGCACCGACCTGCCGCTCGCCCAGGGCGTGCACTTCGACGTGTGAGGCTCGGTGCCGCAGGGCCGCGCGCGCCGGGAGCGCCGACTCAAGGCTCCGGCGCGCGCGGGTCGGCCGCCTCGCCCCGGCCGGGGCCACTGGCGCCGTCGAGCAGCTCGCGCACGGCGATCGCCAGGTCGATCGCGGCGATCGGCTTGCGCGCGATGCGGGAGACGACCCGTTCAGCCGACGACTCGGAGAAGGCCTCGGTATAGCCGGTGAGCAGCAGGATGGGCAGATCGGTGCCCTGCCGTCGCGCCCGCGCCGCCAGCTCGAGGCCGTTGAGCCCGGGCATCGAATAGTCGGTGATCAGCAGGTCGAACGCCGCCGGCCGGGCCTCGAGCCAGGCCAGCGCCTCCTGCGGATCTCCGGTTGCCTCGACCCGGTAGCCGAGCGCCTCGAGCCGGCGCCGTCCCAGCGTCGCCAGCGCCGGCTCGTCGTCGACGAACAGGATGCGCTCCCCGCGCCCACGCGGCGTCTCGCTGCGCTCGGTCGCTTCCGGCGCCTCGAGCCCGTCGTCGGGCAGCGGCAGGAGGCAGCTGACCGTCGTGCCGTGGGCCGGCTCGCTCTCGATCCAGAGCACGCCGCCATGGTCCTGCACGATGCCGTGGACGATCGACAGACCGAGGCCCGAGCCCTCGCCCGGGGGCTTGGTGGTGAAGAAGGGCTCGAGCGCACGCGCGCGCGTCTCCTCGTCCATGCCCTGACCGCTGTCGCGCACCCGAACCAGGGCGTAGCGCCCCTCGCGCAACCCCGGATGCATCCGCGCGAAATGGTCGCGTGCGTAGAAAGTCTCGGCCGTGATCTCGAGCCGCCCGCCGAGCGGCATGGCGTGCGCGGCGTTGGTGGCGAGGTTGACCAGCGCCTGCTGCAGCGAGACCGCATCGCCCAGGACCCGGCTCGGCGCGCTCGCGAGCGCGGTGCGGATCTCGATCGATGCCGGCAGCGTGCGGCGCAGCAGGCCTGCCGTGTCGGCGATCACGCCGGGCAGGTCGAGCGGCCGCTTCTCCAGGTCCTGCCGCCGCGCGAAGCGCAGGATGCGATCGACCAGCTCGCGGCCGTGCTGCGCCGCGCGCTCGATCTGCTCGAGATCGGCGGCGAGCCGGGGATCGCGGATCGCGTCGCGCAGGAGCTCGGCGAAGCCGAGCACGGTGGCCAGCACGTTGTTGAAGTCGTGCGCGACGCCACCGGCCAGCCGTCCGACGGCCTCCATCTTCTGCACCTGCCGGAGCTGCTCCTCGAGCTGCCGGCGGTCGGCCTCGGCCGCCTTGCGCGCGCTGATGTCGACGATCGAGCTGATGACGAACAGGCCCTCGTCGGTCACGACGGGGGTGAGGCCGATCTCGACCGGCACCTCGCTGCCATCCTTGCGGACTCCGAAGAGCTCGCGACCCGCTCCCATCGCGCGGGCGCGCGGGTCGGAGAAGAAGGCGCGCCGGTCTTGACGGTGTCGCTCCCGGTAGCGATCCGGCACCAACACTTCGACCGGCTGGCCGAGCAGCTCCTCGCGCGAGTAGCCGAAGAGCCGCTCGACCTCGCGGTTGACCAGGACGATCCTGCCGTCCGGCGCCAGCATCAGCAGACCGCTCGGCGCCGATTCGACGGCCGCCCGAAGCCGGACGTCGAGCGTCCGTTCCGTTCCTTCGCCCAACTGCGGACCTCCTTCCCCCTCGGAGGAGGCGCCTCGCGGTCCCGCGGCCGCGCTCCCGTGGCCGGCCCGCCGGGGCCCACGGCATCGAGTCTACTCGGCGGCGACGGCGGCGCAAGGGCGTCCCCCGCTCCGGCAGGTCTCGCCTCAGCGGTCGAGCAGCGCGAGGGTCAGAAAGGGGACGTAGGTGATCAGGAGCACGATCGCGGCACGGATGACGAGCCAGGGGAGGACCGCGCCGGTCACCGCGAGGATCGGCTTGCCGAAGCGGTAGGAGGCGAGGAAGAGATTGACGCCGACCGGCGGCGTCAGGAAGCCGAGCTCGAGATTGGCGAGGAAGATGATGCCGAGGTGGATCGGGTCGACGCCGAAGGCGAGGCCGAGCGGCGCGATGAGCGGTACGACCACCGCGATCGCCGAGTAGACGTCCATCAGGCAGCCGACGACCAACAGGAGCAGGTTGAGGGCGAGCAGGAAGGTCCACTTCGAGGCGAGGTGCTCCTGCCCCCAGGCGAGCAGCTGGTAGGGAATCTGCGCGTCGACCAGCCAGCTGGTCAAACCGAGGGCGGCGCACAGGATCAGCAGCACGCCGCCGACCAGCACGGTGGCCTCGAGCAGGACTCGCGGCAGCTGCCGGAAGGTCACTTCGCGGTGGATCGCCACCTGGATCACCGCCGCCCAGAGCGCCGCGGCGGCCGCCGCCTCGACCACGGTCGCGCGGCCGGAGAAGATCAGCACGAGCACCAGCGCGGGCAGCGAGAGCTCCCACTTCGCCGCCGCCAGCGCCGCGCCGACCCGGCGCAGCGACACCGGGTGGCGCGCGCCCTGCCGTCGCCCCTCGAGCACGCCGTAGACCGCGGTCGCTCCGACCGCCAGCGCCCCGGGCAAGAGCCCGCCGCGGAAGAGATCGGGAATCGAGACCTCGGCGACGATGCCGTAGAAGATGAGCGGCACGGCCGGCGGAAAGAGCAGGCCGAGCGAGCCCGACGAGGTGATCAGGCCGAGCGAGAAGCGCTCCCGGTAGCCGTCCGCCGAGAGCGCCTGGAGCAGCAGCGCTCCGAGCGCCAGGATGGTGACGCCCGAGCCGCCGGTGAAGGTGGTGAAGAAGGCGCAGAGCACCGCGGCGACCACCGCGGTGCCGCCCGGCAGCCAACCGACCAGGGCGCGGAAGAGGTCGAGCAGGCGCAGCGCCGACTTCCCCTCCGCGAGGAAGAATCCGGCCAGCGTGAAGAGCGGAATCGAGGGCAGCGTCGGATGCACGGCGAGCCGGTAGGCTTCGGCGGGCACCGCCGCGATCGGCACGCCATCCACGAGGAAGAGCCAGACGGCGATTCCCCCGAGCGCCGCGAACAGCGGACCGCCCGCGAGCGTGCCGAGCGTGACCAGCGCGACGCCGATCCAGGCGGGAGCGCCCTCGCTCCATCCCGGAAAGAGGCCCAGCAGCAGGCCGCCGGCGAGCAGCCCGAAGGCCGCCAGCCGCCCCGCCGGAAGCGCGTCGGCGCGCCAGGCGAGGCGCACCGCGACCAACGCGAGGCTCGCCGGCAGCACGAGCTGGCCGACCCAGACGGGAATGCCCACCGCGATCTCGGTCCCGGCCGACCGCTCCACCTGGACCAGCCGCCAGCAGGCCAGCGCGAGCAACGCCGCGACGGCGGCGCCCACCGAGTTCGCGACCCCGCGCGCCCATCGCCGCGGCGCTCCGGCCGGCAGGTACTCCGAGGTCGCCAGGTTGAGCAGGCGGCCGTCGCGCGCGGCGACAGCGGCTCCGAGGAAGCCGAGCCAGAGCGTCAAGTGCTGGACGATCGGCCCGGCGCCCGGAATGCCCGTGGCGCCCACCGCCCGCGTCGCGAGCTCCGCCGAAGCGAGCAGCACCATCGCCGCGAGCGGCAGCGCCGCGGCGCCGTCCTCGAGCCGGCCGAGCCGCCGGATCAGCGTTCGCCTCCGGCGGCGCCGCGCAGCTCGGCCAGCCGCTCGCGCGCGGCCGCGAGGATGGCGGGGGGCACCTCGCCGGCGCGCGCCTCCTCCGCGAAGGTCTCCGCGGCGCGCGTCCAGGTCGCCCGCTGCTCGGCCGCCAGCTCGACCACGGTCAGCCCGCGCGCCTTCATCTGCTCGACCGCCTCGAGGTCCTGGATCGGCACTTCGCGGCCGAGCTTCGCCTCCGCTTCGCGCGCCGCCGCCGCGAGCTGCTCCCGGTCCGCCGGCGTCACCTTCTCCCAGGCGTCCTTGCGCACGATCACGGCGCCGACCAGCGGCGCCAGGCCGAAGCCGGTCATGTAGGGCGCCGTGCGATACCACTGCAGCGACAGCGCCGCGGTCGGCGTCGTCGGCACGACGTCGATCAGCCCGGTCTGGAAACCGAGCGTCACCTCGGTGGCCGGCAGCGGCACCGGCTGGTAGCCGCTGCGCCGCCACTGCTGCACCTGGTCGTCGGCGCCCGCCCAGACGAACAGCTTCTGCGCCTTGAGGTCGTCGAGCGTGCGGATCGGTGCGCGCGAGAAGAGGTGGACCCAGCCGCCGTGCGACCAGGCGAGGCGGACGTAGCCCTTCGCCTCGAGCCGCCGGTCGAGCTCGGGGGTGAGCCGTTCGAGCACGCCGGCCAGCTCCTCCCAGGAGGCGAACTGCAGCGGCAGGTCGAAGAGCTTGAAGGACTCGTCGATCTCCGAGAGGCCGGAGGAGGTCAGGCCGGCACCCTGGAACTGCCCGACCCGCATCTTGCGCACGATGTCGCTCTCGTCGCCGGCGACACCACCGGCGAAGATGCGCAGCTCGACCCGCTCGCCGCTGTCGCGCGCCCAGCGGCCCGCCATCTCGCGCAGTGCGCCGTCCCAGATCGAGCCCTGGGGCGCCAGCGTCGCCACCTTGAAGCGCTCGGCCGCGCCGGCGGCCGACGGCGTCGGGCCGAGGGCTCCGGCCACGAAGATAACGGCCGCGGCGCGGCCGATGGCAGACGAACGGAATCCCTTCACCTCACTCCTCCTCGAAGAAGAGCTCGTCCGTGCGGGCGAGCAGGTCGCGGGCCCGGCGCTGCGCCAGCAGGTTCGCCAGGCGGTCCGCTGGCGCGCGGTCGGGATCGACGGCGAGCGCGGCCTCGAGCGCCGCGCGGAAGCCCGCTCGATCCTGCCGGGAGACGCAGAAGGTGCGCGCCCAGGTCACGTGCGGGCTCGCCCGCTCGCCCCCCGAGAGCTCGAGCGCGCGCCGGTAGCGTTCGCGGGCGCGGGCGTCCGAGCCGCCGAGCATCGGCGAGAGCGACTCGAAGGGGATCATCGCCTCGTGCAGCGCGCCGCGGTCGAAGCCGGGATCGAGCGCCAGCGCGCGGTCGAAGAGGGCGCGCACGGTCGGCAGCTCGGCGACCCGCTCCGGCCGGTCGAGCGCCAGCGACACGGCCGAGCCCCAGGCGGCGGCGAGCCAGAAGAGCAGCTCGACGTCTTCGCGTCCGGCGCGCGCCAGCAGCTCGCGCGCGCGAGAGTCGAGCACGGCGGCTCCCCCCGGAAAGCGCTGCTCGAAGGCGCGCAGGCAGTAGCCGCGTGCTCGCCAGTGCAGCCGGTGGGCGCGTCCGCGCAGCGCGGCGGCGCGCTCGTACTCCCGGTCGGGCAGCGCTTCGGCGGCCGGCTCGACGAAGCCGGCGGCGTAGGAGACGAAGCCGCGGCAGGTGCCGAGCAACAGGCGGGCATCGTCCGGCGCCGCCGCCACCAACCCCTCGAGCGTCTTGAGCGCGAAGGGGAGCGCTTCCGCGATCAGCTCGGGGTCGTCGTCGGTCGCCCAGCTCGAGCTGCCGCCGACCAGGGCCCCGCCCAGGCGGCGCGCGGCGAAACGGCTCGGCGAGCAGCCGGCCGCCACGAGCGCGAGCCCGACCAGCAGCACGAGCGAGGCGCGCGGGCGCATGCCGGCCATTCTACGGCCGCGCGCGCCGCCCGTCGTGGCCGACGCCGGCGCTGTGGAATACTCCGCGCGCCCGGCCATGCTGCGACTCGCATCCCCTCCGGAGAATCGCTCTCTGCCTCGATGATCACCCGGCCGCCCCTCGAGCCCGAAGAGGCCTACGCTCCGGTCGACGCGCCCGAGGTCTGGCCTCTGCTCTCGCTGCTCTGCTTCGCGGCGGCGCTCGCCTCGAAGCCGCTCGTCCGGCTCCTCCCGCCCGAGTGGCGCCCCTACCCGCTCTTCGTCCTGTTGCCGGTCGCCGTCTCGGTCGGCGCCTCGCTGCTCGGCCTCCTGCTCGCCTGGATCGGCTGGCGCCGCCGCCCGTCGGCGGGTCTCGCGCGCATCGCCCTGCTGGTCAACGGGGTCGTGCTCGCGCTGGCGGCGCTCGCCGCCGCGGCGCTGGTCTGGATCGTGCGCCGCTAGGCCGCCTCAGAAGCCGACTCGGCGCATCACGAAGCGGGGCAGCCAGCGGATCACCAGCATCACCCAGCGCCAGATCGGCGGCGCGTAGACGACCGGCGTGCCCCGGTCGAGCGCCCGCTCGATCCGGCGTGCCACCTCCTCCGGCTCGCCGGCGAACGGCGGCTCGGGCAGACCCTCGGTCATCGAGGTCCGGACGAAGCCGGGCTTGACCGTGACCACGACCAGCCCCTGCGCTCGGTAACGGTGGTCGAGCCCCTCGAGATAGCGCGACAGCCCCGCCTTGGCCGCGCCGTAGAGCACCACCGGCTTGCGCCCCCGCTCGCCCGCCACCGAGCTCGAGACGCAGAGCCGGCCCCCGCCCGCCGCCAGCAGTCGCCGGCGGACCTCTTCGCAGAAGAGGACGGTCCCCGAGAAGTCGGCCTCGAGCAGCCGCCGCGCGAGCCCGGCATCGGTCTCGAGCCGCTCCTGCGTGGCGAAGAGGCCGGCGGTGACCACCACCGCGTCGATCCGGCCGAGCGCCGCCTGCGCTTGGTCGAGAGCGGACGCGAAGGTCTCGGGCACCAGGAGGTCGCAGTGCGCGACGCCGACGCTTCCTGCCGGCGCCCCGCCGCGCGCCTCCAAGTCCCTCGCGCTCCGTTCGAGGTCGGCCGGCTCCCGCCCCAACAAGAAGAGCCGATCGCCGCGCAGCGCCAGCCGGCGCGCGAGCGCCCGACCGATGCCGCGCGTGCCGCCCAGAACGACGACGTTCAAGACGGATCTCCGAGCAGCCGCACCGACTGAGCGCTGCGGATTCGCCGGTCGGGGTCGTATCGCCGGCGGACCGCGTCGAAGCGCGCCAGGCGCGGCTCCATCGCCGCCAGCTGATCGGCACGCATGAAGGCATCCTTCGCCAGATAGAGACGGCCTCCTTCGGCGACGACGGCGTCGGTGAGTCGTTCCACCAGCGTGCGCGTGCCGGGGCGCATCGGAAGGTCGAGCGCGATCGAGACGCCGGGCCGCGGGAAGGAGAGGATTCCCTCGCCCTCCTCGCCACAGTCCTTGAGGACGCAGAGGAAGCTCGAGCCGCCGGAGCGCGCCGCCAGCTCGAGGAAGCGGCGCACCGCCCCCGGTCGCTCCCGCTCGGGCAGCACGCACTGGACCTGCGTGAATCCGCGTCGCCCGTAGATGCGATTCCAGTTGCGGATGCCATCGAGCGGAAAGAAGAACTTCTCCGGGTGCTCGACCCGCCGGTGCGCCCGGCGCGGGTGGCGGTGAAAGAGCAGCGAGTTGAAGATCCGAACGATGGGGCCCGAGAGCGCGAGCGACGGGAAGCGGAACGGAACTGCCGGTCCGGTGCGCGGTTCGGGCCCGGCGCTCGGCGCCTCTCCAGCGGCCGCCCAGCGTCCACGGAAGACCACGCCTCGGCCGAGCGCGCGGCCGCGCTTCAGGCAGTCGATCCAAGCCACCGTGTAGGGCCAGTTGCGTGCCGCCTCGGCGAGCGCGGCGAGCAGCGTGTCGAGGTCGGAGTGGCGGTCGCTCTCGGCGACGATCCAGGGAGAGGGGATCCGGTCGAGCCGCATCGCCACTTCGAGGATGTGCCCGGTCAGTCCCATGCCGCCGATCGTCGCTTGGAAGAGGTCCGGCGCCCGCTGTCGCGAGCAGGTGACGGCCTCGCCGCTCGCCGTCAGAAGGCGCAGGCCCTCGAGGTGGCGTCCGATCGAACCGGAGACGTGGTGGTTCTTGCCGTGAACGTCCGCGGCGACCATGCCGCCGAGGGTCACGTACTGGGTTCCCGGCACGACGGGAGGAAAGAGGCGACGAGGGAGA
>WYBK01000022.1 GCA_011525905.1 Acidobacteriota bacterium
GGCGTCGAGCCGTACGCGGAGCTCCTCGAATCGGGTCAAGGCCGCCGAAGGACCCCCATCCGGGCTCACGCCGGAGAGCGTGGTGCCCACGGGAGCTCGCGAGCGCGGCAGCGGGAGAGCGATCCCGGGAGAATCGGCCATCTCGGCGGAGCCGGACGAGCGCAGCGGCCACTCGACGGGCGCGCCGCGGGAGAGGAGGAGCGCGTGATGGCGGGGTGGGTATCGACTGGAGGAGGCGTGAAGCGGATCGCCGTGGCCTTCGTCCTGGCGATGGCCTCGGCCGCCGCCGGGGGCGCCGAGGAGCTCTGCCCCTGCCCGCCGCCGGAGCCGCCGCCGCCGCTCTGGACGGGATCGGTCGGCCTCTCCTACCTCGCGACCGCGGGCAACAGCGAATCGGAGAGCCTCGGCTTCTCGACCGCCTGGGCGCGGCGGCCGACCCCCTGGGGGCTCGAGCTCTCGGCGCTCGTCAACCGCGCGGAGACCGACGGCGAGACGACCGCCGACCGCTCCTTCGCGGCCCTGCGCGGCAAGCGGGCTCTGGGCGAACGCTTCGAGCTCTTCGGCGGCGTCGCCTTCGAGAGCGACGAGCCGGCCGGCTTCGACGCGCGCACGCTGGTCGAGGCGGGTGGCGTCTGGAAGGCGCTCCTCGGACCCACCCACGCGCTCGCCTTCGACCTCGGCCTGACCTGGACCTCGGAGGACCCGGTGGTCGGCGCGAGCGACGACTTCGCCGGCGCGGTCGCCGGGCTCGCCTACCAGTGGCGGATCTCGGAGCGGGCCGCGTTGCGCGAGCGCCTCGTCTACTACCCGAGCTTCGCCGACTCCGACGACTGGCGGCTGCGCTCGGAGACCTCGCTCGAGGCCGCGCTCGCCAGCTCCTGGGCGCTGCGCGTGGGCTACCTCGTGACCCGCGACAACCTGCCGGCCCCCGGCTTCGAGAAGACCGACGCCTCGACCACCGTCTCGCTGGTCTGGAAGCGCTGAACGCCCGGCCAGGACCGCTAGAATGTCCGGGACCTTGAGCGGGATCAGCACGCATGTCCTGGACCTCGCCCGCGGCCGGCCGGCCGCCGGCGTCGGCGTGCGTCTCGAGGCGCGCGCGGGGGCAGGCTGGGTCGAGGCCGGCGGCGGAGTGACCGACGGCGACGGCCGCGTGCGCGCTCTGCTCGCGCCCGGCCGAGCGCTCGCGGCCGGCGTCTACCGGCTGACCTTCGAGCTCGCGCCCTACTTCGCCGCCCAGGGGGTCGACGCCTTCTACCCGGAGGCCGCGGTGGTCTTCGCGGTGCGCGATGCCGCCCAGGCCCATCACGTGCCGCTGCTGCTCTCGCCCTACGGCTACTCGACCTATCGGGGAAGCTGAGGCGCAGGGACGAGACGGGGAGGCGGCGATGAGCGTGCGGCTGACGGAGAGCCACTACGGCAAGGCGCGGGTCCGGCTGGTCGCGGTCGAGCGCGGCGCCGAGCGCCACGAGCTCGCCGACTGGACGGTCGATATCCGCTTCGGCGGCGACTACGAGCGCGCCCACCGGGAGGGGGACAACGCCGGCGTCTATCCGACCGACAGCATGAAGAACTCGGTCTACGCGCTGGCGCGCGACCACGCCGCCGAGGGGCCCGAGCGATTCGCGCTCCGCCTCGCCTGCCACTTCCTCACCCGCCCGGCACGCCCGGCCGCGGTCGAGATCGCGATCGAGGCGCGCCCCTGGCGGCGCATCGAGGTCGGCGGTGCGCCGCACCCGCACGCCTTCGTCGCCGGCTCGGAGGAGCGGCGGCTGACGCGCGTCGCGGCCGACGGCGAGCAGGAGTCGATCGAGTCGGGCGTGCGCGACCTGGTGGTGCTCAAGACCACCGGCTCGGCCTTCGCCGGCTTCCCGCGCGACGAGTACACGACGCTCGCCGAGACCGGCGACCGGATCCTCGCCACCGCGATCGAGGCGGTCTGGCGCTACGACCGAGCGCCGCGCGACTTCGACGCCGCCCACGAGCGCGCGCGCCGCGGTCTGCTCGAGACCTTCGCCGGGCACGAGAGCCGCTCGGTGCAGCACACGCTCTACGCGATGGGCGAACGCGTCCTCGAGGAGCTCCCCGAGGCCGGCGAGATCCGCCTGCGGCTGCCCAACCGCCACCACTGGCGCGTCGACCTCGCCCCCTTCGGCCGCGACAACCCCAACCTCGTCTTCGTCGCGACCGCGGAGCCCTACGGGCTGATCGAAGGGACCCTGAGCCGCGCTTAGCGTCGCCGGGCGCGGCCGACGCGCGCGTCGTAGCGGAACTCGCGCTCGTAGGCGACCTCGACGCGCCTCCAGTCGGGGTGCTCGGGATGGAGCAGCAGGTTGGACTCCTCGGGCACCTGCGCGCTCGGGACGAGGAGGGCCAAGGCGCTGCGCCGGCGCCACCAGTCGTCGCCCAGCCGCTGCAGCGCGGTCGGTCGCGCGCCGGGCTCGAGCGGGGCGCGCAGCTCGGTCCAGCGCGCCGGCAGGTCGGCTGCGGCGACGCGCTCGACGACGGCGTCGTCGGGCAGGTCGATGCGGAAGAGGTGCTGGGTCGGATAGGCGCCGGCGGCGACGTCCCAGCCGACGTAGACCAGCCGCTCGAGGGCGGCCAGGGAGATCGCCTCGGCGCAGTAGACGGGGCGCGTTCGGGGGCCGTTCCAGCGGCCGGGGCCGCGGGCGCCGCGGCAGGCGAGCTCGGGATCGGCGACGAAGGCGAGGCGCCAGAAGCGGCGGGGGCTCACGCCGGGGCGCCGTCGAGCGCGCCGAGCAGGTAGCTCTCGATCGTCCGCCGCCCGCTCTCGGTCGCGAGCAGCCGCTTGGGGCTCGCGCCGCCGAGCGACTCTTTGGGCTCCTCGAGCCAGCGCGCCAGATGGGGCCGCGGCACCAGCTCCTCGGCCAGGGCGGCGAGCCGCTCGAGCACGCCGAGGCGGTCGGCCTCCTTCGA
>WYBK01000200.1 GCA_011525905.1 Acidobacteriota bacterium
GCGCCGCGCGCCAGCTCGAGGGTCAGCACGCCCGAAGGGCTGAAGCTCGCGCCCGGCCGGCTGGCGACCAGCCGGATCAGCTTGTCGACCTCGACGCGCGCGTCGCGCCGCAGCCGCACGGTCAGCCGCCCGCCGGCGGCCGAGATCGCCTGGACGCGCATCTGCTCGGCGCGCCGCTTGAGCGCGGCGACCTCGAGCAGCGCCAGCACCTCGGCCGGCGGCGGGCCGAACCGGTCGGTGAGCTCCTCGGCGAGCTCCTCGCGCGGCCGCTCCGCCGTGGCCAGGCGCCGGTAGATCTCGAGCCGCAGGCTCTCGTCGGCGACGTAGTCGCGCGGGATCGCCATCGGCACCGGCAGGTCGAGCTGCACCGAGGGTCCCTCCTCGACCTGCTCGCCCTTCAGCTCGGCGAGCGTCTCCTCGAGCATCTTCAGGTAGGTCTCGATCCCCACCTCGGCGATGTGGCCGCTCTGCTCGGCGCCCAGGAGGTTGCCGGCGCCGCGGATCTCGAGGTCGCGTCCGGCGATGCGGAAGCCGGCGCCGAGCTCGGTGAACTCGCGCAGCGCCTCGAGCCGCTTGCGCGCCTCCTCGCCGAGCGCGCGGTCGGGCTCGACCAACAGGTAGCAGTAGCCGAGCTCGCGGCCGCGCCCCACCCGGCCGCGCAGCTGGTAGAGCTGCGCCAACCCGAAGCGGTCGGCGCGGTGGACGATCATGGTGTTGACCGTCGGGATGTCGATGCCGTTCTCGATGATCGTCGAGGCGAGCAGCAGGTCGTGCTCCCCCGCGGTGAAGGCGTGCATGCGTCGGTAGAGCTCGCGCTCGTCGAGCTGGCCGTGGCCGATCGTGATGCGCAGCCCCGGCACCAGCTCGCGCAGCCGCCCGGCCATGCGCTCGATGGTCTCGACGCGGTTGTAGACGTAGTAGATCTGGCCGCCGCGGCCGAGCTCGAAGTCGATCGCCTCGCGCACCAGCTCGTCGGAGTGGGGCAGTACCGCGGTCTCGACCGCCATGCGGTCCTTGGGCGGCGTCTCGATCACCGAGATGTCGCGCACGCCGGCGAGCGAGAGCTGCAGCGTGCGCGGCAGTGGCGTGGCCGACATCGCCAGCACGTGGACGTCCTTCTTCAGCTGCTTCAACCGCTCCTTCTGCGCCACGCCGAAGCGCTGCTCCTCGTCGACCACCAGCAGGCCCAGGCGAGCGAAGACGACGTCCTTCGACAGGATCCGGTGGGTGCCGACCAGCACGTCGACCCGCCCCGCCGCGACGCGCGCCAGCAGCGCCTTGAGCTCCTTGCCGGAGAGCAGGCGCGACAGCCGCTCGACGCGCACCCCGAGGTCGCCGAGCCGGCGCTCGAAGGTCTCCAGGTGCTGGTCGGCGAGGATCGTGGTCGGCGCCAGCACCGCCACCTGGTAGCCGGAGTCGACCGCGCGGAACGCGGCGCGGATGGCCACCTCGGTCTTGCCGAAGCCGACGTCGCCGCACAGCAAGCGGTCCATCGGCTTCGGCTGCTCGAGGTCGGCGTAGACCGCCGCGATGGCGTCGGCCTGGTCGGGAGTCTCTTCGTAAGGAAAGGTCGCCGCCAGCTGGCGCTCGAGGTCGCTGTCGCCGGCGAGGATCGGCGCGCGCGCCAGCCGCCGCTCGGCGTAGAGCTTCAGCAGCTCCTGCGCCATGTCGCGCAGCGTGCGCCCGACGCGCGCCTTGGTCTTGGTCCACGACGTGCCGCCGAGCTGGTCGAGCCGTGGGGCGACGCCCTCGATCCCCGAGTACTTCTGGATCAGGTCGAGGCGGGCGAGCGGCACCAGCAAGCGCCGCCCCGAGGCGTAGGCGATCTCCATGACCTCGCTCTCGCCGGCCGGCGCGCCGCCGGGAGGGGCCGTCGCCGCGCTGGCGAGCGGCGCCGGCGGCGCCGCCCCCTCCGGTGCCGCGCCCACGGTGCGCAGCCCGAGGAACTGGCCGATGCCGTGGTCGGCGTGGACGACGTAGTCGCCGATCTTGAGGTCGCGCAGGCCGCCGAGGAAGGTCTGCCGCAGCCCCTTGCGGGCGCGCGCGAGCGCCGCCGGCCGGGCGAGCAGCTGCGCCTCGCCGAACAGCAGGGCGCGCGCCGCCGGCAGCCGGAAGCCGCGGTCGAGCTCGCCGGCGGCTAGCTCGACGCCCCCCGGGCCGACCGGCACCTCGCGGCCGGCGAGCAGCTCGCCGAGCGCGGCGAAGCGCTCGGGCGCGGCCACCAGGAAGACCCGCTCGCGCCGGGCGCGGGCGGTTTCGACCTCGCGCGGGAAGCGCGGCAGCTGGCCGTGGAAGAGGTCGGTCGAGGTGGCGCCGAAGTCGACCGCGCCGGCTCCGCCGGCGAGCGGATCGACGGCGAGGTCGGCGCCCTCGATCGTCGCGCGCACCTCGGCGGCGGGCAGCTCGACGACCTCCGGCGGCAGGGCGAATCGGTGGTGGGCGCGACGCGCCGCGTGCTCCTGCGCCAGCCGCTCGGCGTGGCGATCGACCTCGGCCAGGAGCGCCGGCGGATCGAAGGCGACGACCAGCGGCCGCTCCAGCCGCGCCGCGAGCGACAGGGTGCGCGGCGCCGCGAGCGGCAGCAGGTTCTCCCAGCCGGGCGCGCCGCGACCGTCGGCGAGCGCGCGCAGCAGCTCGATCGTCTCGAGCCCTGGCTCCTCCTCGACCAGCGCGCCGAGGATCTCGCCGAGCCGGCGCGCCGCCTCGGGCCCCTCGGGGAAGAGGGCGAGAGGCAGGAGGCGCGCGCGCTCCCGCTCGGCGAGCGAGCGCTGGCTCGCGACGTCGAAGTCGCGCAGGCTCTCGATCTCGTCGCCGAAGAAATCGACGCGCAGCGGGTCGGTCGCGCCGGGGGGGAAGGCGTCGACCAGTCCGCCGCGCACCGCGAAGTCTCCGACCTCGCCGACCAGGTCGACCCGCCGGTAGCCTAGCTCGGTCAGCCGCCGGACCAGCGCCTCCTGCTCGAGCCGCCCGCCGCGCACGAGCGCGATCGAGCCGAGCGCATCGGCCACCGGCAGGCGGCGGAAGAGGGCGCGCGGCGTCGCCACCAGGGTCCGGATCGCCCCGGTGGCCGCGCCGTCGAGCGCCACGACCTCTTCGGCCCGCACCGACAGGGAGGCGTCGAGCGCCTGGTAGGGGGAGAGCGGCGGCGCCGGAAAGGCCGCCGCCCGTCGCTCGCCGGCGAAGAGCGCGAGCGCCTCGAGCCAGAGCCGCGCCTCCCCCTCGTGCGGCACCAGCGCCAGGACCGTTCGGCCGGCGCGCTCGGCGACGACGTCGGCCACCCAGGCGGCGGCCGCGGCCGGCAGGCGCGTGGCGCGGGCGCCCGCGCCGAGCCGCGCCTCGAGCGCCGCCAGCTCGGAGCTGCCGGCCAGGGCCAGGGCGATCTCGTTCCAGGGAGCCGGGCGAGCCATCCGAGAGAGTCTAGTGCCCCGACCAGGGGTCTCGGCGCTGGTAGCGTTGCGCCGTGGGCGCGCGGGAAGAGAGCGGCGTCGCGGCGGGGTCCGTGCCGGCGGAGGCTTTCCTGCTCCGGCTCGGCCGCGCGCTCCACGAGGCCGGCTTCTCCGCCCCGGAGCTCGAGGTCGCGCTCGGCCGGGTCGCCGGGCGGCTCGGCCTCTCGGCGCAGTTCTTCTCGACGCCGACTTCGCTCTTCACCGCGATCGGCGAGGGGCTCGGCCAGCGCACCCACCTCGAGCGGGTCGAGCCGGCCGGCGTCGACCTCGGCCGGCTGGTGCTGCTCGACCGGTTGATCGCGCAGGTCGCCTCGGGGGAGCTCGCCCCGGCGCGGGCCACCGAGGCGCTCGAGCGCGTGCTCGCGCGCCCGCGCCCCTACCGCCCCTGGCAGCTGCTGGCCAGCTCGGCGCTCGCCTCGGCCGCCACTGCGCTCTTCCTCGGCGGCGGCCGGAACGAGATCGCCGTCGCGGCCGCGCTCGGGCTCGCCACCGGTCTGCTCGCCCGGGCGCTCGAGCGGCGAGCGGTCTCCGGGCTGCTGCTCGAGCCGCTCGCCGCCGCGGTCGCCGCTTTCGGAGCCGCCGCCGCCGCGGCCTGGATCTCGCCGCTCTCGGTCTACATCGCCACGCTCGCCGGCATCATCTACCTGATCCCCGGCTTCACGCTGACGGTCGCGCTGACCGAGCTCGCGACCCGCCACCTCTCCTCCGGCACCGCGCGCTTCGCCAGCGCGTTGATGGTCTTCCTCTCCCTCACCTTCGGCGTCGCCCTCGGCGGCCACGCGGCGGCCGCGCTGTTCGGCGCCGCGACCGCGTTCCCGCCGGTGCCCCCCTCTCCCTGGCTCGAAGTCGTCGCCTTGGTCGTGGCGCCGCTCGCCTATATCGTGCTCTACCGCGCGCCGCTGGCCGAGCTCCCCTGGGTGGCGCTGGTCGGCTTCCTGGGGTTGCAGGCGGGGCGGCTGGGCGGCGAGCTGATCTCGCCCGAGCTCGGCATGTTCGTCGGCGCGCTCACCGTCGGCCTCGCCGGCCAGCTCTACGAGCGGCTGCGGCGCCGTCCCCGCCAGCTGACGCTGGTGCCGGCGATCCTGCTGCTGGTCCCCGGCTCGATCGGCTACAAGAGCTTCGCCTCGCTGCTCGAGCGCGACGTGGTGCTCGGCATCGAGACCGCCTTCCGCATGTTCCTGATCGCCGTCTCCCTGGTCGCCGGCCTGCTCGCCTCCTACGCGCTCGAGCGCTCCTCGGCGCGCTGAGCCTCGGCGCGGCCGTCGCCCGGCAGCGGTTCGAGCCGGCCGGCCAGCCGGACCGCCCCCCAGGCGAGCAGGATGCCGGCGTAGCCGTCGACCGCGTAGTGCCAGCCGGTGGCGAGCGAGCCGA
>WYBK01000201.1 GCA_011525905.1 Acidobacteriota bacterium
GAACTCGGCGAGCGCCCGGTCGGCGAGCTCCTGGATGTGGTCGAAGAAGAATGGCCGCTGGGCGGCGACGCTCTGCATGTAGGAGTCCTGGTTCTGCACCAGGCCGGCCATCACCGGGTTGTCGACGTCCCAGAGGATCGGGATGCGCCGGCGGGTCTCGCCGTAGAGGATCTTCTGCGCCGGCGTCGGCGCCTCGATGAGGTCGTCGGGGCGGCCGAGGTACTCGGCGACCAGGTCGCGCTCGGGCGCCATCATCGACTCGATCAGGTGGGTGGTCAGGAACCCGTCCTGGGCGACGATGCCGGGATTGAGCGCCAGCTCGGCGATCCGGTGGGCGACCAGGTTGAGGTCCGCCGCCGCCTGGACGTTCTTGGCGAAGAGTTGGAAGAAGCCGGTGTCGTCGACGCAGTGGTAGTCGTCGTGGCCGGCGTGGACGTTCAACGTCGCCTTGGTCATCGCCCGCGCGCCGATGTTGAGCACGTAGGTCAGCCGCTTGCCGACCGCCGCGTAGAGCGACTCGTGCATGTAGGCGATGCCCTGCCCCGAGGAGAAGTTGGCCGCCCGCAGGCCGGTCATCGAGAGGCCGGCGGTGACCGCGGCGGCGGCGTGCTCGCCCTCCGGCTCGATGAAGATCAGCGGCCGGCCGGAGACGTTGCGGTGGCCGGCGGCGGCGTTCTCGGCCCAGTACTCGCCCATCTGGGTCGACGGCGTGATCGGGTAGGCCCCGGCGCCGTCGGTCGACTCGCGCTCGCAGAGGATGACGGCGGTGTTGCCGTCCATGGCGGCGCGCACGCCCGGGAACTTGAAGTCGCGCGGCTTCTCCTGGAAGCGGTCGAGAGCCTTCTTGGCCAGCGTCAACACCGACATGGGGACCTCCCCTCGCAAGCGGTCGATTCGAGCCTCTCGGGCCCGGGCGGCAGGGGGCGCGCGGCGGCCATCAGCTCGCGGCCTCGCGCAGGGCGCCCCTGCGAATGATCTTCTTGGCGGCCGGGCCCTTGATCGGGCCGGCCTGGCGGTCGAGCCAGACGATCGCCCCGGTGGGGCAGCGCTGGATCGGGACCTGGGTGGCGTGGCTGCGGCCGTAGTCGACGACCGGCAGGTTGTTGCTCATGGTGATCAGCCCGGGCGCGTCGGCGGCGCAACGGCCGCAGGCGGTGCAGGCGACTTCGCAGTCCTCGAGCAGCTCGTCCCCCGCCTCGAGCGAGGCGCAGGCGACCCAGAGCCGGTGGCTCGCGGGGTGGATCGAGAAGAGGTCCTTCGGGCAGACCTCGACGCAGTCGCCGCAGGCGGTGCACTTCGCCTCGTCGACGACGGGCAGCGACTGGGCGTTCATCGAGATGGCGTCGAAGTCGCAGACGACCTCGCAGTCGCCCAGCCCCAGGCACCCCCAGAAGCACCCCTTGCCGCCGCCGGCGACCTGCGCCGCCGCCCGGCAGGTAGCGAGGCCGACGTAGTGCGCCCGGTTGCGCGCCACGTTGCTGCCGCCGGCGCAGGCGAGGCGCGCGACGCGCTTCTCTTCGGCGCCGACGTCGACGCCGAGGAAGTCGGCGATCGCCGCGCGCCCTGCTTCGTCGGAGACGGTGCACTTGCCGGGCAGCGCCTGGCCCGCGACCAGCGCCTCGGCGAAGGGGCGGCAGCCGGGGTAGCCGCAGGCGCCGCAGTTGGCGTGCGGCAGCATCTCCTCGACCTGGTCGATGCGCGGGTCCTCCTCGACATGGAGCTTCCGGTGCGCGAGCACCAGGAGCGTCACGAGGACGACCGTGAGACCGCCGAGGGCTCCCACGGCGGTGAGGATCGTCATGCCCGACTGTTCCCCCTCTGCCCGGAACCTTTCCGGGACGCTCTGAGACTACCCGCCACCCTTCCCGAGCCCCCCGCGCGAAGGGGTGGGCGGGCAGTGGCCGTGGGGTGAAGCGAGCCGGAGCCGAGAGCGGGAAGGAGATTGGACATCAACACATCATCGACACTATGCTCCGATGCATGCGGACGACCCTCTCGCTCGACGACGACGTCGCGGCCGATCTCGAGCGGCTGCGGCGGGAGCGCCAGGCCACCTACAAGGAGGTGGTGAATCAAGCGCTGCGGCTGGGCCTCAGGCAGCTCGCCACGCCCGCGCGCCGGCGCACGCGCTTCCAGACGCAGGCGATCGACCTCGGAGCGAGCCGCATCGGCTCACTCGACGACGTCGCCGAAGCGCTCGCGCTCGCCGAGGGCGAGGCCTTCCGGTGATTCTCGTCGACGCCAACCTGCTGATCTACGCGCACGCCTCATCGTTGCCCGAGCACGCCGCCGCGCGCGCCTGGCTCGACGACCGCCTCAACGGCAGCTCGAAGGTCGGGCTCCCCTGGCCGAGCCTGCTCGCCTTCCTCCGCCTGGTGACCAATCCGCGCGTCTTCGAGCGCCCCGAGCCGCTCGCCACCGCCTGGCGCCAAGTCGAGGCCTGGCTCGCCTGCGGCACGGTCTGGATTCCCCAGCCCACCGACCGCCACGCCGAACTGCTGGGCACGCTCCTAGCCGCCCCCGGCACCCACGGCAACCGCGTTCCCGATGCCCACCTGGCCGCGCTCGCCCTAGAGCACGGCCTCGTTCTCTGCTCGACCGACGGCGACTTCGCCCGCTTCTCCGCCCTGCGCTGGGAGAACCCGCTCGCGGGGTGAGGGCTAGTGGGGAAGGAATCGCCGCGGCGCCTGCGCGGCAAGCCGGGCTGCCGCTTCCGGACGCTGCTTTCCAGAGAAGGGGGAGACAAGGAACCGCCGCGGCGCGGGCGCAGTCAGTCGCAGCGCCGATTCCCGTCGCCCCGCGAGCGGAGCTTCTACGGCGTCGGGCACCGGCGCCCTGGTCTGGCCCCCGCACCGCACGTTCCGTGGCTCGACCTTCGGAAGGCGGTTGCGGACGCTATTCCTACGCGCTCTTCTTTTTCAGCGCGTTGAACGCGACCGCCGCGCGGATCAGGCTCTCGAAGGCCGCCTCGTCGATCGCGTCTCCTTCACGCAGATCGAGCGCCCGCCGGGTCTTCCCCTCGAGGCTCGCGTTGAAGAGACCGGCCGGATCCGGCAGCGCGGCGCCGTGGAAGAAAGTCAGCTTGACGGCCTCCTTGTAAACCTCGCCGGTGCAGATCCCGCCGTCGTGCGACCAGACGGGCGTTCCCGGCGAGGTCGCCTTCGGCCACTTTCATTCCTCGACGACCTCGGGTTCCGCGGCCCGAATCAGCGCGCGCACCCGTCGGAGCGCCGCGCCCCGCCAGTCGCCGAGCTCACGGATGCGCTCGTCGATCCTCTTCGAGGCGGAGCCCTCGGTTCGTGAGCTCTCGTCCGGCCTCATCGATCGTCTCCCGGTGGGCGCGGCGATCCTAGTTCGCCGCTGCCGCCGGCTTCGGGCTCACTTCCATCGGGTTCGCGGGATCGGTGACCCACTCCTGGAGAGAGGCCGCGTAGACGGCGACGTTCTCGTAGCCGAGCCGGGTGAGGACGAAGGCGGTCGAAGAGGCGGCGATGCCGCCGCCGCAGTAGGTGATCACCCGGCCGCCCGGGTCCCGACGCTCGAGCGCCGCGAGCTGGTCGGGCGGGAGGTAGCGGCCGGCCTCGTCGAGCAGCTCGTCGGCCGGCAGGTTGATCGCCCCGGGGATGTGGCCGGCCCTGCCGTAGAGGGCGAAGTCCCCCCGGAAGCTCGCCTCGGGGAGCGCGTCGACCAGGGTGACGCCCAAGTTGCCGACGGCGGCGCGCACTTCGTTCTGATCGGCGATGAGCTGGGGTCGCAGCGAGACGCTCAGCCGCCCGGGTGGCCGGTTCGCGGCCTCGGTCGAGAGGGGCCGCCCCTCCGCCTTCCAGGCCTTCAACCCGCCGTCGAGCAGGGCCGCGCGGTCGAACCCGATCCACTGGAGCATCCACCAGACGCGCGCCGCCCAGGCCGGCTCGGTCGCCGAATAGAGCACCACGCGCGAATCGTCGCCGACGCCGAGCGCCGCCATGGCGGCCGCGAACTGCTCGGGCGGCGGCAGGGCGAAGCGGTA
>WYBK01000202.1 GCA_011525905.1 Acidobacteriota bacterium
AGAACTGCGGCATCGATCCCGACCGCTACAGCGGCTTCGCTTTCGGCCTCGGTCTCGACCGCGTGGCGATGAACCAGTGGGGCATCCCCAACATCCGCTCGCTGTTCGACAGCGACGAGCGCCTGCTACGCCAGGTGCGCGGGTAGACGGCCCGGGGATCGGGACGGGGGGCGATCGTGGAGTTCTCGGTTTCCTGGCTGGCGGACTATGTGGACCTGGGCACGGTCGAAGGGCTCGAGGCGCGCGCCGATGGACGTCACGCCTTTCGTGCGACCTCGGCGGCGACTCGGAGCGCCCTTTCCCATTTAGGGGAGAGGCTCACCCAGGTCGGCCTCGCGGTGGAGGCCTACCCGATCGGGAGGGTCGAAGGTACGGACGGGCTCGAGGAGCAGGAGCCGTTGCTCGACGTCGAGGTGACCTCGAACCGACCCGACTGCATGTGCCACTTCGGGCTGGCGCGAGAATTGGCGCTGGCGCTCGATCGAAGCCTCCACCGACCGTCCAGTCCCATCTATGGAGCTTCTACGACGGATGGCACCGGCGGCAACGTGGTCCTCGAAGAGCCCGAGGGCTGCCCGAGGTACGTCGCGCGGGTGATCCGCGGCGTGAGCGTCGGCCCGAGCCCGGCGTGGCTGGTGCGACGGCTGCGGTCGATCGGTCTGCGCTCGATCAACAACGTCGTCGACGCCACCAACTTCGTGCTCTGGGAGCTCGGCCAGCCGCTGCACGCCTTCGACCTGGCGACGATTCCGGGCGGCGAGATCCGGGTGCGCAGGGCGCGGCCGGGGGAGCGGCTGACCACCCTGGACGGCGAGGAGCGCGAGCTCGACCCGGAGGTGCTGGTCATCGCCGATCGCGAGCGCGCCATCGCCCTCGCCGGGATCCTGGGTGGGCTGGTGACCGAGGTGACCTCTTCGACCAGCGACGTCCTGCTCGAGAGCGCCCATTTCGATCGCCGGCGGGTGCGCATCGGCGCCAAGCGGCTCGCCCTGCACACCGATGCCTCGCACCGCTTCGAGCGCGGCGCGGATCCGGAGATCTGCGACGAGGCGTCGCGCCGCTGCGCCGCGCTGATCGTCGAGCTGGCCGGCGGGCGAGTGGAAGAGCCCGCGGTCGACGCTCTCGCCCGCCCGCACCGGCGCACCTCCTGGCGGCTCGAGCAATCGGCGCTCGATCGCTTCGCCGGCGTCGAGGTGCCGGCCGGGGAGGTCGAGCGGATCCTGCGTGCGCTCGAGCTCGGGCCGCGCGCCGTCACCGCGGGCGTCTGGGAGGGCGAGGTGCCCGGCTTCCGCGACGCCGACTTCGAGCCGCGGCGCGTGCCCCGTTCCGGCCGTCCGCCCCGCGAGGCCCATGCGCAGGACGTCTACGAGGAGGTGCTCCGGCACTGGGGGCTCGAGCGCGTGCCTTCGACCCTCCCGCGGCTGCCCGGCGTCGACGAGGGCGCGAGCCCCGCTTGGTCGCGCCGGCTCCGGGTGACCGACCTGCTGGCCGGCTTCGGGCTGGCCGAGGGGGTCCACTTCGCCTTCCACGCTTTCGAGGCCGACCGGGAGCTGCCCGCGCTCGGCGGAGGCGAGCCGCTGGCGCTCGAGAACCCGCTGTCCGAGCGCTACGCCGTGCTGCGCCGGTCGTTGGTACCGAACCTGCTCGCCGCCGCCGAGTACAACCTGAACCGGGGCGCGGAAGCGGTCGGCCTGTTCGAGACCGGCCGCCTCTTTCCGGGCGCCGGCGAGGAGGAGGTCGAGGCGGTCGCGCTGGTGGTCGGCGGCCGCCCCGGGAACGCCTGGGACCGCCGGCCGGAGGTCGACCTCTTCGATCTGAAGGGCCATGTCGAGGCGCTGCTGGCCGAGCTCCGGATCGAGGCGCGCTTCGCGCCGGCCGGGAAGCTGCCAGGTGTCGTGCCCGGCACGGGCGCCCGGGTGGCAACGGCGGGGGGCGAGATCGGCTGGCTCGGCCGGCTGGCGCGCGAGGGGGCGGGACCGGCGCTCTTCGCGGCCGAGGTCTGGCTCGACCGGCTGCCCGACCCACCCGGCCGGCGCGCGGTCGAGCCGCCGCCGCGTTTCCCCGCGGTGGAGGCCGACCTGACCCTGCTCCATGCCGTCGAGCTCCCCTGGGAGGAGCTCGCGGCGGCGATCGAGAGCTTGCGCGGGGAGCATCTGGCTTCCTTCGCCCTCAAGGACCGCTACCAGGGGCGGGGCGTGCCGGAGGGCGCCGTCGCCACGACGGTCGGGTTCCGCTATCAGGCGGCCGAACGCTCGCTTTCACAGGACGAAGTCAACGAGTGGCACGCTCGCCTGTCGGGAGAGCTCGAACGACGCTACGGCCGAACGCGAGGGGGTGCGGGATGAACCTGGAGTTCCTGGAGCCGCTCGAGGAGGGAGTGCGCGAGGCCGCCGACCGGCTCGAGCGCTTCGCCGCGGAGAACGAGGAGTTGCGCGCGCGGGTGTCGGAGCTCGAAGCCGAGCTCGCCGCGGCGCGCGCCGGCTCCGGCGCGGCCTGGAAGAAGGAGCGCGCCGAGGTCCAGCGCAGGGTCGCCCGGTTGGTCGAGACGCTCTCCGCGCTCGCCCCGGTCGCGCCGGCGGGCGACCCCGACCCCGTGGTGTAGACTCTCCGAGGTATCCCGGTCTGCCGACCGCTGGCGCAGGGCTCGGAGAGAGATGAGCGACGACGGGGTCGTCACCACGACGGAAGTCGAGATCTACGGTGCGACCTACGTCCTGCGCAGTGGACAGGAGCCGGAGTACTTGAAGGCGCTCGCCGGCGAGGTGGACCGCCGGATGCGCGAGCTGGCCGGGCACCTCGAATCGGTGGATCCCGGGCGGTTGGCCATCCTGGTCGCGCTCAACCTCGCGGACGAGCTGTCCCGGAACCGGAGGCATTACGACGGGGAACGGGGCGAGATCGAGGCCAGGGTGACGGAGCTCGTCCAGCGCCTCGCCGGAGCCGTCGCTTGAGAGGGCGCGGCGCGGCGGTCGGTCGAGCCCGGCCGGAGTTCTTTGGAGTTTCGGCACCCCCCGGGGGGTACGTGAACGGTGGACGCACGGTAGAACCAACACAAGATGTACGGGAGTCCAAGATCCGCGCGGCCTGTGCCTGCCCGGCTTCGACCGGGACGCTGAGGGCCGCTCATGAGGACACCCACCTGATGCGCTCCAGGTTCTAGGCGCCGCGTCCCACACGTACCGTCTCGGGGGGTGCCCATTCCCGCCCCCTCGAGTTCGCCCTCCCGTCCGGGGGTGCGTGCATGAATTCGATCGTCTGGATCGCCGGCGGCCTGGCGCTCCTCGTGGCCGGCCTGGTGCTCGCCTGGGTCCAGGTGCGACGCGCCGCCCGTGCCACGCTCGCGGACGCCCGGCGACGCGCCGAGCACCTGGTCGAGGACTCGCGCCGCGAGAGCGAGGCCAAGCTGCGCGAGGCCGAGCTCGCCGCCAAGGAGAAGCTCCTGCAGGCCCGGTCGGAATTCGAGACCGCCTCGCGCGCGCGCCGCAACGAGCTCGAGGCGGTCGAGAAGCGGCTCGGCCAAAAGGAGGAGACCCTCGACAAGCGCCTGCTCCAGCAGGACCAGCGCGATCGCGAGCTCGCCGGCCGCGAGAAGGAGGTCCAGGCGCGCGAGCGCGGCGCCGCCGAGCGCGCCGCCGAGCTCGAGGCCGCCCTCGGCGAGGCCCGCCAGAAGCTCGAGCAGATCGCCGGCTTGACCGCCCAGCAGGCGCGCGAGGAGCTGGTCCGCTCGCTCGAGGGGCAGGCCCGGCTCGACGCCGGCCAGCTGGTCAAGCGCATCGAGGACGAGGCCCGCGAGCAGGGCAATCGCAAGGCGCAGTGGTTGATCGGTCTCGCCGTGCAGCGCCTCGCGTCGGACTTCATCTCCGAGACGACGGTGTCGGTGGTCGAGCTGCCGAGCGACGAGATGAAGGGGCGGATCATCGGCCGTGAGGGCCGCAACATCCGCGCCCTCGAGATGGCCACCGGCGTCGACCTGATCGTCGACGACACGCCCGAGGCGGTCATCCTCTCCGGCTTCGACCCCTTCCGGCGCGAGATCGCGCGGGTGGCGCTCGAGCGGCTGATCGCCGACGGCCGCATCCACCCGGCGCGCATCGAGGAGGTGGTCGAGAAGGTCAAGGCCGAGTTCGAGCAGCGCATCCAGCAGGACGGCGACGCCGCCCTGCTCGAGCTCAAGATCCCGGGCATGCACCCCGAGCTGGTCAAGCTGCTCGGCCGCCTGCGCTTCCGCTACTCCTACGGCCAGAACGTCCTGCAGCACAGCAAGGAGGTGGCGTTCCTGGCCGCCACCATGGCCGCCGAGCTGAAGTCGAACGTCGCCGTGGCCAAGCGCGCGGGACTGCTGCACGACATCGGCAAGGCGATCGACCGCGAGGTCGACGGCACTCACCTCGAGCTCGGCATCGAGCTGCTGCGCAAGTACGGCGAGAGCGAAGAGGTCGTGCACGCCATGGCCTGCCACCACGGCGACTACGACCCGCAGTCGGTCGAGGCCGTGCTGGTCACCGCGGCCGACGCGCTGTCGGCCGCCCGGCCGGGGGCGCGCCGCGAGGTTCTCGAGTCCTACGTGCAGCGGCTCGAGAAGCTCGAGGCGATCGCGAACGGATTCAAGGGCGTGCAGAAGTGCTTCGCGATCCAGGCCGGCCGGGAGATCCGCATCATCGTCGACAGCGGCAAGATCTCCGACGAGGAGGCGCTCTGGCTGTCGAAGGACGTCGCGCGCAAGGTCGAGCAGGAGCTGACCTATCCGGGCCAGATCCGCGTCACGGTGATTCGCGAGACCCGCGCCGTCGAGATGGCCAAGTGAAGCTGCTGTTCGTCGGCGACGTGATCGGCAAGCCGGGGCGCCGGGCGCTCCTGCGCCTCCTGCCGCGGCTGATCGACGAGCGCCGGGCCGATTACGTGGTCGTCAACGTCGAGAACGCCGCCGGCGGCTTCGGCGTGACTCCCGACGTGCTCGACGAGCTCTCCGAGCTGCCGATCCACTGCCTGACCACCGGCAACCACGTCTGGGACAAGAAGGAGGTCGCCGAGCTGTTCGAGCGCGAGCCGCGGCTGCTGCGGCCGGCGAACTACCCGGCCGGCAACCCGGGGCGCGGGCTGCACGTCGGCGAGACCGCCGCCGGCGTGCCGGTGGCCACCGTGAACCTCGAAGGGCAGGTCTTCATGAGGAACGTCGAGTCCCCCTTCGCGACCGCCGACCGCCTGCTGGCCGAGCTCGGCGGGCGGGCGAAGGTGGTGTTCGTCGACTTCCACGCCGAAGCGACCAGCGAGAAGCAGGCGCTGGGCGTCTACCTCGACGGCCGCGTCTCGGCGGTCGTCGGCACGCACACTCACGTGCCGACCGCCGACGAGCGCATCCTGCCCGGAGGCACGGCCTTCCAGACCGACGTCGGCATGACCGGCCCCTACGAGGGCGTCATCGGCTTCCGCTCCGATCGCGTGCTGCAGCGCTTCCTGCTGCAGACGCCCGCCTCCTTCGAGGTCGCCAAGCGCGACGTGCGCCTGGCTGCCCTCGAGGTGGAGATCGACGAGGCGACCGGCCGCGCTCGTTCGCTCGAGCGGCTGCTGGTGCCGGACCGGGAGGGCTGACCGTGCGGCCGAACCCCAAGAACCTGGAGGACCTGCGGCGCGCCCCGGGCCGGTTGCCGGTGTCGGTGGTGATCACCACCTACAACGAGGAGATCAACGTCGCCGAGTGCGTCGAATCGGTCCTCTGGGCCGACGAGATCCTGCTGGTCGACTCGTTCTCGACCGACCGGACGGTGGAGATCGCGCGCTCCTACCCGATCACCGTGCTCCAGCGCGAGTACTTCGGATCGGCCGCCCAGAAGAACTGGGCGCTCGACCGCGTGGCGCACGACTGGGTCCTGATCATCGACGCCGACGAGCGGGTGCCCGAGGCGCTCGCCCGCGAGATCCTGACCACGCTCGCCGGCCAGCCGACGGTCGACGGCTTCTACATCCGGCGCGAGAACGTCTTCATCGACCGGGTCATCCGCCACTCCGGCTGGTCGACCGACAAGGTCGTGCGCCTCTTCCGCAAGGACCGGGGCCGCTACCCGAACCGGCGCGTGCACGCCGATCTCGAGATCGAGGGATCGGTGCCGGTCCTGAAGAACCCCTTCCTGCACTACACCTTCCGCACCTTCGAGCAGTACTTCCCGAAGTTCCTCAACTACGCCGAATGGGGGGCCGCCCAGGCTTTCCGCGACGGCCGCCGCGCCGGGGTGGTCGAGCTGGTCTTGCGCCCCTGGTGGCGGTTCGTGCGCACCTATTTCTTCCAGGGCGGGATCCTCGACGGCATCCACGGCTTCGTGGTCTGCGCGCTGCAGTCCTTCGGCGTCTTCCTCAAGTACGCCCGCCTCTGGGAGTACCGGATCCGCGCGGCGCGCGGCGAGCAGCTCTCGCTGCCCGCCTTCGACGACAGCGAAGCCACCTGGCGCCGCCCCGGCGGGGGCGACTGAGCGGCGGTCGGTCTCAGTCGCCAGGCGCCGGCACCGTCGCCGGACCGGCGAAGAGCAGCGCGTAGCCGTCGGGGCGGTCGGAGTCGCGCGCGACCTCGACCATCGGCAGCGGCGGCTCGAGGCGGGTGAGCTCGTCGCGTTCGATCAGCAGCCAGCGGCGGCCGGGCGCGCCGGCGAAGGCGCGCAGGGCGTCCTCCCCCTCGATCTCGGTGGCGAAGCGACGGCTGTAGAAGACCACCGGCGGATCGAAGCGCGGGTAGATGGCGTAGGGCTCGTCGGGCGCGGCGCGCGCGGCGAGCGCCTCGGCCATCGGCCGCACCGACTTGACCGCGTCGAAGCGCGGCAGGATCCAGAGGCAGGCGCCGACGGCCGCGGCGCCCATGCCGAGCGCCAGGCCGGCGGTAGTCCGCCGGGGCGAGCCGCGCAGGGCGCCGAGCAGGGCAACGAGCGCCCCGGCCGAGAGCGCGAGGGCGAGCGCCAGCAGCAGCGGGAGCAGCCCCGGCCCCATCGGCTCGAGCGCGCGCAGCCGCTCGTCGAGCCGCTCCGTGAAGCGCTCGGGCCGGTAGCGCACCAGCCAGTAACCGGCCGCCGGCAGCGCCGTGAGCAGCAGGGCGAGCAGCGCCGCCGGCGCCACTAGCCAGCCGCGCAACGAGGGCCAGCTCCGACGGATCTCGGCGAACGAGGCGCCGACCAGCAGCGCCATCGCCGGATACATGGTCAGGATGTAGACCGTCCGCTTGCCCGGCGAGAGGCTGAAGAAGACCAGGGTCACGACCACCCAGGCGAGGGCGAAGAGGTACCCGAGCCGCTCGCCGTCGAGGAACCGCCGCCAGCCGATGCGGATCGCGCCGGGCAGGAAGAAGGCCCAGGGGAAGAAGTCGGCGGGGATGACGGTCAGGTAGTAGTACCAGGGCTGGAAGTGGTGCCAGGGGTCGGCGTAGCGGCCGACGTTCTGCTTGAGGACGATGATCTCGAAGTACTCGCGCCCCGCCGCGAGGATCGCCGGCCCGAGCCAGGCGAGGACGATCGCCGCCCAGATCGCGAGGCCCGAGGGAATCCGCATCCGGCGCAGCAGGTCGCCGCGCCGTGCGGCGAAGGCGAAGGCGACGATCGACAGCAGCGGCGGCAGCAGGCCGACCGGCCCTTTGGCGAGGGTGGCGAGCCCCGCCGCGACGAAGAAGAGCCGGAAGAAGCCGTCGCGCCGCTCGGTCAGGCCGCGCACGAAGGCGAACATCGCGAGCGTGACCAGGGCGACGAGCGTCATGTCGATCTGGCCGATGCGCCCCTGCCAGAGGATCTTGGCCGAGGTCGCGAAGACCGCCACCGAGATCCAGGCGACCTCGCGGTCGAACAGGCGGCGGGCGATGCCGAAGAGCAGGAAGAGCGTCGCGATCGCCGCCGCCACCGAAGGGAGGCGCGTCGCGACTTCGTCGACGCCGCCGGTGGCGCGGGAGACGAGCGCGATCGACCAGAAGTGGAGGGGGGGCTTCTCGGCGTAGAGCCGGCCGTTCAGGTGCGGCACGAAGGGGTCGCCGCGCTCGCGCATCTCGCGGGCGACCTCGGCGTAGCGCGGCTCGTCGGGGTTCCAGAGGTCGCGAGCGCCGATCCCCGGCAGAAACAGCGCGAGGCCGAGGGCGAGCAGCAGCAGCCGCGTCGCCCAGCTCAAGCCGGGGGCTCTCCGGCGGCGCGGCGCGGCACCTCGATCTCCTCGGTGCCCCGGGTATCGATCCAGCGCCGGCGCATCCAGCGCACGGCCATCAGGTCGGCGAGCGCGCGGAAGAGGCGGTTGCCGATGCCGTACTTGGCGACGCCGTGCCGGCGCGGGCGGTGCGCGACCGGGAGCTCGGCGAGCCGGGCGCCGTTCCAGCGCACCAGCGTCGGCAGGAAGCGGTGCATGCCGCCGAACATCGGCAGGTGGCGCAGGTACTCGGCGCGATAGGCCTTGAGCGAGCAGCCGACGTCGGTCACCGACTCGTCGGTCGCCCAGTTGCGCACGGCGTTGGCGATGCGCGACGAGACGCGCCGCGTCCAGGAGTCGTGGCGCTCGACGCGCACTCCCGAGACCGCGTCGAACCCCTCGTCGAGCTTGGCGAGCAGGCGCGGAATGTCGGCCGGATCGTTCTGCAGGTCGGCGTCGAGGGTCACCACGATGGCGCCGCGAGCGGCCCGGAAGCCCGAGGCGAGCCCGGCCGACTGTCCCGAGTTCGCCCGATGGCGCAGGATGCGCAGCCGCCCGTCGGTCGCGGCCAGCCGTTCGAGCACCGCGAGGCTGCCGTCGGTCGAGCCGTCGTCGACGTAGAGCACCTCGTAGGGGAGCCCGAGTGGCTCGAGCGCCGCGCGCAGCTCCGCGTCGAGCGCCGGCAGGCTCTCGGACTCGTCGTAGAGCGGCACGACGACGGAGAGGGTCGGCGGCGTGTGATCGGGCATCGAGCGCGGTGGAGGTCCGGGGGTGGCAGAGCGCGCGAGCGGGGACGAGGTCCGGACTCCTTCAGTCTAGCGCGATCCGATCGGCGCCGGCGACGTGCGTGCCGTCGTGGCTCCGGTCGCGCGCGCCCCGCGCGATCGGCGGTAGAGTTCGTCGAGATGCCGGATCAGCGAGCGGCCGACACTTTCGCGAGGCGGGAGCCTTCCGCGGCTCTCTTGGTGGGGCTCGCGGTCTGGCTCGCGGTCGTGGTCGGCGCGAGCGCGCTCCTCGCCCCGGCCGTCCTCGGAGCGAGCGACGCGCTCTTCGGCGACCGCTTCCCGCCGCTGCGGGTCTTCCGGCGGCTGGTGATGCTGCTCGCGATCGTCGGGCTGCTCTTCTGGGCGCGCCGGCTCGGGATCCGCCGGTGGGCGCAGATCGGCCTGACCCCGGCCGGCTGGCGCGGCGCCGGCGCCGGCTGGGGGCTCGCGCTGGGCGCGGTCAGCGGCATTCTGCTCTTCGCGATCGAGCTCGCGGGCGGCTGGCGCGTCGCCGTCGGCTGGCCCGGGCTGCTGGATGCCGTCGAGGCGCTCGCCGCCGGCATCGTGATCGGTCTGCTCGAGGAAGCGATCTGCCGCGGCTTCCTGCTCTTTCCGTTCGCGCCGAGCTCGGGCCGGCGATTCTGGCTGGGCGCCGCGGCGGTCTCCGCGCTCTACTCGACGGCGCATTTCGCGCGCGGCGGGCGTGGGCTCGAGCTCGCGATCGACGGCGCCGTCGGGTGGCGGATGTGGGCGATGGTGCCCGCGAGGATCGTCGAGCACTGGGACGCCTGGGTCGGGCTGTTCGCCGTGGGAGTGCTGTTCTACGCTCTGGCGGCGCGCGACGGCCACGTCTGGCGTGTGGCGGGGCTGCACGCCGGCGCCGTGGTGGCCCTCCAGTTGGGGGGCGCGGCGACCGAGGCCCGCCCAGGGAGCGGCGACTCGCTCTTCTTCGCGGACGGACTCAATCCCGGCCTGCCGCTCGCCGGGCTGCTGCTGGTCGCGCTGCTGCTGGTCGCGCGAGCTCGCAAGCCGAGCGGACCCCGGCTGCCCGACGCCCGGGACTCGGGCGAACGAGCGACGGGCTGAGCCTCACCAGACCTTCCAGGGGGCCTCGCCGCTCTTCCAGAGGTCGTTCAAGTGGAGCCAGTCGCGGTAGGTGTCCATCGGGTGCCAGAACCCCTCGTGGACGTAGACCGCGAGCTCGCCGTCGCGCGCGAGCCGTTGCAGCGGTTCGAGCTCGAGGAAGACGCGCGGGTCCTCGCCCAGGTAGTCGAAGACCCGGCGCTCGAAGACGAAGAAACCGCCCGACACGACGCCCTCGGCGACCGTCGGCTTCTCGTTGAACTCGACCACCCGCCCGCCGTCGACCTTCATCTCGCCGTAGCGCGAGGTCGGGTGGACGCCGGTCACGGTGGCGACCCGCCCGTGGGCGCGATGGAAGGCGAGCAGGGCGTCGAGGTCGACCGTGCCGACCGCGTCGCCGTAGGTGAAGCAGAAGGTGTCGGCGTCGACGTAGCGCTCGACCAGCTTCAGGCGGCCGCCGGTGCCGCTGTCGGCGCCGGTCTCGGCGCAGGTCACGCGCCAGTCCTCCTCGCCGACCTGGTTGTGGAAGACGACCTCGGGCGGGTCGCCGCGCATCGAGACGGTGAAGTCCCGGCGCATCTCGTGGTAGCGCAGGAAGTACTGCTTGATCACCCAGCCCTTGTAGCCCAGGCAGAGCACGAAGCGCTCGAAGCCTCGGGCGCCGTAGAGTTTCATGATGTGCCAGAGGATCGGCTGGTCGCCGATCTCGACCATCGGTTTGGGCAGATTCTCGGTGTGCTCGCGCAGCCGCGTCCCCTGCCCGCCGCAGAGGATCACGACCGGAATCTCGGCCTTCGTCGGCGTCGTGGCCATCGACGCGAGAGCTTAGCGCGCCGGCGAGGGCGACGGCGAGAGCGGCCGCCAGAGCCGCTCGCCGCCGGCGCGGCGCAGCGCGCGCCGCAGTTGCTTGGCCAGGCGCGCCGGCGTGCGGAAGAGCGCCGGCACCTGTGAGCGGTAGCACTCGATCGCCTCGCGGCGCGCGACGAGCTCGACGTCGGTCAGCTGGATCGTCTCGGCCCGCCAATCGGCGCGGCGGCCGAGCGCCCGGTCGACCGCCCGCCACTTCCACTCGGTGTAGGGGAACTCCTCGTAGAAGAGGGCGTCGGGGCGAGCCCGCTCGGCGGCGCGCCGCGCGAGCCGGTGGTCGACGTGGCCGCCGACGCCGAGCGGCGCGACCAAGCGACCGGTCTCGATTCCGGCGAGCCGCGCGACGAGCCGCTCGACCAGCGGCTCGTCCGCCTCGGCGACCGCGCCGAAGAGCGCCTCGAGCGAGGTGTAGAGGGGGCGGCCGGCGGCGTCGAGCCGGTAGGGCGCCTCGACCAGGCCGGCGTGTTCGGCGTGGCAGGCGAGGCGGGCGCAGGCCTCGAGATCCTCCCGACGGCGCGCCCGCATCACCTCGCCGGGCGGCAGGTTCCACCAGCGGGCCAGGGTCGTCGCGAAGGGGGAGGGCGGCGTCGCCGGCTCGTCGGCGGTGAACAGGGTGAGCACGACGATCCGCTCGCCGGCCGCGCATTCGCGCGCGATCCGGCCGCCGCACGAGAGGATCGCGTCGTCGAGGTGCGGCGACAGGTAGACCGCATCGGCGCGGTCGGCGGCGGCGGAGGGCTCTGCGCTCAAGGGATCGCCACGGCCCCGCCCGCCAGCGCGGCGGGGCCAGGGGCGATTCTAGCGGCGCGCGCTCAGTGCAGGGTGACGCTGCGCACGCCCCACTCGAACGCCTCCTCGTTGAGCGGAATCATGGCGCACTTGTCCTTGAGCGCCAGCCGGATCGCGGCCAGCAGCGACTCCTTGGGCAGCAGGCCGGTCGCCGCCTGCAGCGCCCCGAGCGCGACGACGTTCTTGACCAGAACGCGGCCGAGGTCGCTCGCGATCTGGGTCATCGGCACGCCGTGGGCGCGCACGCCCGGGGCGAGCGCCGGGACCTCCTTGATCACCGAGCTGTCGTAGATCACTTGCCCGCCCGCGCGCACGGTGGGTCCGAACTTCGCCAGGCTCGGCGCGTTGAAGGCGATCAACACGTGGGGCTGGGGCGCGGCCGGCGAGAGCACCTCCTCGCGCGCCACGTGGACGTCGGCGTAGGAGGTGCCGCCGCGCGACTCCGGGCCGTAGCTCGGAATGTGGGTGGAGTCGAACCCCTCCTGGATCGCCGCGCGGGTGATCAGCATGGCGGCGGTCTGCGCCCCGTCGCCGCCGGCGCCAGCGAGCTTGAGCGAGACGTCGCGCGGGTCGAGGTGCGCCGGGAACCCCTCGGCGAAGCGCTCCGGACGCTCGGCGGTCGCCGCGATCGCCGCGACCAGCCGTTCGACCTCGTAGGCCGGCCGGGGCAGCGCCGGGTAGGAGGCCTCGGCCAGGTCCTTCTTGACGCCGAGCGGATAGACCTGGGTCATCTGCTCGGCGACCCAGCGCTCGGCCTCCTGCGGCGTCATGCCGAGGTGGGTCGGGCACTCGGACAGTACCTCGACGAAGGCGAAGCCCTTGTGCTCGACCTGGCAGGTGAGCGCCTTCTTGATCGCCTTCTTGGCGCGCGTGCGCTGCTTGGCGTCGTAGAGGGCGACCCGCTCGACGTAGACCGGACCGTCGAGGCCAGCCATCATCTCGGCCATGCGCAGCGGCTGCCCCATCAGCTCGACGCGGCCGGCCGGCGAGGTGGCGCTCTTCTGGCCCATCAACGTGGTCGGCGCCATCTGGCCGCCGGTCATGCCGTAGATCGCGTTGTTGACGAAGATCACCGAGATCGGGATGCCCAGCTGGGCGGTCGAGACGATCTCGGCGAGGCCGATCGAGGCGAGGTCGCCGTCTCCCTGGTAGGAGATGACGATCGAGTCGGGATTGGCCGTCTTGTGGCCGACCGCCACCGCCGGCGCCCGGCCGTGCGCCGCCTGGCTGTTGCCGACGTCGAAGTAGTAGTAGAGGAAGACGCTGCAGCCGACCGGCGAGATCGCCACGGTGCGATCCTGGATGCCGAGCTCGTCGATCGCCTCGGCCAGGTACTTGTGCGCCAGGCCGTGGCCGCAGCCGGGGCAGTAGTGGGTCGTCAGCCCCTTGAGGCCCTCGCCGTGCGCGTGCCGCTCGAAGCGGCCGTAGAAGACGCTGGTGGTCATGACGTCACCTCCTGGGCGGCCAGCACCTGACGGACGATCTCGGCGTGTCCGGGCAGCACGCCGCCGTAGCGGCGCACGTGCTCGATCAGCGGCGGCTTGAAGACCCCGGCGTGCGACAGCGCCAGCCGCAGCTCGTCCTCGAGCTGGCCCGGCGAGGCCTCGACCACGACGATCCGCTCGACGCGCGGCAGCAGCGGCAGCAGCTTGTCGACCGGGAAGGGCCAGAGGGTGACCGGGCGGAAGAGCCCGACCCGGACGCCGCGCTCGCGCAGCTCCTGGACGGCGCCCTTGGCGATCTGCGCCGGCGTGTTGCAGGCGACCACCAGGGTCTCGGCGTCCTTGCAGTGGAAGGTGTCGGCGCGCTGCTCGCGCGCGGTCATCTCGTCGTACTTGGCGAGCAGGCGGCGGTTGTGCTGCTCGAGGTCGGCCTCGACCAGCTCGATCGAGCAGATCAGATTGCGCCGATGCTCGCGGTCTCCATAGACCGCCCAAGCCGGCCGCCCGGGGACGACCATGCGCGACGGCAGCTTGACCCGGCCGGTCATCTGGCCGAGGTAGCCGTCGCCGACCAGGACGACCGGGTTGCGGTAGCGGAAGGTGAGCTCGAAGGCGAGCATCGTCAGGTCGAGCATCTCCTGCGGCGTCGAGGGCGCGAGCACGATCGCGTGCGTGTTGCCGTGGCCGAGACCACGGCAGACGAGCTTGATGTCGGCCTGCTCGGGTCCGATGTTGCCGAGCCCCGGTCCGCCGCGCATGACGTTGACGAAGACGCCCGGCACCTCGGCACCGATCATGTAAGAGATGCCCTCGAGCATCAGGCTGAAGCCGGGCGAGGAGGTGAAGGTCATCGACCGCACGCCCGCCCCGCCGCAGCCGTACATCAGGTTGACCGTGGCGACCTCGGAGACCGCCTGCAGGAAGACGCCGTCGAGGCCGGGCAGCACCTTGGCCATCAGCTCGGCGCCCTCGGTCGAGGGCGTGATCGGGTAGCCGTAGACGTGGCGGCAACCGGCGAGCAGCGCGCCGATCGCCGCGGCGTAGTTGCCCTTGACGACCAGCGGCTCGAGCTCCGGCAGCGGCAGCGTCCGGTCGGGCAGATCGACCGGCTCGGGCGCCGCGGTCGGCCGCGCGCCGAACAGCTGCTCGGGGTCTTGCAGCTCGAAACCGGCGCCGGGAGGCTGCGGTTGCAGGCCGTACGGCTCGGGGCATGCGGTGATGCACAGCCCGCAGCCGTTGCAGGCCTCGAGGTCGACCTCGACCGGCACGAGGCCGGTGCGCGGGTCGATCTCGCCGGCGAGGTGGATGCAATCCTTCGGGCAGACCTCGATGCAGCGCCCGCACCCCTTGCAGAACTGGGGGAAGACGAACGGCTTCGGCCGGCTCGCGGTCTGGGTCTGGGTCATGGGCCCTCCCTCCCGGTCGTGCCCGGCCCGCCGCCGAGGAGGGGGCCGGAACTGGGAACGGGGTCAGGATAGCATGATTTATGGAAAAAAAGATCTGGATATCGAAAGGTCGGTTTTTCTGCTAAGATCGCCTCCGCAAAGGGGGGCGACTTGCTCTCGAGCAGCTCGCAGTACGCCATCCGCGCCCTCGCTCACCTCGCTCGTCGCGAGCGGACGAGCTGGGCGCTCGCGCGCCAGATCGCCGACGAGCTCGGCATTCCCGCCTCCTTCCTCGCCAAGATCCTGCAGACCCTGACCGCGCAAGGGGTGCTCGAGAGCCAGCGCGGGAGGCGCGGCGGCTTCCGCCTGCGCCGCGATCCGGAGCGGCTCTCGCTCTACGAGATCGCCGAGCTGTTCGACCGGTTGGGCGAGGGGCGGCTCTGCGTGCTCGGCCAGCGGGTCTGCGACGACGACAACGCCTGTCCGCTCCACCACACCTGGAAGCACTCGGTCAACGCCTTCGTCCACCGGCTGCGCACCACGACGCTCGCCGAGGTCGGCCGCTACGAGGGCACCGGCGGCTTTCCCGGACGGGGGCCGGCGGCGCCGGCAGCGGCGCCGATCGGCGAGCCCGAGGCCTGAGCGCGCGGTCTCAGCCGGCGACCGGCACTGCGCTGCCGACCAGGGCGCGGTCGACCACCTCGGCGAGGCGGCGGATTCCCTCTTCGATCACCTCGGGAGTGCAGTAGGAGAAATTGAGCCGCATCGAGCGTTCGCCCCCCTTGCCGGGGAAGAAGGCGCGCCCGGGCACGAAGGCGACCTTGGCGCGCACCGCCTCCTCGAGGATGGTGGCCGAGTCGAGCCCCTGCGGCAGCGTCAGCCAGAGGAAGAGCCCACCCTGCGGCCGGGTCCACTCGACTCCGAGCGGCATGTGGCGCTCGAGCGCATTGAGCATCGCCTGGCGCCGCACGCCGTAGACCTCGCGGATCTTCTTGACGTGCTCGTCGAGGAAGCCGTTGCGCGCGGTCTCGTAGGCGACCATCTGGTCGAAGGTCGAGGTGTGCAGGTCGCTGCCCTGCTTCATCTGCACCAGGCGGAAGATGACGTCCTCGGGCGCCACCACCCAGGCGACGCGCAATCCGGGCGCGAGCGTTTTCGAGAAGGTCGACAGATAGATCACGCCGCCGCGGAAGGGGCCGCTCGCGGCGGCGGCGCCGTGGTACTCCGAGTCGATCTCGAGCAGCGGCGGCAGATGCTCTCCCTCGTAGCGCAGCTGGCCGTAGGGGTCGTCCTCGAGGATCGGCACGCCGTAGTGGCTGGCGAGCTCGACGATCCGCTGCCGCCGCTCGAGCGGCAGCGTGGTGCCCGCGGGGTTGTGGAAGTTGGGCAACACGTAGACGAACTTGGGCCCCGAGCGCAGCTCCTCCTCGAGCAGGTCGACGCGCATGCCGTCGGCGTCGAGCGGCACCTTGAGGTAGCGGGCCTGGTAGGCGTTGAACGCCTGCAGAGCGCCGAGATAGGTCGGCGCCTCGACCAGCAGGCGGTCGCCCGAGTTGATCAAGAGCTTGCCGATCAGGTCGAGCGCCTGCTGCGAGCCGGAGGTGATCAGGACGTTGGCCGGCGAGACGTGGATGCCGTAGCGCCCCATCCGGCGCACCAGCAGCTCGCGCAGCGGCAGGAAACCCTCGGTGGTCGAGTACTGCAGCGCCTTGGTCCCCTGCTCGGCGAGCACCTTGTGGCAGGCCGCTTCGATCTCCTCGAGCGGGAAGACCTCGGGCGCCGGCAGCCCGCCGGCGAAGGAGATGACTTCGGGGTCTTGCGTCAGCTTGAGCAGCTCGCGGATCACCGAGCTCGTCAGCCCTTCGGCGCGCAGCGCGAAGCGGTCGGTCCAGGGGGTGTCCACGAAGTGGTTGTTGCCGTTGGCGATCACCGCAGCCTCCTCCCGTGGGGGCGGTGAGCCCCCCCGCCGGCAGGATACTGCTGGCGCCCAGCCGGTCTCCCGTCCTTTCGGGTAGCGGCGGTCAGGCGCGCGCGCGGGCGGCGAGGTCGGGGCGGAAGCGCTCGAGGATCTCGAGCGCCGCCCGCCGGTAGTTGGCGGCGAACGCCTCGCGGGTGTGGACCTCGTGGGCTCGGCGCCAGGCCGCGACCGCCAAGGCGCGCAGCGCCGAGGCCGGCCGCGCGGCGAGCTCGCGCGCCGCCTCGCGGATCGTCTCCACCCGGGCGTCGGCCAGCAGGACCCCCCAGGCCGGCTCGACGTCGACGCTCGCCTCGCGCGTGACCACCGGCACCAGCCCGGCGTGCAGGGCGGTCACCACGCTGCCGCCGCCCCCCTCGGAGCAGGAGGGGAAGACCATGCCGAGGGTGCGCGCGGCGACGGCCGCGAAGCGCTCCGAGCCGACGTCGAGCCAGCCGAGGGGCGTGACGTTGGGCGTGCGGAAGAGCTCGCGCGCGAAGGCGTCGACGAAGTCGGGCTCGCGGTCGAGCGGCGCGGCGACCGCGAGCGCGAGGTCGGGAGCGCCGGCGAAGGCCTCGAGCACCAGGTCGAGGCCCTTGTGGACGAAGCCGACGCCGCCGAACCAGAGGAAGCTCGAGCGGATCGCCTCGAAGTCCCGCCCCTCGGGAGTCGGATAGGTGAAGGCGTTGGACAGCGGCACCCGCCAGAGCGGCTTGCCGAACGGCCGGTAGGTCGCGAGCGTCCAGTCGTTGCCGAGCACGACGCCGGCGTCGGCGGTCTCGATCCCCCGGTTCTCGCCGACCAGGCGGAGCCGCTCGAGCCGGATGCCGCGCCGCGCCTCGAGCTCGGCGAGGCGCCGGCGCTGCGCCTCGTCGGAGACCCGCCAGTGGGCGGTCTCGGCGTGGAAGACCTTGACGCAGCGCGCGCCGGCGGCGCCCGCCAGCCGCTCCAGGTTGGCGCGCGCGTCGATCAGCAGGTCGAGCTCGCCGGCCGGAACGTAGCGCCGGTTGGTCCAGTGGATCACCTCGACCGCGAAGCCGAGCTCGGCCAGCGTGCGGCCGATCGTCCAGGACTCCCAGTCCTGGGTGTGGGCGTAGGAGATCGTCTCCGGCGTGCGCGCCAGGAAGGGGTCGACGACGTAGGAGAGCAGCGCCCGGCCGATCGCGGTCCCCTCGGGCGCGAGCCGGACGACCCGGCGTTCGACTCCGGCGAGCCGGCGGCGCAGGCGGGCGAGGGCGCGGGCGGCGCGCGCCGGCAGGAAGGCGAGGCGCATGCGGCGGGCAAGGTATCACGCGGCCGGCCGCGCGTCGGGAGGCTGCGGTAGGCTCGCGCGCGCATGCTGCAAGGGACGCGCGCGCTGGTCACCGGCGCTTCCGGCTTCGTCGGGCGACATCTGGTCGCGGAGCTGCTCGCCCGCGGCGCCGAGGTCGTCGCGCAGTCGCGCTCGGGCGCCGGGCCCGCGTTGCCGGGCGTCCGCTGGCTGACGGCCGACCTCGCCGCGGCGGGGGAGGCCGAGCGCGTCGTCGCGGAGAGCCGGGCGGAAAGGATCTTCCACCTGGCCAGCCGCGTCACCGGCCGGCGCGACCTCGAGCTCGTCGCGCCGACGCTCGAAGCCAACCTCGTGGCCGGTGTCCGGCTGCTGCTCGCCGCGCTCGGTGCCGGCTGCCGCCGGATCGTGCTCGCCGGCTCGATGGAGGAGCCCGACCTCGCCGCCGGCGAGGCGCCCGCTTCCCCCTACGCCGCGGCCAAGGCGGGGCTCTCGCTCTACGCCCGCTTCCTGCACGCCGTGCACGGCGCGCCGATCGTCACGGCGCGCACCTTCATGGTCTACGGTCCCGGCCAGCGCGACCTCACCAAGCTCGTGCCGCACGCCATCCTCGAAGGGCTCGCGGGGCGGGCGACCCGGCTGGCGAGCGCCGGGCGGCCGGTCGACTGGATCTTCGTCGAGGACGTGGCGCGCGGCCTGGTCGCGCTCGCCACCGCTCCCGGGCTCGAGGGGGAGACGCTCGACCTGGGCAGCGGGCGCACGACGACCGTCGGCGAGGTCGCCGCGCGCATCGCGGCCCGGCTCGGCGCGCCGCCGCCCGCAGCGGGCGCGCTCCCCGCGCGGGCGCTCGAGACGGCGCGCCGCGCCGACACCGAGCGCACCTTCGCGCGCGCTGGCTTCCGGCCCGCGACCGATCTCGACGCCGGACTCGACCTCACCATCGAGTGGTATCGCGCCGAGCGCGCCGCCGGACGGCTCTGAGCCGCGATGGGCATTCCCCGAGGCACCGCGCGGCTGCTGCTCGACGAGGCGCGCGAGCGCCCCTTCCACGGCCGGCTGCTCGAGCTGGGCAAGATGACGGTCTACGTCACCGCGCCCGAGCTCGAGCGCTGGGCGGCGGCGCAGGGGGCGACGCTCGCCGCCGCCGGCGAGCCCGAGCTCTCGCACCTGCCGGCGCTCGCCCGGCAGGGCTGTCTCTCCGACCGCGACCTCTTCCGCCGGCTCGGCTTCGCCGAGGTCGAGAGCGCCGACGTCTCGGACTGGGAGGGAGCCGACCGCATCCTCGATCTCAACGAGCCGGTTCCGGAAGAGCTGCGCGGCCGCTACGACACGGTCTTCGAGGCGGGCACGATCCAGCATGTCTTCGACCAGCCGCGCCTCTTCGCCAACCTGCACGCGCTGCTCGCTCCGGGAGGGCGCGTCGTGCACGGCATGGCGCCGTCGTCGAATCACGTCGACCACGGCTTCTGGATGTACTCGCCGACGCTCTTCCACGACTTCTACACCGCCAACGGCTGGCGGATCGAGTCGCTCTGCTTCTTCGAGTTCTCCCCCTTCTGGCACCGCGGCCGCTTCCACTCCTCGACCTGGAAGATCCGCCGCTACACGCCGGGCTGCCTCGACCACCTCGCCTACGGTGGCTTCCGCGCGCGCCAGGTCGGCCTCTTCGTGGTCGCCACCAAGCGGCCCGGCGCGACCGCCCACCGCGCGCCGCAGCAGGGGTGGTTCGCCCGCCATCTGGCGCCCGCGCCGCCGCGCAGCGCCGCGGCGCCGCCGCTCTCACCGCTCGCGCGCGCCGCCGACGCGCTGCTGCTGCCCCTCAAGCGGCTCAAGACCCGCCTCGCGCGCCTCGCGCCGCGCAAGCTCCCCCCAGTCGTCGCCCGCTACTGAGCGGCTGCTTCACGCCCGACCCCCTCGCGGCTCCTTCGAGGCTCCAGCGAACGGGATCTCACGCGGCCTCACCGAACAGGGTGAACGGTAATGCGAACGACCGGCTGCTGACAGATCCTGACGATGCAAGCCTCCTGCCCTTCGAAGTTCCCGAGGGCGGCCCTCGGAGCGCGGCGACGCTCGACGCAGATTCTTCTTCTCGCGCTGTTTCGATTTCGCCTCCAGCGGCAGCTTCTTAGGTAAGGGCCGCTCGCGCCGACGCCGGCGGCCCCCTTGTCGTCATCCGGAAGGAGGGAGCCGTGACGCGCATTCCGACGTGGGCTTGGGCCGCCTGGCTGGTCATTGG